>DASQFN010000047.1:0-300000 GCA_035633115.1 Gemmatimonadaceae bacterium | reverse complement strand
AAGAGTCATCGTCGTCACGTCGCGAACTCCGCGACCGTGAATCGCCTCGGCGGGAACGAATCCCCATCTGAGCCGAGAGCCAAGGCCGATCAGCTGGCGCAGGCGCTCGTTTTCGTCCTCGAGGCTCTTCACCTGCATGGCGCGAAGAGTGACGCTGTCGCGAATCGCCGTGCGCTCCTTGTCGAGCAGGAGTGAGCGTCGGCTTGCTTCGGCCCGCTCCTGCAGCATCACGAGCGGCGCGAGAAATGTGCGCCGCATCGACGTCGCCACCGGATCTCGCAGGTTCGGCGGAAGGCCGCGGGCTACCAGAGCCAGCAGGGCGCAGGTCCCGAGCACTATCAGATCAATTCGACTGCTGCTGCTTCGTATTGCGCGTGCCACTGCAACCTCAGGTTGCTAGTACAGACCAGTATTTTTCCTCGTCGTCGAGAATGCGACCGGTGCCCCGGACGACACAAGTCAGCGGATCCTCGTCCACGTGAATCGGCAGGCCAGTCTCCTGTTGCAAGAGCACATCCAGACCTCGAATCAGCGCGCCGCCACCCGTCATCACTATACCCCGGTCGACAATATCCGCAGCGAGCTCGGGAGGCGTGATCTCCAGCGCCCGCCTCACTGCGCCGACAATCTGCTGAATCGGCTCCTGCACCGCATCGCGGATCTCAGCGGAATGTATCCTGACGCTCTTCGGAATTCCCGACACCAGGTCTCTACCCCTCACTTCCATCTCCCGCTCCTCGCCAACCGGATACGCGGAGCCAATCTGGATCTTCACCTGCTCCGCGGTGGACTCTCCGATCAGGAGGTTGTAGTTCTTTCGCATCGACTGAAGGATCGCCATGTCGATTTCGTCGCCGCCGGTGCGAATCGACGTGTCGCTGACGATTCCCGACAGCGCGATGACGGCAATTTCTGTTGTTCCCCCGCCGATGTCGATAACCATGTTGCCGGTTGGCGTCTCCACGGGGAGTCCGACGCCGATTGCAGCCGCCATGGGCTCGGCGACCATGAATACCTCTTTGGCGCCCGCACCAAGAGCCGAGTCACGCACCGCGCGCTTCTCCACTTCGGTAATTCCGGAGGGCACGCACACGATCACGCGAGGCTTCACCTTGAAGAAGTGATTCTCGATGATCAGCGCGAGAAAATATCGGAGCATCTTCTCGGTGACGTCGAAGTCCGCGATGACGCCGTCCTTCATCGGCCGGACGGCAATGACTCCTTCCGGCGTGCGGCCCAGCATGCGCTTGGCTTCGAGGCCAACGCCCTTGATCTTCTTGGTCTCGCGGTCGAGCGCGACAACCGACGGCTCGTTGAGAACGATGCCTTCGCCCTTCACGTAGATAAGGGTGTTGGCGGTGCCGAGGTCTACGGCGATCGCGTTCGCGGGGAAGAGCGATCCCGCCTTGAAGAAGGGCCAGCGCATTTAGTCTCAGGTGAAATATGAATCGACGCTTGCGAGAGGCAAACCGAATGCCTCGGCAACCGCCGGGTACACCACTTGTCCGCCGACGATGTTCAGGCCCTTGCGCAGTGGTGCGCTTTCACGAAGGGCCTCCTGCCAGCCGAGGTTGGCCAGCTTCATCGCGTAGGGAAACGTTGCATTCGTGAGCGCGAGAGTCGACGTGCGAGGTACTCCGCCAGGCATGTTCGCCACTCCGTAGTGGATAACGCCATCCACTTCATACGTCGGGTTCTCGTGGGTCGTGGCATGTATGGTCTCCACGCATCCGCCCTGATCGATAGCGACGTCGACTATCACTGATCCCGGCTGCATCGTCTTGAGATCCTCACGACGAATAAGACGCGGTGCGACAGCGCCGGGAATCAGAACAGCGCCCACAACCAGATCCGCCGTCGAGATCTGCTCTAGTATGTTATGACGATTGGAATAGATGAGTGTGACGTTCGCCGGCATCACGTCCGACAGGTACCGGAGCCGCTCGAGTGAGAGATCGAGAACGGTCACCTTGGCCCCCATTCCGGCGGCCATCTTGGCTGCATTGATCCCCACGACACCGCCGCCGAGTATGACGACCTTTGCCGGAGCCACCCCCGGCACGCCGCCAAGCAGAACGCCGCGCCCGCCGTAGAGGCGCTCGAGATACTTTGCGCCCTCCTGCACGGCCATACGCCCGGCAACTTCGGACATCGGAGTGAGCAGCGGCAGCTCTCTGTTTGAGAGCTCGACCGTCTCGTAGGCAATGCAGGTCGCGCCACTGTCCATGTGCGCGCGAGTCAGCGCCTCGTCAGCGGCAAAATGGAAATACGTGAAGATCGTCTGGCCTTCGCGCATTCGCGGCCATTCGCGGCGGATTGGCTCCTTCACTTTCATTATCATGTCCGAATCGCGCCAGACGGTGGGCCCGTCGCGCGCAATGCGCGCTCCGACGCTCGTGTAAAGCTCGTCCGGAAAGCCGCTGCCCTCGCCTGCACCATGCTGGATCAACACGTCGTGGCCGGCGGCCACTAGAGCTTCCGCCCCGGCGGGAACGAGCGCGATGCGATTCTCGTTTGTCTTGATCTCCTTGGGAACGCCGATCTTCATTGGATGGTGGTGAGTTGACGTTGTGTGGTCAGACAGATTGCGGGGCGGCGTCCGGACCCAGGCTCACCACCGTCTGTCGTTCCGGCGCAAAGAAATCACGGCAAACCGCGAGGACACTCTCGTTATCAATCGATTCAATCAATGAGAGAACTTCATCGAGCGAACGGAACTCCTCGTCGTATAGCTCGACACCGGCAGCCCGGTACATGCGCGACGAGACGCTTTCCAGCGACAGTGTAATCTGACCCTTTAGCTGGTTTTTGCCAGCGACGAGCTCCTCTTCGGGAATTCCTTCCGACGCGACACGGTTGAGCTCATCGCGAATTGCATCGATCGCGAGTGCGGCGGTCTCGGGTGCCGTACCGACGTAGACTCCATGAACTCCCGCATCGTGATGGAACGACTGGAAGCTGTAAATGGCATATGCGAGTCCGAGCTCTTCGCGCACGCGCTGGAAGAGACGCGAGCTCATGCCGCCGCCGAGCAGCGTGCTGACGAGCGCGAGTGCATACCGCCGCGGATCACCGTGTGGCACAGTCGCGGAGCCGAAGACGATGTGCGTCTGAGCGCCCTTGCGCCGGAAATGATTGATCGACGGAAGAACCGGCGTCGCCGGGATGGCTCGCAGTCGCGACTGCCCACCGGCTGGAACACTTGCCCATCCGGTCGCGTCGAGAATCGAGATCAGCTCGTCATGCTCGACATTGCCCGAGGCCGCAACGACCACCTGGTCGGGATGATAAGCACGATTGTGAAGCGCGCGAAGGTCGCTCGTCGTGAACGAGCCAACGGTCTTGCGGGTTCCCAGTATCGGATAGCCGTAGGGATGCTCGCCCCACAGCTGGGCGCCGTGCAACTCGAAGACCAGATCGTCGGGAGTGTCCTCGACAGTGCTGATCTCCTCCAGCACTACCTTGCGCTCGAGATCGAGGTCCGACTGGCGTAGAAGTGGACGGAAGATGAGATCTGCAAGCACGTCTGCAGCGATCGTGACGTGCTCATCGAGGACGCGGGCCTGATAGGCGGTGTGCTCGCGCGACGTGTAGGCGTCGAGCGATCCACCAACTGATTCGAGCGCTACCGCGAGCTCTTTCGCCGACCGGTGCTCCGTACCTTTGAAGACCATGTGCTCCAGCAGATGCGAGAGCCCCATCGTCGCGGGCGTTTCGTGGAGCGACGCCGCACGTACCCAGGCCCCCAACGCAACAGACCGTACTCCCGGCATGTGCTCCGAGAGTACGGTCAAGCCGTTCGGCAAAACGGTGCGGCGAAGTGTTACATCGTCCGTCGCGACAACGGTCACTCTCGCCCGCGACCTCCGCCGCTTCGCGGAGAGCGGCCGCCGCGGGGTCGCCGGGGACGATCCTCACGTTGACCGACGGCAGCTGTCGCCTCGCCCTCGGATGGCGCGTAGTTGTCATCGCCGCCCGTGGCAGTTTCCTCGGTGCCACGTTCGGCCCGCGACCCGCCGGCTCCTCCAGTACTGCCACCCGACACATCGCCTGGGGCATCGCCGAAAGCGCCACCTTCCGGCTTCGGCTGCAAGGCCTTCATCGAAAGCCGGAGACGCCCGCGCTCGTCGCGCTCGAGAAGCTTCACCTTCACTCGATCGCCCTTCTTGACCACGTCTTCGGTCTTCTCGGTGCGTCCATGCTTCAGCTCCGAGATGTGGACCAGACCTTCGGTGCCAGGCATGATCTCGACGAATGCGCCAAATGCAGTGGTGCTCTTCACCGTGCCCTCGTAGGTCTCGCCGATGACGGGCTCGGCTGTAAGCGCCTGAATCATCTGCCGTGCGCGCTCCATCGCTTCGCCGCCCACTGCCGCAATCGTCACGAGGCCGGCATCGTCCACTGTAATTTCGGCGCCGGTCTCTTCCTGGATGCCTCGAATGGTCTTTCCCTTGGGCCCGATCAGCTCACCGATCTTCTCCGGGCTGATACTGAGCGTCACGATCCGCGGCGCGAAAGCTGAGAGATCAGCGCGCGGCTCGGGCAGCGCTTTCTTCATCTCGTTCAGAATGTGAAGGCGTCCTTCGCGGGCCTGGGCAAGCGCCTCTTCCATGATCCCGAGGGCGAGGCCCTGAATCTTGATGTCCATCTGAATGGATGTCACACCCGTCTCGGTGCCCGCGACCTTGAAGTCCATATCACCAAGGTGATCCTCGGTACCGAGAATGTCAGTGAGAATCGCGTACTTCGATCCTTCCTTGATGAGACCCATCGCGACGCCGGCAACAGCACCGCGAATCGGGACTCCCGCGTCGAAGAGTGCCAGGGACCCTCCGCACACGGATGCCATGGACGATGATCCGTTCGACTCGAGAATGTCGGACACGATCCGAATCGTGTACGGAAATTCATCGAAGGGCGGCAGCACGCTCTGCAGCGCCCGCTCGGCGAGATTTCCGTGTCCGATCTCACGCCGGCTCGTGCCGCGCATAGGCCGAACTTCGCCTGTCGAGAAAGGCGGGAAGTTGTAATGCAGCATGAACGATTTCGTCGACTCGCCCGCCTCGTCGATGCTGTCGAGACGCTGCACATCGTTCGCGGTACCGAGGGTGACGGCGACGAGCGCCTGCGTCTGTCCGCGGGTGAACAGCGCCGACCCGTGCGCGCGCGGCAGCACCTGCGAGTCAATCGTGATTTCACGCACGTCCCTGGGGCCACGTCCGTCGACGCGCCTTCCGCTGTCGAGAACCTGCGAGCGGAGCGTGTTGTACTCGATGTCTTCCACGAGAGCCGCGATGTCCTTGCTGTTCTCGGGGAACTCATCGATGAGCTCCTTCGCAACGTCCTTCTTGGCTCGCTCGACCGACTGGATGCGGGTGTGCTTCTCAGGCTGATTGATCGCGGAGCTGATGGGACCCTCGGCGAGCGCCTTGACGCGTGTCTCCAGCTCGTCGGAGGACGATGCCTTTGTCCAGGGCATCTTGGCAGCGCGACCCTTGTTTAGCATCTCCTCCTGAATCGCGATCAAGTCCTTGATGCCGCCGTGTGCCACGCTGATCGCCTCGAGGATGTCCGCTTCGGGAACCTCGATCGCTCCGCCCTCGACCATCATGATCGAGTCGTTCGAGCCCGCGACAACAATGTCCATGTCGCTGTACGGGAGCTGCTGAAACGTCGGATTGAGGATCCAGTTCTCCTGTACGCGTCCGACTCGAACACCGGCGATCGGCCCCATGAACGGGATCTTCGACGTGTTGATGGCAAACGACGCAGCGAGCAGCGCGATCACGTCAGCGTCGTTCTGCTGGTCGGCGGAGATTACATAGATGAAGACCTGAACCTCGTTCTTGAATCCATCGGGGAACAGCGGCCGGATGGAGCGATCGATGATTCTGGCCTTGAGGATCTCGGAGTCGTGCGGCCGGCCTTCACGCTTGATGAATCCGCCGGGAATCTTGCCGGCGGCGTAGGCCTTGTCACGGTACTCGACGAGAAGTGGGAAAAACGGGAGCGGACTTTCGGTGTCGCTGACCGTCACTGCTGCGAGAACCATCGTCTCGCCAAACTGAACTACTGCAGAGCCTGATGCCTGCTTTGCCATGCGGCCCGTCTCGATGACGAGCTTCCTGCCCGCGAAGTCGCGTTCAATGCGTTGCATTTCTTTCCTTCATTTTTGTAGAGAACACAAAGCGCGCGGGAAGCACCGTGCTCCCGCGCGCGAACAATCAGACAATCAGCTTAGTAACGGAGTCCAAGATCAGCGATGATCTTGCGATAGCTCTCGAGGTCGGTCCGCTTGAGGTAATCCAGCAGGCGGCGACGTCTTCCGACCATCTTGAGCAATCCGCGACGACTGTGATGGTCTTTCGCGTGAGCCCGGAAGTGGTCGGTCAGGTAGTTGATGTTCTCGGTGATAATCGCAACCTGGACCTGGGCCGAGCCGGTGTCGGTGCCGTGTGTACGGTACTTTTCGACGGTAGCTGTTTTCTGAAATGCCATTGGTGCTGTGCTCTCCGCGCGCCTATGCGCGCTGGTGTCTTTGAATCCTCGTAAGCCTTGAAATTTAGCCGACTTACGGGCCCCTGTAAAGGCTTAACATGAAGAGCGTTTTCGGTTCAGCCGCCGAGCCGCTCGAGAAGCGCCAGATAACGCGGATGGCCGCGGACCGCGGTGAAATCGGGGTCAGCCTTCAGCCACTCCGCACGTGACCACCCGAGATCGACCGCCCGCTCGAGCAGGTCCAACGCCCGATCCTGGTCGCCGCTAATGGAGAACAGGCAGGCAATGTTGTACAGCGTGCTGACCTCATTCGGGTCCACTTCGATCGCGCGATCAGCCCATTCCTTCGACAGCTTAGTGTCGCCGAGGTCATGCAGCGCGAGCGCTCCGAGCTGCAACGCTCGTGAATCACCGGGACTGACCGCAATCTCGCGCCTTGCCGCGTCGACACACCGCTTTGCGGCTCTTATCATGTCCTCGGTGCGACCAAGATCGCGATAAATAGTGTGTGCCAGTCCCGCAGCCTGAAAATCATCTTCGCGGAGTGAGGCAGCGCGATCGAAGTAGCCTGCAGCCTCAGCGAAGCGACCCTGCATCTGAAGCATTCGTCCGTAATAGTAGGGCGCCTCGTACAGAGTCGGATCGAGCTCCATCGCGCGCTTGAGCTCCTGGTCGGCTTCGTCCAGACGCTTCTGGCACGAGAGCGCGAGGCCTCGCGCCGCGTGGGCTTCGGCCAAGGTGGGGTCGAGGTCGACGGCGCGGCGGCTCGCCGCATCGGCCTGCTGCAGTGCCTCCTCGCCGCCGCTGAAATACATGTAGCGGGTCGCCGAGCAGTCGGCGAGCCCCGTGTACGCCAGGGCGTAATCCGGATCGAGAGCAATCGCCCGACGAAACATGTCGTCGGCCCCGTCCCAGGATTCCCGCCGCCACTGATGAAAGAGATGACGGCCGCGAAGGTAATACTCGTACGCGCGCACATTGCTCGTCCGCGCCGCCTTGATCGCAGACTCCTCTCGCTTCGAGAGAACGACGCGCAAGGCTTTGACGATGTTCTCGGCGATCTCGTCCTGAATAGCGAACACGTCCGCCATCTCGCGGTCGAACCGCTCGGACCAGAGATGATAGCCCGTGTCGACGTCGATGACCTGAGCGGTGACGCGGAGCCTGTTCCCCGCCTTCCGGACGCTGCCTTCGAGAAGAGTCTTCACGCCGAGCTGCCGACCGATCTCACGCATGTCGAGATTCTTTCCCTTGAACGCGAACGCAGACGTTCTCGAGACGACTTCGAGAGCCTGCACCTTGGTCAGCGCGTTGATGATCTCCTCGGCAATTCCGTCGCTGAAGAACTCGTTCTCAGGATCGGTGCTCATGTTGCTGAATGGAAGCACCGCGATCGACGGCTTCTCGTCCACTTTCTTTTGCTGCGGCTCGAGCGCAATGGAGAGATCGGCGGCGGTCGGGAATCGATCGCTCGCGTCGCGCGACAACGCTCGCCGAACAGCGACCGAAACGTATTCCGGAATTGCGGGAACGATTGCGCTCACCGGGCGTGGCGTATCGGTAAAGCGTTTCGCAATCAACGCCTGGGGCGTTGACGCAGTGAACGGAGGCTCGCCGGTGAGCATCTCGTACAAAACGCATGCGAGGCTGTATTCATCGCTGCGGCCATCGAGGTCGGTCTGTCCCGCCGCCTGCTCGGGGCTCATGTAGGCCGGCGTTCCGATCGCGAAGCCGGTATTGGTGAGGTTTGCCCCACCGGCTACGCTGACCGCCTTCGCGATTCCAAAATCGGCGACGAGCGCCTCACCCTCGTAGATCATCACGTTCTCCGGCTTTATGTCGCGATGAACGACGCCGAGCCGGTGCGCATAATCGAGGGCGCTCGCGATCTGCTGCGCGAGATCCACAGCCTCGTCGGCGGGAAGCCTTCCCTGCTTGTCGAGTCTTGCCCTGAGATTGTCCCCGTCGATGAAGGGCATCACGTAGTAAAGCGTGCCGTCCGTCTCGCCCGAGTCGTGCAGCGTGATGATGTGCGGGTGATTCAGGCGCGCGGCGAGACGTATCTCCTGGAAGAACCTCGTCGTGCCGAGTGCGGCCGCGACCTCGGGGTGCAGGACCTTGATCGCAACCGGGCGGTCGTGTCTCGTGTCGTGCGCGCGATAGACCACGGCCATGCCGCCGCGACCGACCTCATGCTCGATCTTGTAGCGGCCGCCGACAACGGTTGACTCTGAGATGGGCTGTGCTGCGGTCATCTGGACATCGGATGGGGATCGCAATTATACGTCTCGGCGGCCCGTCCCGTCACGTGTTCCCCCTTTTTGCCCGGACATTCTCCACCGTCGCGTCGACAACCCCGTCACGGAGAGTGAGGTTGAAGCTTTCTCCCGCCGCGAACTGGGTGGCGCTCGTGAGCGCCTCGCCATCCGGGCGACGAGCGACCCCATAACCGCGCGAGAGCGTGGCGAGAGGACTGAGGGCGTTGAGGCGGCCGGCAGCTCCGCTCATCACTGACCGGCGTTTGTCGACGATGCGGACTGCCGCAGTCCGCAGGTCTCGCGCGGTGGTCCTCACGTCGGCACGCGCAAATGAAGTTCGATGGGTGAGTGCGGCAATGAGCTTGCCGCGTCGAGCGCGAAGCGCAGCGTCGAGGTCGGCAAGCGCCGGCACCGCGCGCTCCGCCGCTGCCGAAGGTGTCGCTGCGCGAACATCCGCAACGAGATCGCACACTGTGGTGTCGATCTCGTGACCGACTGCGGAGATGACCGGCATCTCGCAGGCGGCAATTGCGCGAGCAACTGATTCGTCGTTGAACGCGCGCAGATCGTCGCGCGCTCCTCCACCGCGCCCGATGATCATCACGTCCACGCCTTTCCATCTGCGCACGCGCGAGAGCGCAGCACGCAGCTCGCGTGGCGCGCTATCGCCCTGAACAGCGGCGCAGGCGACGACGATCTCGATTCCGGGACGCCGCCGCGTCGCCACCGAGATAATGTCGCGCAAAGCCGCGCCGTTCGCGCTTGTCACGACAGCGAGGCAGCGAGGATAGAGAGGGAGAGCACGCTTCCGCTCCCTCTCCAGAAGTCCATCGGCGCGGAGACGCTCAACGGTCTCGGCGATCGCCTTCCTCCAGAGTCCATCGCCGTCCGCGTCGATCCGAATGACTCTGAGCTGGAGCGAGCCTCTGCCCGGAAACACTGTCAACTGGGCGAGAGCGATAACCTGCATTCCGTCATCGGGCGACGCCGGCATGCGCCGCTGGTCGCTGGACCAGATCACGCAGCTTATCTGCGCGGTTTTATCGCGCAGGCTGAAGTACCAGTGACCGTTCCGATGCCGCTTGAAATCGCTCACTTCCCCTCTCACCCAGAAGTGCCCGAAGGTTTCTTCGACCAGCTGCTTCGTCGAGTTGTTGAGATCGGTGATGCAGATAGCGGTCTCGCGCGTCGAGCCTGGCGGTGCCTTCGGAAAGCCCAGCAACGGCATCGAGGTCGCAAAATCTTCAGGGGTGAGGCGAGGTCTCATGCGTGAACCGCCGCTGCCTGGGGAGTGCCTCGGCCAGCCGCGTGTGTGCGCGCATCTGCAAAGCGAGATGCGGACAGCACCGTGTTCGAGAGCAGCATCGCAATCGTCATCGGTCCGACTCCGCCGGGGACGGGCGTGATCTTCGACGCGACTTCGCGGACGGAAGAGAAATCCACGTCGCCCACGAGGCGGGACCCCGAGCGCGTTGAGGCGTCGGGAATGCGGTTCATCCCTACGTCCACGACAACCGCGCCGGGACGAACCATGTCACCCGTCACGAGGCCCGCGCGCCCCGCTGCAACAATGAGAATCTCCGCGCGCAGCGTGTGAGAGCGAAGGTCTCGGGTGCGACTGTGGCAGACCGTGACCGTGCAGTTGCCGGGCTCGGTGTTCTGAACGAGCAGTGCAGCCATCGGCCTCCCCACGATCATGCTCCGGCCGATGATGACGCACTCTTTCCCCGCTGTCTCCACGTGAGCGGCGCGAAGGAGCTCGATGACTCCGGCTGGGGTACACGAGACGAATCCGTCGCGCTGGCCAATCAGCAGCTTCCCGACATTCACGGGATGAAACCCATCGACATCCTTCGCCGGGTCGACGCGAAGAATGACTGCATCCGGATCGATCTGCGGCGGCAGCGGCATCTGGACGAGGATGCCATGAATCGACTCATTCAAGTTGAGCTCGTCGATCCGGGCGAGCAGCTCCGCCTGCGTGGTCTCCGCCGGAAGGCGGATCGCCGAGCTGTGTATTCCTGCCTCCTCGCTCGCCAACCCCTTCGACCGCACGTACGTAGCGCTCGCTGGATCATCGCCAACGAGAATGACCGCCAAACCCGGTGTTATGCCGAGTGATTTGAGCGCCGCTGTTTCGCGCGCGACGCGATCCCGCACGCTGCGCGCAATTGCAACTCCGTCGATCAGCTTAGCGGGCAAAGTCCACCGAGCGTGTCTCGCGAATCAGGACGACCTTGATCTGGCCGGGGTACTGCAGCTCGGCCTCGATGCGACGCGCGATCTCATCGCTGAGCGACGGCATCCTGTTTTCCTCGATGTCGTCAGGCGTGACGATGACGCGAACCTCACGCCCCGCCTGGATTGCGAACACTTTTTCTACACCGCGATAGCCTGAAGCAATTCTCTCCAGTCCCTCGAGACGCTTCACGTAGGTCTCGAACGCTTCGCGGCGCGCGCCGGGCCGAGAGCCCGAGATTGCGTCGGCCGCCTGAACGAGTACGGAGATCTCGCTCTCATGCGGCACATCGTCATGGTGAGCGGCGATGCAGTTCACGACAAGAGGATGCTCGCCATAGCGAGTCGCCATCTCGACGCCCAGCTGCACGTGTGTGCCCTCGTGCTCGTGCGTGAGCACCTTCCCCATGTCATGGAGGAGTGCGCCGCGGCGCGCCATCGGGACGTCGAGGCCCAGCTCGGCGGCCATTATTCCGGCCAGCCAGGCAACCTCCTGCGAATGCGACAGAATATTCTGGCCGTAGCTCGTTCTCCAGCGCATTCGTCCAATCAGCTTGATGAGCTCCGGATGGAGACCGTGAACTCCGCTCGCGTATGCGGCGCGTTCTCCAGTATCAATGATCGACGCGTCGACCTCCTGGCGCGACTTGCTGACCACCTCTTCGATTCGGCCAGGATGGATGCGGCCGTCGGCAACGAGCTTTTCGAGTGAGAGCCGGGCGACCTCGCGGCGCACCGGGTCGAAGCAGGAAACGACGACTGTGTCAGGCGTATCGTCGATGATCACGTCGACACCCGTTATGAGCTCGAACGCGCGGATGTTCCGGCCTTCCCGGCCGATGATGCGGCCTTTCATCTCGTCATTTGGCAGTGACACAGCGGAAACCGTCGTCTCGGCGGTCTGCTCGGCCGCAATGCGCTGAATTGCGAGGGCAATGATCTTTTTTGCCTCTCTGTCGGCGTTCCGTTTCGCGGTATCGCGAATGTCGCGAAGTCTGTTCGCAGCATCAGCTTGCGCCTCGTCCTCTAGACGTTGGATGAGCTCCGCTTTCGCTTCCTGAGCCGTAAGGCCGGCAAGCTGCTCGAGCCGGCGTCGCTCTTCACCGACGAGCCTGGTGAGCTCTTGCTCGCGTGCCGCCATTGCCTCCTGACGCGCGGTCAGCGCCGAGGCCTGCTTGGCGCCATCCTTCTCGCGTTGCTCGAGGAGCTCGTACTTGCGGTTGAGGAGCGACTCCCGTTCCTGGACACGGCGCTCCTCGCGCTCGATCTCCTCACGTCGCTTGCGGGCTTCCTGCTCCCATTCCTCGCGCAGCCCTATGAGCTCTTCCTTTCCGGTGAGGACTGCCGTCTTGAGCAGCGATTCCGCCTCCCTGGCGGCCTCATCGAGGATGCGCTTCGCCGACTGCTCAGCGCCGGATCTGGCGTCTGCCTGTCGGGCCGTCTCGCCTTTTTTTCCTAACCGTCGCCCTACAAAGAAAAAAGCCGCGCAGGCTACCACAAAAAGAATGAGGCCAGCCGCGGCAAGCCACGCTGTTTGAGTCATCTTGATCTATGTAGGCCCGCGGCAGCGCCACAGGCGGCCCCTAATCGCGCCGAAAAGTCGTCGCGTGTCTTGGGGGTAAATTAATCGTGCCGCTTGGCGGGGGGGAGCCAGGGGCGGATTTCGTCACTCAGCTCGCGCAGCGACGTGGTAAGGCGGGCCGCCTCATCCCGCGCCTCGAAAAGCTCGCCGGCGATGCGGAGAGCGGCAAGAATTGCCGCCTTGTGGCTCTCGACCATCTGGCTGCCTTGCATCGTCTCTGAGATTGTGTCGTCGACATAAGCCGCTACCGCACGCGCGTGCTCCGGTGAGGTCTCGGTGCGGAGAGTGTACTCGCCGCCAAGTATCGTGACCTTCACGACATTCTTTCGGGAGGTCATCGGGCGGCGGTCTCGTGCTGCTGGCGAAGAAAGCGAACCCGCTCGAGCATCTGCCGGGTGCGTCCGCGGGCCGTCTCGAGCCGCATCTTCAGGCTGGCATTCTCGCGCTCGAGCTTTTCGATTCGCTCCGGGCTGGTACGGGTCGCTCCAGGCGACGCCTCGAGCGCTTTCACCCTCGCCTCGGCCTGCAGCGCGCGCCTTCGGAAAGACGCCAGCTCATCGCCCAGATGATGGACGAGTTTTTCGAGGTCCGCGAATGCGGCCTCCGATTCAGGCAGTTCGCTGTCTGACGCCAAGTTCTCCCTCTAGAGCTTTCACGATCCTTTCCGTTCTTCCCTGAATCTCGCGCTCGCGTAGTGTGCGCTCCGGATGTCTGAACGTCAATCGCCAGGCGAGACTACGCGACCCCTCCGGTACCCCCGCGCCGCGGAACTCGTCGAACAGCGCCAGCCGCTCGAGTAGCTCTCCCGCCGCCTCGCGGATGACACGCTCCACCTGCCCCGCATCGATCCGATCCGGAACGATGAGGGCGATGTCCACATCCATCGCTGGCATGGCTGGAATCGGCGTGTAAAAACGCGCGGGGGCAGATACGGCTGGCGCAGCGCGTGCACCCGCGTCGCCGGATCGTTTGCCGACGGTCCCATCCGAGCGCCGATCAGCCGCGCCTGGAGACGCCGAATACATCCGGCCAGGCCAAGCGGAAAGTGCCTCGAGGTCGATTTCAATTCCGAATGCCGGAGCCGCCCAGGCAGGTGCATCGAGAGGCACGGGCCGAACAATGCCGACCTTCACGTCGGCTGCGGTGATGGTCCAAAGGGCGTCGCCTTCCGCCGGCACGCACGATATCACATGACCGGGAAACACAGCCCCGCCGAGCGATTCGGCAATTCCTTTCGCATCCCACTCGTCGTAGTGGGGCGGACGCGGCTCGGTGAAGTGCGGAGGACGTCGATCTCCCAGCACTAGTATCGCGAGATGAATTCGCTCGTCGGGCAGCGCTCCCTTGCCCGCTTCGTTACTCAAAAAGACCGCTCCAATCTCGAAGAGGCGAATCGTGCGCTGCATATGCGCGAGGTTGAGCTCCGCGCGCCGGGCGAGCGTGTCGAGAATGTCCTGTCGAAGAAATGCCTCGTCCTCCGCCAGTGGGTTGCGGACCTTCAGCGAGCGCTTGTCGTTGCTGCGGGTGAACGGGAGAGGGCGCACCTCGAGCAGTCCAGCCGCGACACAGGCATTCCGAACACGCGCCGAGAGAAGATGAAGCGGCGCATCTGGAACGCTCCCTGGTCGGAACGGCCTGATCTCCGAGGAGAACTTGTCGTATCCGTGCAGGCGGGCGACCTCCTCGATCACCTCCACCTCGGCGACGACGTCGCTCCGCCATGTCGGTGGCGTCACTGAGATACCATCGTCGCGCTTGCCAGTCGCGACTGAGAACCCGATCGACGTTAGTTCCCGGTCGATCTCTTCGCTATCGATCGCCTCACCGAGCAGTGTCTCGATACGCTGGCTGCGAACCGGAATCACGGGCGGTATGGGAAGCGTTGCGCAAACATCCGCAGGGTCGCCGTCAAGCGTGCCTCCGGCCACCGCCGTGATGAGCTCGATCGCGTATCGGAGATGGCGGGAACACGCATGGGCGTCGACGCCCCGCTCGAACCGATAGCTGGCATCGCTCGATACGCCGAGCTTCCGGCGAGTGGCACGCACTCGCCGCGCGTCGAACGACGCAACCTCGAGCAGAATGTCCGTTGTCGCATCGGTGACCTCGCTGCCTTCTCCGCCGATTACGCCCGCGATCGCCTGCGCGCTGCTGCCGTCCGCGATGACGGTCATCTCGGGATCGAGGATGCGCTCGATGCCGTCCAGTGTTCTGATCTTTTCACCGTTTCGTGCGCGGCGAACGACGATCCGATTTCCTTCGAGCCGCGAAAGATCGAAGGCGTGCATCGGCTGGCCGAATCCGTGCAACATGTAATTCGTTGCGTCAACGACATTGTTAATCGAGCGGGAACCCACTGCTTCCACTCGCGCCGCAAGCCACGAAGGGCTTGGCGCGATTTTTACGTCGCGGATGATGGCTGCCATGTAGCGAGGGCATCCAGAGACATCCTCAACCATGACAGTCGCGTGCGGTTGCCTGCCGACGGCTGGGCCAGGAGAATCGGTATGACCCGGAATCGCGGGCACGCGCAACGGGACACTGATGGCTGCCGCTATCTCGCGAGCCAATCCTTCGTGCGAAAGGAGATCGGGACGATTCGGCAGTACATCCACCACGAGCCGGACGTCACCGACGGCGACGGCATCGAGGAACTTCGTCCCCGGGCTCACGTTCACGTCGAGCGCCATGATGCCTTCGTGATCGGTCCCGAGGTCGAGCTCCCTCGCCGAGCACAGCATGCCTTCCGATACGACTCCTCTGATCTTTCGCTTCTCGAGCTTGAGTCCACCCGGGAGCGTCGAGCCAACGGCAGCGAAAGGATACAGCGCACCCGCGGTCACGTTGGGGGCTCCGCATACGACATCCCGAAGCTCGCCGGACCCGGCATCGACTTTCGTAACCCAGAGATGATCGGCGTTGGGGTGACGCTCGACTTCGACCACCCGGGCAACGACGATCTCGTCGAGATCAGCGCGGAGACGAACGATGTCGTCGACCGTCGCGACTCGCGAAGTCAAAAGGTCCCGAAGCTCTTCCGGGCTGAGCGCAAAGGGAACGAAGTCGCGCAGCCACTCGTACGATGCGTTCATTCCGCGAACTGTTCCAGGAATCTCATGTCGGAATCATAAAGCAGGCGGATGTCGGGAACTCCATAGCGCTGCATTGCCGCCCGGCCCGGTCCCATCCCGAACGCCCAGCCCGTGTAGCGCTCGCTGTCCACGCCTGAGGCTTCGAGCACCAACGGGTGGACCATTCCGGAGCCGAGAATCTCGGACCAGCCGGTGTGCTTGCATGCGGCGCAACCGGACCCTTTGCACAGCGTGCATTCGACGTCCATCTCGGCCGATGGCTCGGTGAACGGGAAGTAGCTGGGGCGGAACCGTGTGCGCGTCGCTCCGAAAAAGCGATTCGCAAAACGAGTCAGCGTCGCTTTCAGGTCGACGAAGCTCACTCCCTCGTCTACGGCAAGTCCTTCGATTTGCGCAAAGACCGGCGCATGCGACGCGTCGAAGAAGTCGCGGCGATACACGTTGCCCGGTGCAAGAATTCGTATCGGCGGCTCGTAACTCTGAAGCGTCCTGATCTGCACCGGCGACGTGTGCGTGCGGAGCAGCAGCCCGTCGTCGAGGTACAGCGTGTCGTGCATGTCCATCGCCGGGTGGTCGGGCGGAAAATTGAGCGCACCAAAATTGTGCCATTCCGTTTCCGCTTCGGGGCCGAGCGCGATCGTGAAACCGAGCTCCCGGAAGATTTCTTCAATCTCCTCGATGACGAGCGTCACCGGGTGCTTTGCTCCTTTCCAGTGGCGACGGGCGGGCATCGTGAGATCGATCGTGCAGCCTGTGGTCTTCGCGCTGATCAGATCGATCGCTCGCGTATCGAGGGCGTTTTCAATGGCGGATTTAGCTCGATTGACCGCGGCGCCTGCCTCGCGACGCTCCTCAGGGGAGAGGGCGGGCAGCTCCTTCATGAGAGCGGTGAGCTCCCCACTCTTCCGACCGACGAGGCTGTGCCGCGCCGCCTCGAGCGCGGCCGTGGACGCCGCTGCTGCAACGAGCGAAGCGGCCCGCGCCTCGACTTCGGCGATTCTTGCGATGAACTCCTGGAGCTTCACGTGGACGGCGATGATGAGAATGGCGAAATGTGAAAAGGCGGCCCCGGAAGGTCGCGCTGCTTCGTTCCCGGGCCGCCCTTTGATGACTTACAGCGGGCTAGGCCGCGGCCAACGCAGCGCGGGCAGCTTCGGCTAGAGCGCCAAATGCAGCAGGATCATTGACTGCGATATCCGCCAGCACTTTTCGATCGATCTCGACGCCGGCGCGCTTCAGTCCATTCATGAATACGCTGTAGCTCATGTCGTGCTGGTGAGCCGCCGCATTGATGCGGACGATCCATAGCTTCCTGAAATCGCGCTTCTTGTTCTTGCGGTCGCGGTAGGCGTATTTCCAGCCACGCTCGACGTTTTCCTTCGCCGCCTTCCACAACTTGCTGCGCGCGCCAAAGGCGCCGCGAGCGGCTTTCATGACCTGCTTCTTGCGCTTCAAGCGCACTACGTTCGATCTGACGCGAGGCATGGTGGTTCTCCTTTACGCCTGCAGAAGGCGCTTGATGTTCTTTGCTTCGCCGGGCGTGGTTATCACCGCTGACTGGCGAAGTCGGCGCTTCCGCTTGGAAGTCTTCTTGGTGAGGATGTGGCTCTTGAAGGCCTTCATGCGCTTGACCTTGCCTGTCCCCGTGATCTTGAAGCGCTTTCTCGCGCCCCTGTGACTCTTCATTTTCGGCATTTCAGTCTCTGTATTCGTTGATTGACGGTGTTCGCGCTTACTTCGGCGCGAGAATCATCGTCATGAACTTTCCTTCGAACTTCGGCTCTGTCTCGACCTTCGCTACGTCGGACAGCTCCTGCGCCACCCGATTCACAACAATTCGGCCGAGCTCCGGATGCGCGATCTGACGACCGCGGAACATCAGCGTCACCTTCACCTTGTTACCGTCCGCCAGGAAAGCTCGCGCATGACGCGTTTTCGTGGCGAAATCGTGCTCTTCGATTCCAGGACGAAACTTCACTTCTTTGAGGTGGATCACGTGCTGCTTCTTTTTAGCCTGCCGCGCCATCTTGGCCATCTCGAACTTGTATTTCCCGTAGTCCATGATGCGGACAACCGGGGGGCGAGCCAACGGAGCGACTTCCACTAGATCCAGCCCCTGCTCCACCGCGGCGGCCAGCGCTGCTTCCACATCCATGATCCCAAGCTGAGCGCCGTCGGCGGCGATCACGCGGAGCGGGCTGATGCGAATCTGCCTGTTCACGCGTACACGTTTTGTTGTGTCCTGAATACTCGGCTACCTCTAATTGAAGAAAACTGAAAACGAGAAGCGCGAGCCCCTTGTGAGAAGCCCGCGCGGAAGTGAGACCGGAATGATCCTCCGGCCCCGCTCGGCATGAACTCCTTCAGCACGCCTCGCTTCAATTCAGCGCGAGGGCCAGAGGGTGAGGCGCTCCGCCGGGAGTGCCTGCTTCTCGTCTTGTAACTCCATAACACTAAACGATCTCCGACATCGGGGCAAGACAACCAACCGCTTCTCGCATCAAGCATCTATGACGAAGGTGAAAACCGATTCAGCGAATTCAACGGATTCGGCGGATACTACGGAAATTCTTTGGTTAACGGCAACGACGGTCCGAGTTGATGCAATGCTGTTCCGTAGTTCCCAAGAGTTTTGCAGTCATCCGCCGAATCCGTTGAATCCGCCAAATCGTTTCTCACCCTTCGTCATAGATGCTCGATGTGCGCGTTGCACAGTCAGTCGCCTTTGAGCCCGTAGCCTTTCCCGTCGTGCTCTACTCTCCCCCACGCGACGCTTGCATCGTGCTCGAACACGAGGAGCCAGCCCTCGTCCTCCGCCTGGCGTAGAATCCGCCGCTTGGTCTCGAGCGTCACGAGCGGCTCGACGTCGTAGCCCATGATCCAGGGGAGAGGCAGGTGCGCGTGAGTCGGGCACAGGTCTCCGAGGAAGAAGGCGCGCTCGCCGCCGGAATCGATGAGAACGCTCTGATGAAACGGAGTGTGTCCCGGCGTTGGAACGACGCGAATCCCTTTCACTATCTCGCGTTCGCGGCTCACGAACTCGAATTTGCCCGTCGCGACAACGGGCATGAAGTTGCGCTCGAAGTAGCTCGCGCTCGTGCGCTCGTTGGTGTGAGTCGCGTAGTCGTACTCGCCGCGCTTCACGAAATAGCGCGCATTCGGAAATGACGGCTTTACCTTGCCTGATTCGTCGCGATAGGTGTTCCCTCCGGCGTGATCGAAATGCAGGTGAGTGTTGATCACGATGGCCACATCCTCGGGGCGCGCGCCAATTTCGCGGAGACCGTCCTCGAGCAAAGTCCGTCCGTCCGCACCATCGTTCTCGATTCCGTACATGGCTTTGAATTTCTGATCTTCCTTGTTTCCGGCTCCGGTATCGATAAGCACGAGTCCGGAAGCGTGCTCGATCAACAGGCAGCGCATCCCCAGCTGAATGCGGTTGCGCTCGTCTGCTGGAATCCGCCGTTCCCACAGCACCTTGGGTACGACGCCGAACATCGCGCCACCGTCGAGCTTCTGACCGCCGGACTGAATTGCGTGGATTGTCAGCCCACCGACCACACGCTTCTCAACCAGCGGCGTCGGCGCGCTCACGCCGTCATGTCCGTATTCGCGGGGCCCGGCATCGCTGACCGGCGACGGCGGGCGCGACGGGCGCGCGCGCGGAACCCGATCATGAAATCGAGGTCGCTCCAGGTGAGACAACCTCGGTCGGCTGCATCCGAAAGCAGACGCAGCAGGCAATGAGCGGTCGCTATTGCATCGCCCCCTGCGCGGTGACGCGCCGTTATCTCCACTCCGTAGTATCCCGCGATGTAGTCGAGCGACCGCCGAGGCAGCTGCGGGAGAAGCCGCCGAGCGAGCTTCACCGTGCAGAGGCGCCGGCCGATGAGCTCGCGGCCGGATGCGCGCCGCACCTCGCTCGAGATGAAGCGCCAGTCGAAGTTCGCGTTGTGTGCAACGAAGACATGTCCCGCCATCACATCGAGTAGCTGCGATTCGACCTTTCGAAATGTGGGCGCGTCCTTGACCATCTCCCACGTGATGTTCGTGAGCTGCGTCACAAACGGAGGAATCGAACGCTGAGGATTCACGAGCGTCTCGAACACTTCGGTCACGCGCCCGTCGCGCACTACAACCGCAGCTATCTCGGTAATCCGGTCTCCGGCGTAATGGCGAGTGCCTGTGGTCTCCACGTCGACCACCACGTACGAGAGTCCGCTGAGGACGTCGGGGTCGGGACGCCGCGCACGCGCCAGCGCGGTATCGAAGTCGACGTCTGACATGTCGATCTCAACAGTGTACGCAGGCGCTGGAGCATGGAGGAGCCACCTGCCGACATCGTCACGCACGAATTCGGGACGGCCGGAGAAGATTGCCTGCGCCATGTGCTCGGCCACGATGAGCGGAGCGCCCGGGAGATTGCAGACGTGACTGATCAGCGCCACGGGATCGGCAGGCCCGCTCTCGAGGAAGTGCGCCGCCCGCTCAGCAAGGATCGTCGATTCCATTCGCGTGCCAATGCCGCGCGCCGTTTCGTTGGCTCGCGCGGTTCCCACCCGTGTCAGCTCCACGGCTCGTCCCTGACCAGAGGACACGTCATGCACCGCGCTCCACCGCCGCCGCGCACCAGCTCGCCACCGTCGAAAGTAATGACGGCTCGACTCTCCTCAGAAATCGCTCGCTCTCCCGAGAGAAAATCACCCGCGTTGATGATATCGAATCCCGCCTTCTCCATTTCCCGGTGTGTGAGCTCATTGCGCGCATATGATAGGACAAGGCCCGGCCGGACTGCAACGAAATTGCAGCCCGACGACCACTGCTCCCTCTCCTGCATCATTCGCCGCTCGCCACCACACAACACCGGCTCCATGGGAACGCCGCATTCGGCGAGCGCCGAAAACACGCTCGGCATCTCACGCATGCTCGACGCGCCCTTTTTCCAGAGCAGGATCGGCAGCCGGCCCGGCCCGATGAAATGCGGAGGATGAACCACGCACAGCTGCCTATCGACCTGCGTGAAGATCATGTCGAGATGGATCGCGATGTCTTCGCCTGGCATCACGACGATGATCAGGTCCTCGATGTCGGTGTTGGCGAAGAGCACTGAAGCCAGCTGGTCGATCGCGGCCGGACTCGACCGCTCGCTGAACCCGATCATCAGCGTGTTGCGGCGTATCGGGTGGACGTCTCCGCCCTCCAGTGTGTAGTTCAGCCTGTGCTCCATGGAGCCGTCGTAGACAATCCCCTTGTTCTGCAGACGCGGGTTGTGGGTGAAAATGGCTTTCATCACAAGCGCTTCAGTCCAGCGGATGCTGTAGCGCATCGACCCGATCATGATGTGCTCGTTCAGGCCGACTGCGACGTCGCGCGTGAAGAACAGATTGGGCAGCGGCGGCAGGGCGTAGCCACCCTCATTGAGCGCGCTGGCGAGGGGGCCCGGTGCTTCCTCGCGGCCTTCGATGAGCGCGCGGGCCAGATCGGCGGGAGCCATTTCCTCGAGCTCGCGCGCTAGGGGAACGGACGGCAGAATGTCGAGCGTGTCGCGAATCAGCAGCTGCTTTACGTCCGCGTCGGAAAGAACTTCCGTCAGGAGATCATGTACGTAGTGCACCTCGGCAAAACGCTCGAGGATTGCGACGAATCGACGGTGCTCGCGCTGCGCCGCCGGCACGTCCATGATGTCGTCGTAGAGGTAATCTTCTCTTGTCGAGGGGGTCACCGCGTAGAGCTCGGCGCCCGGAGGGTGGACGAGGACTGACTTTAGCCTGCCGATCTCCGAAGTCACATGCACTGCCATTGAAATCAAAATAATCCGTTGCGCGTCAGCTGTTTCCCGTCAGCCGGTCCCCGTACCCGTACGGAAACGGAAAAGGATAAAGGCTGTTTCCTTGCCGACCGACTCGCAGTTCCACTAACTTGTGAACTAATTCACAAGCCTGCGTGAAACGGATAGCTGAATCAACAATACGCCGCCTGTCTCTCTACCTCAGCTTCCTCGACGAAATCGAAGCTCGCGGAGTTCGGACAACATCGAGCGACGACCTCGCCAAGCTTGGCGGCACCACTTCGGCACAGGTCAGAAAAGACCTGTCGTTCTTTGGATCGTTCGGCAAGCGGGGTCTCGGTTACTCCGTACCCGAGCTCTCGTCGCGCCTCCGCAAGATTCTCGGCCTTGGCCGCCAATGGCGGGTGTGCATCATCGGCGCAGGGAAGATTGGCGCGGCTCTCGCCCGCTATGCCGGCTTCGCTGAGCGCGGCTTCATCGTGAGCGGAGTTTACGACAGCGATCCGTCCAAGATCGGGACACGCTGGGGAAGCGTCACGGTGCGGGACGAGGCGCAGCTCGAGCGTGACATCGTCGCTCACAACTTCCAGATCGCCGTGCTCGCCGTGCCAGCCGAGGTGGCGCAAAAGCTCGTTGATCGCGCCGTGAAGGCGGGCATCAAGGGCATCCTCAGCTTTGCTCCGGTGCAGCTCAACGTGCCCGACGATGTTGCTCTCCGCACCGTCAATATGGCGATGGAGCTCGAGGGTCTCACGTTCGCTCTCACGAATAAGGGCGACTGACGACGTTCAGGCCTAGGTTCCTGCTGTAACGCTCCAGCCGCGAGCATGTGGGCTCACGAGCGACTCGCCCGCATCAGCACCGCTAGCTGGGAAGGAGAAAGAGTCTCGGGCCGCGCTCGGGGGTCGACCCCATGCCCTTCGAGCACGGCCGTGGCCTCGTCGAGTGACAGACTTCGTACTGATCGCAGGATGTTCGCGAGCTGCTTGCGCCGCATACCGAACGCGGCTTGCACGAACGTCCGAAATTCTACCAGCTCATCCAGCGGAACGAGCGGCGTTTCCAGTGGCGTGAACCTCATCACCGACGATTCGACCTTGGGCGGCGGCGTGAATGCGCTCGCGGGCACGCTTCTCACGATTTCCGCTCGCGCAACCGCCTGGACATTCACCGACAGCGCTCCGTAAGCGCGCGAGTCGGGTGCCGCGACGATTCGCTCCGCGACTTCTTCCTGAACCAGAAGAACGGCGCGAACCGGCAGCGGTGGCTGCAGCAGCCCGAAGAGAATCGGTGTCGTGATGTAGTACGGGACGTTGCCGACAACTGAAAAAGGCTGGCCCACGATGTCCTCATACCTGAGTGAGAGGATGTCGCCTTCGATCACGGTGAGCCGAGAGACCCCTTCGTGGGATTTTCGCAGCCTGTCCACCAGCTCACGATCGATCTCAACAGCGATGACGCGGCCGGCACGCTCGAGCAGCAAGTCCGTCAGCGCACCTCTGCCAGGTCCGATCTCAACCACAACGTCGCTCTTGTCGAGTTGAGCCGCGTCGGCGATCGCCGTCAGCGCGTCGCGATCGTTCAGAAAATGCTGCCCGAACCGCTTGAGTACGGGGGGAAAGCCCCGCTTACGGGGCAACGGTCAGCTTCGCAGGACGAGCAGCGTCAGGTCGTCGGCACTCGGCGCGCCGCCGGTATACTCGCCGAGCATGTCGAACACACGCCGCAAAATCTCGTCCGGATGAAGGGCGCGGCTTTCGCTTACTACGTCGAGAACCTTCTGCTCGCCGAGCCGGTCTCCGGCCGGATTGATGACATCGATGATGCCGTCGGTGAAGAGCACGAGAAGATCTTCACCCTTTCGCCACGGCTCGGCGTTCGCGCCGGGCGCTTCGTCGGTCATGCCAAGTGGTGGGCCGTGCGCGTGGAGCCGTCGAGGTGGGCCCGACGATCCGAAGATGAACGCGTGAGGATGACCCGTGTTCGAGTACCGCAGAGTCGAGGATTTTTTTTCGAGCACGCCGAAGAACATCGAGATGAACATCTCGGTCGTCGCAAGCTCCTCCCGGAGAGTCCCAAGGAGCATCGACAGCATCTCACCGGGGTCGGCCGCATTCTGCGCATGGATGGCGGCGGCGCTCATCGCAAGGGCCATGATGAGGGCGGCGCGATACCCATGACCCGACACGTCGCCTATCATGACGCCCGTTCGTCCTCCCGGAATGCGGAAGAGATGATAGAAATCTCCACCGACGCTTTCTGCGGGAACGACACGCGCAGCGACTTTTGCTTCCGGCGCGACGATCGCAGGATTCGGCAGGAGCTTCATCTGGAGATCGTGGGCCAGATTCATCTCCTGTAGCAGCCGCTGCTGCTCGAGCGATGCCCGCACGAGCCGGGCGTTCTGAATCGCGGTTCCAATCTGCGTTGCTATCGCGGCAACGAGCTTCTGATCCCCGGCGCTGTACGGCTGGTGCGACCTGCGGTCCGAAAGATTGACGACGCCGAGCGGCTCGCCGCCCGACGGGGTGGTCCACATGATCGGGACAGACAGCATCTGCCCGCGCCGATACGGCCGTTCGGCGTCACAAACCATCTCGCCCTCGTCTACAGTCAGCGGGTGCTGCGTGCGGAACACGCGCGCCGAGACACAGACGGGATCGTTGACGGCGATTGGCGGGCCGCCCTGCGAGCCATGACCGATCGCCGCAACGACGTGCAGCGTATCAGTCGTCGGGTCGTGAACCAGAATCGATGCGTGCCGCGCACCGACGGTTTCCGATATCTCGGTGAGGATTGTGGTTGCCGCCTCCTCGAGCGTCACCGTGCGGCCGAGAATCTCACCGATCGTGTAGAGAAGATTGATCTCCTCGTATCGCTCTGCGAGCTCGAGCGCAGCGTGGTCGACCTCTTGCGCACCGCGAAGAACCTGCACGACAAACGGCAGCAGGAGCCGGAGATGCTTTTCCTCTGGTTCACCTCCGGGCTCGCACGGCGCGACGGCCAGCCAGGTCCGCTTGATGCCCGGCACCTGCGCGACGAGCATCTTGCCGTCGTTCGACGCGATTGGACTGGCGTCCTTCCCAACCGGAACCTTGTCGGGACGTTCGAGCCGCGGGCCGGAGCGCGCCACCGGGACAAGCGCGTCAACATCCCCCTCGGGAGCCCTCCAGACGGCAGCCTCGCATTGCGTTATGTCGCGGAATGCAACGAGGACCGTCTCGAGCTCTCTCATTTGCGACGGAGTGTGAGTCTTATTTTGTTGCCGCGATCATAGCTGTGCTCGACTCTGTCCATGAGGCGGTGCATGAGAAAGAGGCCCCGGCCCTCCTCGCGCAGGATGGTCTCGGGTGTTGGCTCGACTCGCATCGCGTCGATGTCGAAATCGGCTCCTTCGTCCGTTATGTCGAACACGACGGCGTCGTCCCTTATCACCGCGCGAATCCGCACCTTTCCCTGGCCGTTGGCATTGCCGCGGAGAATGGCGTTCGACAGCGCCTCCGAAAGCGCCACCGGGACGTTGAGGGAGCATTTGTGCGGAGGCAGATGCAACTCGCGACACTGACGTGTCGCGAGCTCGACCACTTGTTCTATGTATTTGACGTCGCTTGGGATCTCGACATCGAGCGCGACGCGCGGCTTGGCCATCAGAAGCTCTCGAGTGCGCGCTCCCTGGTATCCGAGATCTGGAACAGCGTGTCGAGCTTCGTCAGCTCGAAGAGAGTCTGCAAATCATCGTTGAGGTTGGCGAGGCGAAGCTCACCGCCCTGCTCCCGGATTTTCTTCGACAGTGAGACCAGCACGCCAAGCCCGGAGCTGTCGATATAGCCAGTCTGGCTGAAGTCGATGAGAAATTTTTTCTCGCCCCTCTCCAGCTCGTCGAGCACTTTCTGCTTCAGCTCCTGCCGGTTGCCGACGATCAGCTGACCCTCGACGTCCACAACGACAACATCGCCCTGCTTACTGATCGAGAAGCTCATTCTTGTCTCCGAGTGTGTTTCATCAGGCCGCAGCCGGCACCGACTGCAGTGCGGTAACCGCGGCGACGTTAATAATGTCCTCCACCGTCGCGCCGCGCGAGAGATCGGCAGCCGGCCGGGCCAGTCCCTGAAGAATTGGACCGATAGCGCTCGCCCCTGCGAGACGCTGCACCAGCTTGTACGCGATGTTTCCCGCGTCGAGCGTGGGAAACACGAGCACGTTCGCGTTGCCACCGATACTTCCGCGAGGCGCCTTGCGGAGGGCGACCTCCGGAACCAGCGCCGCATCGCCTTGCAATTCTCCGTCCACGCGGAGATCGGGGGCGCGAGACCGGATGAGTCGAAGGGCTTCACGCACCGTGTCGACGCTTTCGCCCTCCGCGCTCCCGCAGGTACTGAAGGAAAGGAGAGCGACCCGCGGCTCGTCACCGACTATCCGAAGGCGATCCTCGGCCGCGGACAGCGCGATGTCCGCGAGCTGATCGGCGCTGGGGTATCGGACGACGGCGCAGTCGGTGAACGTGAGCACCTCAGCGCCGGCGCCCCAGGGTGACGTCGCCACCATATAGAAGGCGCTGGACACGGTTTTGAGGCCATGCCTGAGGCCGATCACCCGGAGCGCCGATCTCAAGACCTCGGCCGACGTATACAGAGCACCGGCTACGCAGCCATCAACGGCGCCGGACGCGACAAGCCCGTGGCCGTACTCGAGTGGTGAAGCGGCACCGGAAAGAATTGTTTCGGCTCCGGTCGCGCGGGCGACCGAATGCTGCTGCTCTGTCGCAGCAGGATCGAGAATCAGAACTGGTCGGACGACGCGAGACTTTGCGAGCGCGTCCGCCGCGGCAATCACGCGCTCGTCGCGAGATTCCGGGAAAACGATCCGGACTTCGAGGGCTGCCGCACGGCTGCGGAGGCTCTCGATGAAGCTCATCCTATTGCGATCGCGCTGCTGTGGAGTAGCGCCTTACCAGCGCCTCCGCGACGGCAGGGTGGACGAGGCCGTCGAGCGACCCCCGATGCAGCGCAATCTCCCGCACGATGCTCGAGCTGATGTAAGTCGTGTCGAGTGATGGGATCATGAACACCGTCTCGAGGCCAGGCGACAGGTGGCGATTCATGAGAGCCATCTGGAACTCGTACTCGAAGTCGCTCATCGCGCGGAGCCCGCGAATGATCAGTGTTGCGCCGACACTCCTGGCGAAGTTCACAAGGAGGCCCTCGAACTGGTGAACTTCAACGCACGTGTTATCACTCGTGACGCGCCTTATCAGCTCGACACGCTCGTCCGCCGTGAACAGCGGCTTCTTCAGGCTGTTGAGCGCGACTGCAACGACGAGCTTGTCGACGAACTCGCAGCTCCGCCGGATAAGGTCCTCATGACCGCGCGTCACCGGATCGAAGCTGCCGGCGTAGATCGCGATTGTCCCCACGCTAGCCCTCGCTGCGGTAGATGGTGATGGCCGTCGTGCCATACCGACGGGTGTCGGCACCCGGTGGCATTGTCGTCGAGGCCGAATGTTCTATGGACAGAACCGTTGCAAACGGAACCTGCAGCCAGCGCGAAGCGAGAACGACTGCGCCGCTGCCCGAATAGGGCGGGTCGGCGAACGCCACATCATATGCACCCGGCGGGAGACTCTCCGCAAATTGAATCGCGTCGGCCTTGTGCATTATTGCCACGTCGCCTGCCTCGAGCTTGTCGATATTCGCGCGTAGAGAGCGAAGGCTCGCTGTGTTTTTTTCGACGAAGTCTGCGCTCTCGGCCCCTCGCGACAACGCCTCCAGTCCGAGTGCACCGGACCCGGCGAAAAGATCGAGAACACGAGCTCCCGGGAGATCTTTCTGAAGAATGCTCATCCACGCTTCGCGGACGCGGTCGAGCGTTGGACGAACGCCTCGGCCGGAAGGAGCGTCGATCGTGCGACCTCTCCAGCGCCCGGCCACGATACGCATGTCAGGTCTCTGCATGAGTGTGCGGACAGACGTCCGCAATGCGCGCCTGAAGCCTGCTCTCCCCCCTGAAGTCGTCGCGCTCCAGTCGGAAAGCGACATCCACCGGCAGTGCCGGATCGAATTCCCCAATTCTGGACGCGAACCCCCAGCCGATCGCTTCGAGCTCGCCGCCACCTGCGGCCAGGCGGAGCTTGAGGCCATCGCGTCCGATGAGCTTGGGCGGCGCGATGAGATGTACACCGCGCGCGACGAGCACCGGTGCCGGGTTCCCCATCCCGAACGGCTCGAAGTGACGCAACATCTTCTCGAGATCTTCATTCGCGCCGTCGAGCCCCACTTCCAGGTCGATCCGCACTTCCGGAATGAGGTCTTCGGGTGCGAGTGACGCTCGCGCGACCTCATTGAAGCGGGAGGCAAACTCATCGACCCTGTCACGCGCGATGGTGATACCGGCCGCTGCGCGGTGTCCGCCGAAGCGCAGGAGAAGATCGCTGCATTTGGCCAGCGCTCCGTGCAGATCGAGAGCGTGTATCGCCCGGCCCGACCCTTTGCCGTATTCGCCCTCCAGCGCGATGAGAACAGTCGGCCTTCCGTATTCCTCGACGATTCGCGAAGCGACGATGCCGATTACTCCCGGATGCCAGCTCTCGCTCGCGAGAACAATCCCGTAAGTCTCCGCGGGATCCATGTGCTCGAGCATCTCGCGCGCCTGGTCGAGCGTCTCGTGATCGAGCTCCTGACGCCGCGCGTTGAGCTCTTCGAGCTCTCGTGCAATAGTGTTCGCCTCGTGCTCGTTGTCGCTCATCAGGAGCTGTACGCCGCGCATCGCGTGGCCGACTCGGCCCGCCGCGTTCAGCCGAGGCGCCAGAATGAACCCCACGCGGCCGGCTGTCATGAGCTTGCCCTGAAGCCCAGCTGCCCTGATCATCGACCGCAGGCCGATGTTTCGCGTGGAGGCAAGCATCCTCAGACCGTATCGCACAAGAATACGGTTCTCGCCTCTGAGCGGCGCCACGTCCGCTACCGTGGCGAGCGCCACGAGGTCGAGCATTCCCCAGATGAATGCGTCGTTCCTGCCGATGTGCTTGGCCAGAGCAAGCGCAAGCTTGAAGGCCACACCAACCGCTGCGAGATCCTTGTCCGGGTACTCGCACCCGTGCTGCCGGGGATTGAGAACCGCAAGGCAATCGGGGAGCGCCTCGCCCGGGAGGTGGTGGTCGGTGACAATGACATCGATTCCCGCCTGGCACAGCTCGGCTACCGGCTCCCTCGCGCTGGTTCCGCAGTCACAGGTGACAACGACAGCTGCACGATTCTCCAGCGCAGCGTGAACACCGGCTTTGCTCAGGTCGTACCCATCTTCAATTCGCCGGGGAATGAATGGAACGGGCTTCGCTCCAAACTCGCGGAGGGTCCGCGTCATGATCGTGGTGGAGCAGATCCCATCTACATCGTAGTCGCCGTGAACGAGAACGGTCTCGCCATCCTTGCACGCGCGAGCAAGCCGCTCGACCGCCTTGGTGAGGCCGAGCATGGAAAAACTGTCATGAAGATGGGCGAGACGGGGTCGCAGGAAGTCTTTGGCGGAATCCGCGTCAGCGTGACCTCGAATAAGGAGGAGATTCGCAACCGTTTCAGGCAGGCTCAGAGCTGCACACAGCGCAGCGACGGCGTCCGGGTCGGGCGTTCGCGGGATGATCCAGCGGGCGCCGGCACGTGGGCTGCCGCGTGCTCCCGGGACGGCGGTTGTTGCGGTCACCTTCGCAACTTAGGCGGCGCCGCGAATGCGCTCAAGCGCCCGACGCGCGGTAGAGCAGCACTCCGCACGCTTCACACACGTCTATCGCACCATTCACAGCCATGAGGTTTCGTCGCTGCATTGGAATTGCCGTATCGCAGTTGCCGCATGAATCCCCGCGGAGCGGATAGAGTGCCTTCGGCCGCCGCGTTCGAATCCGGTCGTACTTGCCGAGCAAGGGCCGCGGGACGCCGGCCGTCTTGTCGTCGCGGGCACGACGCGCGGACTCGAGTGAGCTTTTGATTTCCTCTCGCTCGGCGTCTATCTCGCCGCGGGCGGTCGCCTGTTCTGCTTCGATCTCCACCACCGCGAGCTCGTGAGTCTCTACCGACGAGCGCAGCTCGTTCAGGCGGCGCGAGATTGTTTGAAGCTCGCTCTCGTCTTCAGCGATGATACGCCGCGCGGACTCGACCTGAGCCATCGCGGCCGTCGCTTCCTTGAGCCGCTTCACGGCGTCGAACTGAGCGAGGTTTCGCTCCTGCATCTGCTTGTGCGCCGCCACTTTCGTGTTGAGATCGCGCTGCCGCCTCTCCTCGGATTCAACCGCGCCGCGTGCTCGCGCAAGGGCTGAGACAGCGGTTTCGCGCTTGCGATCCAGCGCCGTCATCCGCGGCTCCAGCGCCCGCAACCGGTTTTCGAGATCGCTGATCTCCGTGTCGTCCGCCTGCAGGGCCAGCAAAACTTCGACATCCGTCTGCATCATTTTCCTCCGGGTTATCAGCGTGTCCGGCCGCGCCGGAATGCCTTGAACGACATCTTGCCCGATGCGCGCATCAGAGTAACGAGCTTTCGCCGCTCGTCATCGAGTGCCGCCTTTTCCTCCTCGCTGGCGAGCGACAGCAGCCCGTCGATCTCCGCGAGCCGCTCTTCCATCGCTCGCACCTCGAGCTGTGCGAGCGAATCATCTATCGTGCGCTGCGCATTGATGAGCCCGAGTCGATCTTCCAGCAGCTGCTCCGCCACCTCTATCGTCTCCGCGTCGAGCATTGGAGCGAGATCACTCAGTGACGCGCCGTCGGGGGCCGAAAGCAGAGCCGTGAAGATCGCGCGATAGCGCTCGTCCCTGAACGACTCGGGCCCGATGCGCTCCGCGATTGCCTCGACTTGCGATCGTTGGGCGAGCATCGCGCGGATGAGCTCCCGCTCGGCCGACGCCCTGTTTACATGAGCCCTTGTCCGGCGGTCTCCCCGACGCGCGCGTATCTCGAGATTGATGCGCGGAGCGGGCGGCTGACGGGGTGGCGCAGCCGCCGTTCCGGTCAAACCAAGCTCACCGAGGAGGATTTGTCTGTTGACGCCGGTCACTTCGCCGGCGCGCGAGACGTAGAGATCCCGCATGATGGGATCGGACGTCGCCCGAATCGTTGGAAGCAGCCGGTCGAGCGCGCGACGTTTCTTCTGAAGCTCGCCGAACCAGCCACCGCGCTCGAGGATCTGGATCTTTCGCTCGAAAATATCTATCGCGTTGTCCAGCTCGGCGGCGAGTGCCGCCGCGCCCTTTGTGCGAACGAAGCTGTCGGGGTCTTCGCCGGCAGGCAGGGTTACGACTCTCACCGACAATCCCTGACGGAGGAGCTCATCGCCCGAGCGAAACGTCGCCTTGAGTCCCGGCGCGTCGCTGTCATAGAGCAGGAAGACATTCCGCGTGTACTTCCGCAGGAGTGCTGCCTGCATCTCCGTGAGCGCCGTGCCAAGCGGCGCGACGACCTCCTCGAGACCGGCCGCCATCAGGCGCAATGCGTCGAAATAGCCTTCGACGATCAGCGCACGATCGGCGCGGCGTATTGCATTGCGTGATCTGTTGAGTCCGTAAAGAAGCTTTCCCTTCGAAAAGACCGGAGTATCGGATGAGTTGAGATATTTCACGTCGCCCGGCCCGAGGAGGCGTCCACCAAAGCCGACGTGACGGCCGGCGAAGTCCTGTATGGGAAATATCAGACGGTTGCGGAAGCGCGGGCGAGGCTCGGTCTCCTGGTCCGGTTGAACCAGCAGCCCGGCTTCGAGCAGACGAGTGTCATCGAACCCGAGGGTGTTCATGTACGTTCGCATGAGCCCGATCTCCCGCGGCGCGAAGCCGAGCGAAAACTCTTCCGCGACCGCGCGGGAAATGTCACGCTCGGACAGATATTCGCGCGCCGGGGCTCCAATCGTCTCGTCCCACAGCAGCTGCCGAAAATATTCAGCGGCGGTTGCGTTCAGCTCCCAGAACTGCTCCCGCGGATCGGGGCCCTCACGCTTCGTCTTCGTGTCCCGCACTTCGATGCCGGCTTTTTCGCCGACGATCCGCACGGCCTCGGGCCAATCCACGCCGAGACGCTTCGTCAGGAACTTGAAGACATCTCCGCTCTCGTTGCAGACGAAGCAGTGATACATCCGCTTCGACGGCGAGACTGAAAAGTTGCGCCGCGTGCCCTGATGAAAGGGGCACGGTCCGCGGAAATCAGCACCGGTGCGCTTCAGCGGGACGTACTCGCCGATTATTCCGACGATATCGGCCGCCTCTCGAACCTGCTCAACGGTTTCGTCGGGGATCATGCGAGCTCTACCACCGTGACTCCGGCTCCGCCTTCGTTCCAGGCACCAAGCCGAAAGCTCGAGACGCGACTTTCCTTCCGGAGCATCTCCGCAACACGCTCCCTTAATGCTCCGGTTCCCTTCCCGTGAATGAACCGCAGCGTTTTCAAATCCGCGCGAACCGCTGAATCCACCGATCGCATGACCAGATCGTCCACTTCTGCAGCCCGCATTCCACGCAGGTCTATCTCACTGCTCACATGAAGCTCTGGTACGTCGCCTCTTATGGCGACTTGCACGCGCTCGCCGGATTCGGGGGCTCGCGCGCGCTCCAGCGACGACCGCGGAACCGTAAGCTTGACCGAGCCCATGGCCACAACGGCATCGTCACCGCGAAACTCCATGAGCCGCGCCACGCGCCCTCCCATCGACGGAACGGACACGAAGTCGCCTTCGATCAGTGCGCCCGACGACGGCGAAGGCTCGTATTCCTGTTCCCCTGTGCGCGAAGCGTCGGCGGTGGCTGCTTCATCCAGCGCCGAAATGGCTTTTGCTTCGTCCGCCGCAAGCTGCTCGACTCTGCGTCTCGCTTCGCGCGCTGCTTCTTCAGCGGCATCCGCCGCATTCTGCCGCAGCTCGCGGATCGTGTTCTCGACTTCGTCACGGGCATCGAGAAGGACGCGGCGAGCTTCCTTCCGCGCATCGCGTTCTGCGTTTCGCTCGCGCTCTTTCACACTGCGCTCCCGATCGGCGACACGTTTGGCGCGCCGGCGGACGTCGTCGCCGATGGCGGCGATTTCCTTTTCGCTCTCGGTGAGTCGCTGCTCCCGGGCTTCGAGCTCCGCCAGCAGCGCATTTACGTCCCGTTCACCGGTTGGAAGACGAGCCTCCGCCCGGTCCAGCACCTCGTCGGGAAGCTGGAGCCGCCGCGCAATGCTGAGGCCGTAGGATCTACCTGGGATTCCCTTGATCAGCCGGTAAGTCGGCGCGAGAGCGACGGAATCGAATTGCAGCGACGCGTTGACGACTCCAGGCACTTCCGCGGCAAGGTCTTTCAGAGCGCCGAGGTGTGTCGTTGCTACAGACAGGCTTCCGCGCCGGGTAAGCGATTCCAGAATCGCGCCGCCAAGGGCCGCGCCCTCGACCGGATCTGTGCCCGATCCCAGCTCGTCAATCAGAACCACGGAGTCGGCCGTGGCGAAGCGGAGTACCTCGGCAAGGTTGCGAACATGTGCGCTGAAGGTTGAAAGGCTGGAGCTGATTGACTGCTCGTCGCCAACATCCGCGAAGACTTCATCGAAGATCGCGAGCCTCGAACCCTTTCCAACCGGCACTGGGATTCCCGACTGCGCCATCGCCGCAAAAAGTCCGAGCGACTTGAGGAGGACTGTCTTTCCGCCGGTGTTCGGTCCGGAAATGAGCAGCGTTCTTTCGGCTGGCTCCAGCTTCAGATCGAACGGCACAACAGGAATTGCCTGCGCGAGTAGCAGAGGATGTCGCCCGTTGATTATCGTGAATCCTTGGGCCGCCGCGCCAAGCTCGAGGGTTCCGCACTCGAATTCAATTCCGAACTGTGCGCGGGCATACAGACTGTCGAGCTCGACGAGCGCCTCGAGTGTCGCCGCAATCGCATCGCGCGATGGCCTCAACGCTTCAGTGAGTTCGGCGAGAATGCGGTCGATCTCCCGAATCTCCTCCACCTCGAGCTCGCGAATGCGATTCCCTGCCTCGACAGCCGCCGGCGGCTCGACGAACAAGGTGCCCCCGGTCGACGATGTGTCGTGGACGATTCCGCCAACCGTCGTGCGGGCTTCTCTCCTCACGGGGATCACGAAGCGCCCGTTCCGCACGGTGACGGACATGTCGTGAACCTGGTGGTGAGGCTCGAGTCTCGCGATCAGGCGCTCCAGAAGCTTGACGAGCTCACCCTGGGAGCCGCGGAGCTCGCGACGAATCCGACGAAGCTGGGGCGATGCTTCGTCTCTTACGTTCGCGTCGTCGTCAATTGCAGTCGCGATCTTCTTCTCGTCGGCTGGCGATGCGAGAAGAGATTCGAGCTCGGGAGCGAGCAGCGCTCGCGAGAGAGGCGGTACTTGCTCGCTCTTGAGCGCCTCGCGTGTCAGTCGGGAGCTGCGGAGCACGCCCGAAATCGCGAGCAGCTCAGCTGCCGTCAACGAGGCACCTTCAATGCGAAGCCGCTCGACAGCCACGCGTATGTCGGGGACTGCCTGCGGGTGCCAGTGCAGCTCGCTCTCGACGAGTGATCGAACGACAGTGACGCGCGCGTGCTCGCTGTCGAGCCACGCGCGCTCGGTCTGCGGTGACGATTCGCGAACACGCTCCGCGCCGAGCGCGGACGACGCCTTGCCCGCGACAAGCTCCAGCGTAGCCGGAAATTCAATTACACGGAGCGCGTGAGCGTTCATCTCACGACGATCCCGAAACGCGAAAACCCGAACTCGCGAATGTCATCGCCAGTTCGGGTTTTTGATGCTGCGACAAGAACATTCACCCCTGTTTTGCGAGCTCCTCACGCGCGATGGCGTTGATCGTGGCGCCCTCGGCCCGCCCTTTGAAGCGCGGCACGACGGTTCCCATCACTGCGCCGATGGAAGTTGCTCCTCCGGCAATCGCTGCTTTGACGGCCGAGCGCAGCTCGTCTTCGCCGACCTGCGGCGGCAGATACTTCTCGAGAAGAGCGACCTCGGACCGTTCCTTCGCCGCGAGATCCTCCCTGCCGCCCTTCTCGTACATGTCCACTGATTCCCGCCGCCGCTTGATTCCCTTCCGCAGGACATCCACGACGTCAGGGTCCGCGAGATCCCGCCGAAGCTCTATGCGCCGATTCTTGATATCGGAGATGACCGTGCCGAGCAGAAGGGTGGCGGGCTTGTCCTGCGCTTTTCGCGACGCGTTGAGATCTGCCTGCAACCGCGTCACCAGCTCGGACATTGGCTAGACGCGACGCGTCCGACGGTTCTTGCGCATCGCGGTGTTCAGCTTGCGCTTGCGACGCTCGCTCGGCTTCTCGTAGTGCCGATGCTTGCGGAGATCGGAAAGAATGCCCGCTTTTTCGCACTTCTTCTTGAAGCGCTTGAGCGCGCGCTCAAAGTTCTCGTCGTCATGAATTATGACTTCCGACAAAATCTACTTCCCCCCTTCGTGGCGTTTGTGCGCCGGTAGTGTGTATAGACGTAACAAGTTAGTCCCGTGGGTATATGACGAGCAAGTAAAGCGCTCCGCATCTCAGCCTGGCGGCCAGGTCATCCGGCGGCCACCCAGTACGTGAAGATGCAGATGGCGAACGGTCTGACCTCCGTCGTCATTGGTGTTGATTACGACGCGATATCCCGAATCCGCCAACCCCTCATCCCTCGCGACCTCCGCCGCAAGCCGCAGCAGCTCGCCGAGCTCCACTGCGTCGTCGGCATCGTCGAGTGATTCCACATGCCGCCGCGGGATCACCAGCATGTGAGAGGGAGCTTGTGCATTGATGTCGCGGAAGACAATAGCATCGTCCCGCTCGGCGAGTATGTCCGCCGGGATGTCACCACTGACGATTCTGCAGAAAAGACATTTCGAAGGCATTACCCGTTCACCGGTTGCTGGATTCTTGATTCCGCAATCGCCCTGGCAACCGCGAGTGCCGCGATTCCGGCGGTCTCGAAACGGAGCACGGTGGAAGCAAGACGGACGGGGGTGAAGAATCCGTCGACCATCTCCTGACGCTCCTCGTCTGCCAGTCCTCCTTCCGGACCGAGAGCGATCACGAGCGGAAAGACAGGATCTACCGCGAGCATTGTCTGAGCCGCAGACGCGTCGAGCAGCAATCGTGTGCCTGGCGGCGCAGCGGCAATAGCGCGACTCACTTGCGCCGACGGGTGAATCTCGGGCAGCCATCCCCCACCGGACTGCGTCAAGGCGGAGATCATTCGTGCACGAATTCGTCCGACGAATGTCGGACCCTCGCCCCTCCCCGCAACGCTCCTCGACCGCTTCCACATGACGGGCCGCCAGCTCGCCACACCAAGCTCGGTCGCTTTTTCCGCCAGAACCAGCATCCGGTCCCGGTCCGCAACCGGCACAAGGAGATGCACGGGCGGAGCAGGCCGAAGGGACCAGACTTCCTCGACGTCGATCATCACGGATCGTTTCGACATTCGCGCAATGTCACCACGCGCCGCGCCGCCGGCGCCGTTCCGGAGCTCGACCGCCGACCCCGGGCCGATACGAAGAACGCGAGCGTGCTGTGCCGCTTCGTCGCCGAGGGAGACGTGCTCGCCGGCAACGAACTGATCGGAAGAAAAGAACGTCGCTACGGCCTGGCGATCAGAGCGCTCCACCAACCCTCCTCAGTGTGTTCGGCCTCGACAGCCCACCCGCCGCGCGCGATCTCGCCCACCATCGACGGCTGTTCTTCAATTAGAACTCCGGAAAGAATCGCGCGCCCTTCCGGGGCAAGCGAGTCGCGAATTATGGGAAGTAGCTCGACAATGACTGACGAAAGAATGTTGGCCAGCACGAGATCTACCGGAGCAACGAGCGGCAGAAGCGTAAGCGCATCACCACCGATGAAATGAACACGGTCCTCGACCCCGTTGCGCCTGATGTTCGCGAGAGCATTGCTCTCGGCATCCGGATCGAGCTCGATCGCAACGACGCGCTTCGCGCCAAGCTTCGCCGCCGCAATCGAGAGAATCGCCGATCCCGCGCCGAGGTCCGCGACGAGGGAATCTGCCGTGACAACGCTCGGCATCAAGTGGATCACGCCCCGGGTCGTGGCGTGCTCCCCTGTGCCGAACGCCATCGCCGGGTCGATCACAACGGTCGTCGCGCGATCGGACGCTGCGGCGAGCCAGGGCGGCGCCACTGTCAGCGAGCCGACCTTGTGCGCCCGCACATTCGCCTTCCACTCACTCCAGTCGCGCGCAATACCCGGAGCAATGGAGACGCTCGCCGCTGGGTCGGCTGCGAGTATCGCTGATCGAAGCCCATCGATGGACGACGCTGCCGGAACGTGGCCAACGATATCCACGCCGGTTTCTTCGATTCCGGGTGACCCGTGCGCGATGAGGGCGTCGATCACCGCTTGTCGCCGACGCGGGCCGGCGACGCTGATCCGAAGCCAGTCTGACGACGCGCGACCGAGATCAGGCGTGTAGCCGCCCGCGTCCGCTGAAGATCACGCGCCCAGCGATTCCTTCACCTTCGACCAGAATCCTTTCCCGCGGCGCTCGAGCGGCGCGACCTGTATCTCCCCCAACCGCTTGATCAACCGCTCCTCTTCCTCGATGAGAGTCTCGGGCGTGTGCAGCTGCAGGCGGATGTGCAGGTCGCCTACTCCTGACGCGTTGACCCGCGGAAGCCCTCGGCCCCTCAGGTGAAAGACCTGACCGCTTTCAGTTCGCGGCGGGACGTGAAGCGTGACGCTCGAGCTCACCGTCGGTACTTCCACGTCGGCTCCAAACACGAGCTGAGGGTATGTGACCAGCACTTCACAGTACAGGTCCTCTCCATCGCGCTCGAACCGAGGATCCTCCTCGACCTCGAATACGATCAGGATGTCGCCGCGCCCTCCGCCGCGCGGACCAACGTTTCCAGCGCCGCGCATCGTCATGTACTGTCCGGTCGCGACTCCGGCGGGCACCTTGACGGTGATCTTCTCTTCCTGCCTCACCCGACCCTCACCACGGCATTTCCTGCACGGCGAAGAGATCACGGTGCCTTCTCCCGCGCAGGTCGGGCATGGGGTGACGCTGATCACCTGGCCGAAGAATGAGCGCTGTGCACGCCGCACTTCGCCGGAGCCCGCGCAGGTGGTGCAGCGGAGCACCTCCGTGCCGGGCTCCGCACCCTTCCCCTCACAGCGATCGCACGTCATGAGAAGCTTCGCGGTAACCGAGCGTTCGATGCCCGTCGCAACTTCGGCGAGTCGCAGTGGAAGAGTGATGCGAATGTCCGATCCCGTCCGCGGACCCGTCGATCCCCCGCCGCCGCCGAAGAGATCGCCGAACCCGGCGAATCCACCGAGATCACGCATGAAGATGTTGAGCGCTTCCGACAGGTCGACGTGATGGAACCCGCCCGCGCCGCCGCGTAGCCCGGCTTCACCAAAGCGGTCGTATGTCGCGCGCTTGTTCGGATCGCGAAGCACATCGTAGGCTTCGGTGATCTCCTTGAACTTGTCCTCGGCCTCGCGCGAGCCGTTGTTCCGGTCCGGATGATAAGTCATCGCCAGCTTTCGATAGGCGCGCTTTATCTCGTCTTCGGTCGCGTCGCGAGGGACGCCGAGAATCTGGTAGAACTCAGCCATACGCGCTCAGCTACTCCAGTAGCTCTGTAATCAGCTTCGATGTGTGTGTAACGAGCGAGATGACCTTCTCGTAAGGCATGCGAGTCGGTCCGATCACGCCGATGACGCCGCTCAAGCCGGCCGCGTGGTACTGCGCCGTCACGACGGTGAAATTCTCGAGGCGGGGATCGTTGTGCTCGGATCCGATGCTGATCGTTATCCCGCCTACATCGCTGCGCTTTCTGAGAAGATCAGCGAGATCCTCCCGCGTCTCGGTCAGCGCGACGAGCTTCTTCATGCTGTTGACGCTCGCGAACTCCGGCTGCTCCGCGAGCACCGACGCGTGTCCAAGCATTACATCTTCGGGCCGCTGCATCGCGACATCGAAAAGCTGATCGCCTTCCTCGATGAAGACATTCAACAGCTCTGCCGCGTTGTCGCTTGGACTGCTGTCGCGAAGGCGTGCCCCGAGGCTCGCTCTGATCTGACGCAGCGTCGATCCGGCGAGGCGCTCATTCAGAACGGCGGTTACCTCCGCGAGTGCGGCGTCGGCAACCTCGCCTTTTGCTTCGACAAAAATCGTTCTCACCGCGCCGCCGGTGAGTGTGAGAGCGACGAGAATCCGCTCCGCCGACAAACGCACGAGGTCGAGACGCTCGAGCACGCTGTTGTCCAGTCGCGGGCCCAGCGCGATGCCCAGCTCCTGAGTGATCACACCGAGACTCTGCGCCGCACGTCTGAGTATCGCTTCGACGGCGGATCCGCCCGACGCAATCTCGGCGGTGAGCCTGTCGTGTTCCCGCTTCTTCATCGGCTGCAGCCGAATGAGCGAGTCGACGTACACCCGGTATGCGACGTCGGTCGGGACGCGACCGGCCGACGTGTGAGGATGATACAGCATCCCCTTGAACTCGAGGTCGCTCATCGTGTTTCGAATCGTCGCCGCCGACACGCCCAGGCCGAAGCGACGGGCAATGGCATGCGAGCCGGCAGGCTGAGCGGTCTCCACATATGACTGGATGACGGCTTCGAGCACCCGCCTCTCGCGCTCGCTCAGCTCGGGATAAGCCATGAGTTTCAACGTAAGAATCGCCTCAAAGTCCTGTCAACCCGGCGGCCAGCCTGTCCAGCCGCAACCAACCCTCGGCATTTAGACGCACGAGATCACCGTCGATCACTGCCCAGCCGGCGCGTTCCCAGCTCTCCGCGGCGGCGCGATCGGAAGCGCCGGCGAGGTAACCTGTCTGGGTACGAAGCCCGAGATAAATGCGCTCCGATTTCGCGCTCTCCGCGTCGATGAGCTCGTACCCTTCGACGACGGATTCTGCCCGGCCTAGTGCAGCGAGCCACTGCGCGTACGGCTTTACGTTCCACCGCCGGCGCTCGCCGTCGAAGCTGTGGGCGGCCGGACCAATTCCCATGTATGGTGCGCCAGTCCAGTAAGCGGAGTTGTGCCGCGACTCTCGACCCGGTTGCGCGAAGTTGGAGACTTCGTAGTGTACAAACCCTGCACTTGTCATTCGCTGGTGCGCTTCGAGGAACTCATCCGCGTATCGGTCCTCGCTGGCCGATGAAACCCGCCCTGCGCTTACCCACCGTTGCAGGGGCGTTGCCGGCTCGACCGTCAGACCGTAGAGCGAAACATGCTGCGGCGACAAGGCCAGGGTCTCGTCGAGATCCCGTGTCCACGCACGCGGAATCTCGGGCGGCAGGGCAAAAATCAGGTCGAGCGAAATGTTCACGATCCCCGCGGAACGCGCGGATCGAACCGCGTCCCCGATCCTGCTGGCGTCGTGCGTGCGATGCATCCACTTCAGGACTTCATCGTCAAAGGTCTGCGCGCCGAGCGAGAGACGATTGACTCCCGCCGCAGCCCATGCGTCGGCGGCCTCTGGTGTCACGTCCTCCGGATTGGCCTCGATCGTGACTTCTGCGCCCGGCGCGATCTGCGCGAACGCCTCAATCGACGTGAGAAGCCGGCGCACACCTTCGGCTCCGAGGCTCGACGGAGTTCCGCCTCCGAGATAGACCGTGCCAAGATTCCAGGACGAAGACTTCATGCCAGCTGGCGCGGTGACTACCACCAGCTCCCGTTGAATTCCGCCTAGATAATCCGTGACCGGCACGGTGCGGCGCACCGCGATCGAGAAATCGCAGTAGGAGCAGCGACGTGCGCAGAAAGGAACGTGGACGTAGAGATGTGATGGAAGCACGGCTGAATATACCCCGTCCGCGCCCTATCTCCGCCGTATTTCCCCTGTAAGCAGGCATTCGACCATCCCGAGAAGCTCGAGCGAAGTGACGGCGGCAAGACATTCGCGGGCCGGCAGACGCGAGCGCGCAGCGAGAGCGTCAGCGTCGAGCCCTCCGCCCGAGAGTGCCCCCCAAACACGCGACTCCGTTTCTGTCAGCTCAGCGTCGCGCTTTTTCGGAGGCGGGCTCACGCCAGCGAGAGCGAGAGCGTCGCCGACCGACACAATTGGCATCGCGCCGTCTCTGATCAGCTCATTCGTGCCGCAGCTCTCGGGGGAATCGATCGGGCCTGGGACCGCGGCGACAACGCGGCCGAGATCAACTGCCTGACGCGCGGTGTTGAGGGCGCCACTCCTGTGGCCTGCCTCGATCACTATAGTCAGGGGCGCGAGCGCGGCGATGATCCTGTTCCTCCGGGGGAAGGTCCCCCTATGCGCGGTCGCGCCAGTACCGTACTCGGAAACGACAAGCCCGCGCGTGGCGAGGAGGTCATGCAGTGCGCGGTGTCCAGCCGGATACGGCACGTCGATTCCTGTTCCCATCACGGCGACGGTTCGGCCGTCTACCTCGAGCGCGGCGCGATGCGCGGCTGCATCGATGCCGCGCGCCATTCCGCTGACGATGCATGCGCCCCCCCGCGCGAGCTCGCCGGCAATCGCGCGCGTAATCCTCAGGCCATAAGCAGTGGGCCGTCGAGTTCCGACAACCGATACCGACGGTCCCTCGAGCATTCTCGCGTCGCCAAGTGCGTGCAGCTGGCGGGGCGGGTATTCGAGGTCCTCGAGAGCGGTCGGATAATCGTTGTCTCCACGCTTCCAGAGTGCCGGCGCGACGTGAATAACTGGCATGAAGCAGGCAGTACAAACCTATGGTAATTCAGCTGTTGCAGCCGAGTCGCTCGCCTTGTTTCTCAGCCACTGCAGCTCGGACCACCAAGCCGCGAGCAGCCCGTCCAGTCCCTGGCGGCCCGGCGCACTGACCGCGAACACGCCAAACGCATCGTCGGTTCGAATCGCGGGGAGATAGTCCTCTCCGAGCAGATCGAGCTTCGTGAAAACCACGCAGTGGGGGCGCTGCATGAGCTCCGGCGAGTATGCATCGAGCTCGCGCCGAAGCTGGTCGTACTCTTCCTGCCAGTCCATTGCGTCGATCGGAATGAGGAACGCCAGCAGGCGAGTCCTTTCGATATGACGAAGAAAGTGCAGCCCGAGGCCCTTCCCCTCATGAGCTCCTTCGATGATGCCGGGAATGTCGGCCACCACGAATGTGCGATGATCGCTCAGCTGAACGACACCGAGGTTTGGGCTGAGCGTGGTGAAGGGGTAGTCGCCGATTTTAGGGGTCGCCGCCGAGATCACGGAGAGCAGTGTGGACTTGCCCGCGTTGGGTTGACCCACGAGCCCGACGTCTGCGATGAGCTTGAGCTCGAGCTCGAGCCTCCGGACTTCGCCCTCCTCACCCGGCTGCCATTCGCGCGGCGCCTGATGCGTGGCGGTAGCAAAGAAAGTGTTTCCTTTCCCGCCGCGGCCGCCCTTTGCAACTATCTCCTCCTGACCATCGGCCAGAATCTCCGCGACGATTTCCCCGGTCGCGGCATCGCGCACGATCGTTCCCGGTGGAACGGGAAGCACTATGTCCCCGCCGGCGCGACCGGTTTTGTTCGAGCCCATGCCGTGCTCGCCACGGTCCGCCACCCAGCGATCGCGATAGGTATAGTCGAGCAGGGTGGCGAGATTACCGTCGCCTCTGACAATCACGTCGCCGCCGCGTCCGCCGTCACCGCCGTCGGGCCCGCCCATCGGGGCGCGAAACTCCCGGCGGAAAGAGGTGCAGCCCGAGCCACCGGTTCCGGCTTCGACGGTCACGACAACTCGATCAACGAACATCGAAGCCTGCGACTCTGGCCCGGGCGCGGATCATCCCGTATCCGGCGACGATTGTGCAGACCGGCTCGCGACAACCCGCGCCAGCAGAGCCTGGTATTGCTTGATCTCCCTCGGACCAACCAGATCGCTTAGCGCCTCGAGCGTCGCCGAGACTTCCTTCGGAGATGCGCCGCTGTTGATGGCGCCGTGCAGGTGTGAATGCAGCTGTCGTTGCTGTCCTGCGGCCGCGCACGCAGCGACGACACACAGCTCGCGCCGTTTGAGGTCGAGCGCCGGACGAGACAGCACCTTGCCGTAGCCGTCCGTGATCATCCAAGCGTCCAGCGCCGGATGAAGCTCCCGGACATTGCGTCTGAGCAGCTCGTACGATGCACCGTACACAATCCCGCAAGTTGCCTCCCCGTTTCTTTCCCATTCCTCGGCATGCCGGGCCGAGGCACTTTCGTCAGCCAGCGGCGCCCGGACGCCCGATGCCCCGCGCCACATGCGCGCCGCGTTGAGTGCGCGTGGAAACCCCGCGAACAAGTATGACTGCAGAATTACCTCGTCGGCGGCCTGCGGACTTACCGAGCCCGCAATCTCGTCGATCACGCGCCTTGTGGTTGCCTCGTCCGAGCCGGCGATTGCGGCCGCGAGTCTCACGAGCGCGCACGTCTCCCGATCGAGAAACGAAATCATGGAGCTGCCGGCGGCCGCCGACGGCATCCGCCGTCCGCAGGTGGAATCAGATTGACGCGAGGGCCGGCGCCGCGAAGCGCGTCCCCGCGCCTCCTCCGACAGAGATGACGCCGACCACTTCGCCTCGACTGTTGCGGACAGGCTTTCGGAGAAATTCAGCCAGACGAGGCGGCAGCCTCTCCGGCAGCTCGTCGAGCTCCTGGAGCAGGCGCACGAGGGCAGGATACTGCGCCCGGCTGTTGCCGTCCTCGACCTTGAGGGCGATTCCCAACCCGCGTTCAGGCACCACCGCGGAGTGAACTCCCTCCGCACCGACCTTGGAGACAATTCTGCCGTCGGTTTCTTCCATCAGGACGGTGTCGAACCTGTCGGTGCCGCCAACGAGAAAGGGATGCGTGACCATGGCGTTGACGATTCGCGACGGTATCTCCTCGCCGCGCCGTGCAGCGGATCCGAGCCGCGCGTACGCGCGCGCCATCCGATCCAGCGGAAGTCCGAAGACCACCGCGCCGCAGCCGTCAACGGCGAGGTCCAGCTCTGAAGGCCGCATGTCAGCCCAGAGCGCAACGTGGTTCAGGATCGACTGCTGTACCGAATGCTCGATGCGCTCGTAGCCCTCGATCGGCCAGCCGCTCTGCCGGGCGTAGGCCAGCATCGCCGTGTGCTTCCCCGAGCAGTTGTTGTGCGTTCGCTTAGTTCGGCTGCCGGCCTCGCGGAGAATCTTCGCGCCGCGCGAGGTCAGAGGCTCCTGTGGCCCGCACGCCAGGTCACCCTCCTCGAGCCCGATCTCCGCCAGCATCTTCTCGATGAGCGCGACATGCTCGGGCTCGCCGCCGTGAGAGCCGGACGCAATCGCGAGCTCCTCGTCGCCCCAGCCGAGCGTATCGAACCCGCCGCTTGCAAGGAACGGCATGACCTGGAAAGGCTTGGCCGCCGAGCGCCAGTAGGTGAGCATCCGCGCATCACCGGCCTCGGCGAGAAGCTTGTCGCCATCCGCGACGACCGCGGCGTGCACGCGGTGATACGACTCTACCGCGTTTCCGCGCGTGACAACGACATCCAGCTCGTGGCTTCGCATTACATAATCAAAATACCGAGATCAATCCTTTTGTGTACCGTCTCGGGTCTCGACGCACATCGACAAGAACGGTATTCAGCTCAGTCACCGTCAACAGAAGGCGGTCGTAGAGCTCCTTGTCAGTGAACAGTTTCGTCATCGTGCCGTCTCCGCGCGACATTGTTCCAACGAGCGTATCGAGCGCCGAGACGGTAGAAACGAGACGCGTGTAGAGCTGGTCATCCCTCAACAGCTTTCCAACGGTGCCCTGGCTCGAGCCGAGCTGGGCGACGATCGTGTCGGCGGAAACGAGCACACGATTCAGATTTGCGTACAGCGCGGGATCGTTCAGCAGACGACCGATTGTGCCGCGCGGGTTCTGGAGGCTAACCATCACGCGGTTGGTGCTGACCAGCGTGGAGTTCAGCTCGTCGTAAAGTGTGCGGCTTGTGACGAGCGCGCCAAGCGTCCCTTCGCCGCGCGACACGCCATTGACCAGCGACTGGATGGTGCCGGTCAGAGAGACGACTCTGTCGAGTGCCCCGGCTGCCTGCCGCAACACAGCCTCGTAATCGAGCGCGTTTGCGAGGGAGATCGTATCGCCGGCCTTGAGCGTCGCGTAGCGCGGCGTTCCCGGGCTTATGTCGAACACCTTGTCGCCAATCAGTCCGAGCGTCCGAAGCGTCGCTCTGGAGTCGCGCCTCACCTGCGCCGAGTCGTTCTGGTCGAGCTGGATGATGATCTTGAGATTCCGTGTGGTGTCGAGGTCCACCGGAAGGAACTCAATCGACTTGACCGAGCCGGCGAGCTGGCCGGCTATTGTAACCTGACCTCCCTCACGCAGCCCGGCGGTGCTCGGCACGAACGTAACGAGCTCGTAGTGGCTGGCGAACAGATTCGCCTGCTGGCCCAGCTTGATGATGGCAACGACCATTATCCCGAGGGCGACGGCGATCATCGCGCCGACCTTCAGCTGGTCCCAGGTTATGAATGTCGAGCGTTTCATCGTCGGCTGGAAGTTAATGCCATGTCAAAAACCGCCAAGGAAATCGCGAAGATACGGGTCATCACTTCCCGACATCTCTTCAGGGGTCCCGAAGAAATGAATCTTTCTATTGGCCAGAACAGCAATCTTGCTGGCCATCCTGAACGCCGATCGAACATCGTGCGTGACCACGACGCCCGTCACCCTGAGCTCCCGCTGCAGCTTCAGAATCAGGTTCGTGATGGTTCCCGTCGTCAGCGGGTCGAGGCCTGACGTAGGCTCGTCGTACAGCATGATCTTCGCGTTGTTTGCCATGCCGCGCGCGATGCCGACTCTTTTCTTCATTCCTCCGGAGAGCTCCGACGGCATCTGATCCAGAACCTTGTCGGGGTCGAGATCCACGAAGTCGAGCTTCTCGCGCACGCGCGCTTCGATTTCCTGCTCCGACAGTGCGGTGTGCTCACGAAGAGGATAAGCGACGTTCTCATAAACGGTCATCGAGTCGAAGAGCGCGGCGCCCTGGAACACCATCCCCATTTTCTGGCGCACTCTCAACGCACGGTCGAAGGGGAGCTGTGTGATCTCCTCTCCATCGAGGAAGACGCGACCGCGGTCGGGAACGAGCAACCTGAGCAGGAGCTTGAGGATCGTCGATTTACCCGTCCCGGACTCACCCAGGACCGCCACCGTCTCGCCGGCCTTTGCGGTAAACGAAACATCCTCGAGTATAGGCTGATCGAAAGAGAGGTACACGTGGTCGAGCGCGACGATGTTCATCGCGCTGTACTCCATCGTGCTCGCAGGCTCGGGCGGCTCCGGACCGCGATCGAGATCGAGCTCCGATCGAATCGCACGGCGAACGCGCGTGTCGTCTCCGCCCCGGCGTATAGGCGCATCGCCCTGCTCGGCGTCGGGGATGGCGGCCTCGTCCGGCCGCGGCGCCCGCCGCTCCCCGCGCTCCTCCTGCTTATCCTGGCGCTTGCCTATCGGCGGCTGGAGACGATCCTTCTCAAATGCCCGGCTCTCGGCCGGAGTCTGCTCGGCCGCCGGATTTACCGCGCCGTTTTCCGCGGCGGGCTCAGCCTTGGGCTCTTCGTCGTCGCTCATGTACCGAGAACCGCCAGCAGCAGCTGCGTTATGAAATAGTCCACCACGAGAATCAGAATGCTCGCGGTGACCACAGTTCTGGTAGTGGCAATCCCGACTCCCTCGGTTCCGCCTGTTGTCTTGAGACCGAAGTGGCATCCGACCGTAGCTATGATGCCTCCGAACACCAACGGCTTCGCGAGGCCATGGATGAAATCATGGGGCACGTACGTCAGCATGAACCCGCCCGACGCAATCTGCTCCCAGACTGTGCGCCAGTACATCGACGTCGGAATTCCGAGGTAGAGCTCGGCGATGACATTGCCGCCGAGAATGCCGGCGAGATCGTTGATCACCGTAAGCGTCGGCACCATGATGAGCGCCGCGAGCACGCGCGGCGTGACCAGCTTCTTGATCGGATCCGTGCCGAGCGTGTTGAGTGCATCTATCTGCTCGGTGACGCGCATCGATCCCAGCTGCGCGGCGATTCCAGATCCAACGCGTCCCGCAACCATCAATCCGGCCAGTACCGGGCCGAGCTCTCTTATCATCGAGCCGGCCACGAGACGCCCGATGTACATCGTAGCGCCGAAGGTCCTGAGCTGGACGGACGTCTGCAGCGCGAGCACCATCCCGGTGAAAAAACCGGTGAGAAGCACGATTCCGAGCGAGCCCACGCCAATGGCATCCATCTGCTGAACGAGATCGCCGCGATAGAACGGCCGGGCGAAGATGAATCCGATCGACTTCCCTGCCAGAACGAAATATTCCTGGAGGGAAAGCACCTGGCGCTTCAGTGCGTTGTTGAAGCGATCGAGCAATTGGGAGGCGTGGAAGGAAGCGAGCGTCGCATCGGGGCGGCGCTGGAGCCACCCCAATGATCAATTTGCGCAGATAATGTAAGAGTTTACTAAAGCGCACGCCCGGTTTGCCGCACGCACCGTGCCCATTTACCTTCCACGCGAATGATCGAGACAATTACACGCGAGCGGCTGGTCGCGCTCCTCAACGCCGCCGCGGGCAAGCGCATCGCCGTTATCGGCGACGCGATGCTTGACGTTTATCTGCGCGGCGACGTCGACCGCATCTCTCCCGAAGCCCCCGTTCCCGTTGTCAGAGTTACGGAGAGAAAACTCGCTCTCGGGGGTGCCGCTAACGTCGCTCAGAACATCACAGCGATCGGAGCCGCGTGTGACATGGTATGCGCCATCGGTGAGGACGCCGCTGGGGTGCTCGTGCGACAGATGCTTCACGAGGTCGGTGCCAGAACACGGACCGTAGTGCGCGTCAGTCGACAGACTACAACGAAGACGAGAGTGCTGGCGCGATCGCAGCAGCTCGTCCGCTACGACGAGGAGGACGACGCGGATTTCACCGGTGCGGACATGGATAGTCTCCTGTCCTCCGCCTTGAGCGCCGTCGACGCGGCGGATGCCGTCGTGCTCGAGGACTACAACAAGGGTCTGCTCGTTCCGTCGCTGATCACTCCCGTAATAAGCCACGCCAGGAGCCGCGGCATTCCGGTGGTAGTCGATCCAAAGTACAGGAACTTTTTCTGTTACGCCGGAGCGACGATTTTCAAGCCGAATCTCCGGGAGCTCGAGTCCGCGCTTGGCGCAGAATTCAAGCTCGATCAAGCCGAAGCTCTGCCCGCGACTTTCGACCGCCTCGGTGTCGAACACCTTCTTCTCACGCTCGGCGAGAAGGGAATGGCCCTGCTTTCCGCGGACGGTGAGATCGGCCGAATCCCCACGACGGCACGAGAGGTGTATGACGTCGTTGGCGCGGGGGATACAGTGACGGCCTATCTCGCAACAATGCTTGCAGCGGGTGGAACGCCGGCCGAGGCGGCGGTGATCGCGAACTTTGCCGCGGGAGTCGAGATTGGAAAGCTTGGCGCGGCGACGGTCCAGACCGACGAGGTGATTGCGGCGTACGATCACTTCAGCGAGAGCGTGACATCGGGCGCCTCATCTCCACTCCACTAGCAAGTCGTAACAGTCGATCACGATCAATGGGAGCGGTATTGGTATCTGCTGGAGAGATACGAGGCTGGAGGCTTTTCCTGCTCGTCGTGAGCTTCATCGCGTTTGGCGGCGCGTCGTCCGCGCGCGCGCAAACCCCGCCACCGGATACGACTGCGACAGCAGACACGACCGCGGCGAAACCGGACTCGATTCATCAGGCTGACTCCGCCGTGCCGGTTGCTGTTCCCCCTTCCACATGCGGGCGGAACAAGGCTGAAGTGCAGGCGCGCAGAGTGGCCGCGGGCGCAGTTTTCGTCGGCGGGAATGCCCTGCTCTACCGCTATTTCAAGCGCGCGTGGTGGTCAGGCACGAAGGCAGACCGCTTTTTTTTTCGCTCGGACTGGGATGAGGATTTCCGCGACCAGGACAAGTTCGGACACATGCACGGCGGTTACCATCTCGCGCGGATCGGAAATGCGGTTCTGCGTGACGCATGTATGTCGCGATCCCATGCACTGTGGTGGAGCGCGGCGTACGCCACAGTGTTCCAGCTGCAGATCGAGATATGGGACGGCAGGTTCGACAAGTATGGATTCTCATACCCCGATCTACTCGCCAACACGCTGGGAATGGCGTGGGCAGTCGCGCAGCAGAAGAAACCGCCCCTTCGTGCCGTAAAGCCCACGATCTCGTACGCGAGGACAGCAGCCATGCGTAACGCGAGAAACATCCCCGGCGAGCTTCGCCCTTCGCTCGACTACTCAGGACAGACCTACTGGGTCTCGGCGGACATCAACGCGATGCTCCCGGACGACGCAAAGCCGTACTGGCCTGGTTTTCTGCGAGTTTCAGCCGGCCATTCCATTACTGACTGGATCGACGCGAAGACGGGGGCGAACATGCGCGCAAAGCGAAGAATCCTCTTGACGATCGATTTCGATCCCGAGAAGCTTCCGGGCGATAACCCAATCTGGAAAACCTTCAAGCGGAACCTCAGCTACATCCACCTGCCCTCGCCAGCGCTGCAGCTGACCCCGGACCTCGAGCTGCTCAAGTGGTATCGCTGAGGGGCCTCGTGTGCGCGGCCATTCTGCTGCCGCTGTCACTGCGAGGTCAGGCCTCTCCCTACGTTCCGGTAGACGACATCGCTTACAGCTACGTCGACGCACTGATGGCGCGAGGGTCGCTCCAGGCGCTTGCAACGCTCGAGAGGCCCTACACCGTGAACGCAATCAGAGCCGCTGCCGACACCGCGTCCGAGCGGGGACCCACGCCACGACTGGAGGGATATCTTCGCGCGCTCGAGAAAAGCCTCGAGCGATACGAGCTTCGAAAGCGCGGTGAGCCGGCGTCGGATTCGCTTCCGTTCCGCGCCAAGGCAACGTTCGACATCTACGTCACCGCGGAGACCTCGGCGCGGCAGGAGCTCATGCTCGCCGACGCAAGCAATGACGCTGAGCCGGGAATGGCCGGCTACTTCGTGCTCGGAGGCGGCAATCTCGTTGCAGCTGTCCGAGCGATCCTCGACACTCGATTGAACCGGGATCCTGATTTCACCGGAAGGAAGGATCGAAAGATCGCCGGGAGAACACAGGACGGATATGTCGGCGGACAGTGGAAATACGCGGAAGTCGCATTCGGCCGCGTGGCGAGGAACTGGGGTCCTCCCGCCGTGCATGGACTGCAGGTGAGTGGCGCGGCGTTCACGTACGATCATCTCTATTCGCGGTTCGGTACCGACAGGATCCACATCTCGAGCGTGATCGCGAGGCTCGAGAATTATGTCATCACGCCCGGCGTCGAAACGTCGCGCTATTTCTCGATCCATCGCCTCTCCTATCGCCATGGGCGCTTCGAGGGCGCACTGAGCGAAGGCTTCCTTTATACGGGAGTCGGGAGGGGGCTGGAACCGGTGGTGATCAATCCATTCAACGTGTACTCGCTGAGCTGGCGCAACGAGCGAGTGGATGGAAACCTGAGCATGGGCTTCGAGGGCTCCTGGCGTGCCGGGCGATTCGGGACATACGCTGCGCATCTGATGCTGGACGATCTCCAGATCGATAAGTGTGACACAGTATGCAACGAGCCGACATCCTATGGTTTCAGTGCGAGCGCTGAAGGACTGCCGCTCAGCGGCGACGAAAAGTGGTTTGCGAGCTACACACGCGTATCGAATCTCGCCTATCGGACCCCAAATATCGCGGAACGATACGCGAGCTTCGGAATCGGACTCGGGCGTTCGTATAGCGATTACGACGAAGTCCGGGTTGGCGCCGACATTGCGCTCGTGCCTCGAACGCCACTCAAGCTATACGTGGCACGCCGCCGGCAGGGCGAGGGCGATTACCGTGAGATCTATCCCGCGGCCGCCGACTACGAGACCACCCCCGGGTTTCTCAGTGGAGTTCTCTGGACCGTCAACCGCATCGGGTTGAGCGGGGCGGCGTCCGTGAGCCGTGATCTGCAGCTGACGGGGGACATCGGCATCAATCAGGTGAGAAACCGGCACAACGTTTCCGGAAGGGACATCACCGCTTTCGAGGGACGGGTCAAAGTCGTCTGGGTGCCGCGGTGGCTTGTCACCTTTCAGTAGCGAGATTGCTCCGGTAGCTTGAGATCAGTGTGGGCCCTTAGCTCAGCCGGTCAGAGCAGCGGACTCATAATCCGACGGTCGCAGGTTCGAACCCTGCAGGGCCCATTCGTCTCTACGTGCTTCACGCGGGTGACGAGCTTGTGCTCGTCCTCACCGGTGACGTGGTCCTGAACCGCGACCCACTCGATAAGCCGCTCGACCTCTTCACCAGCCTCGGCAGTATTACCTTACCGGACCCGTAACACTGATCATTGGCGTCCGACGCTAAGTCAGCAGTGCCGGTTACGCTATTTTTCTGTAGTACCTAAAGCGCGCTAAGAGGATATAGTGGCCACTGTGCTCAAGGAACGCGAGATGCCGACCGAGCTGGTTGATGCCTCGGATCACTTGACGCTTTCGCGGTGGCTGGCCGAAACGCTTCTCCGCTGGCGCCTAATCGCACTCGCGGTGGGGCTGATGTTCGTTGCCGCGGTGCTGGCTGTTATCTTAATCCCCCCGATCTATCGAACGCAGGTCTCCTTCGTCGCCAATACTACCGCGGGCTCGTTGCTGCCAACCGCAGCGCTCGGCGCGGCAGGACCGTTGGCGGGTCTGGCGACGCAGTTCGGCGCCGCTTCGCGGGCCGACCCCTCCGAATCACCGAACTTTTACGTCGAGCTGATTCGGAGCAGGGAGCTTCTTACCCGGCTCCTTCAATCGAGGTTTCGAGACCCGCGCGGAGCCTCACCGGGTGATAGCGCGCGATTGATCGACATCCTCCGCCTTCGCGGCTCGGATCCACAGCGACGACTGGAAAAAGGCATCAAGAAAATGTCGAAGGCGATGGGGGGGTCTTTCGATATCATGACGAACGTAGTGTTTCTCGACGTCAATGCTCGCTGGCCCGAGCTGAGCTCGGCGATCGCCAATCGCACGATCGAGCTCGTGAGCGCTTTCAATAGCGAACAGCGTGTTTCCAGAGTGCGATCGAAGAGAATCTTTCTCGAAACTCGGGTCGCCAAGGCGCGATCGGATATGGACGCCGCCGAAAACAGACTTCGACAGTTCAACGAGCAGAATCGCTCATGGCGCGCCGCCCCGGGGCTTGTATTCGAGCAGCAGCACCTGCAGCGCGAGATGGACCGCACGGCCGATCTGTATCTCAGTTTGCAGCGCCAGTATGAGAGTACGCTGCTCGACGAAGTTAACGACGCAGCGCGCATTACTGTGCTCGACGCCGGGGTCACACCACGAAAAGCGGTCTGGCCGGACTATGCAATCCTGGGGGTTGCAGTTCCCTTCGCGGGCCTTTTCCTTGGGTTAATGGTCGCCGGGGCCGCCGCTGTTTACGCTGATTGGCGCGGGCGCAATCCGCGCTCGTCGAGTTATCTCTCGAGTACGCTGCGAATGGTGAAGGGCGAGATTCGCAATGCCTTCAAGCGCTCCAGCGCGCGCAGGCTCAACACCTAGAACAGGAGCGCTGATCGCGCTCCCGATCGTTCTACTGCTGTGGGTTTTGCCGTTCCACGCGGTAACGATTGCTTTTTTCTTCGGCGTTCTCAAAACGGGAATGCAGGCGACGATGATCATGGCGTCGTGGAAGGAAGGAGTGGCCGTCATCCTCCTGGCGATCGTCGTGATGCGCTGCGTATTGTCCCGGGGACCGGGTGTCGCGATCATCGCCCCGGATATCGCGATCACCGGACTCGTCGCGTTGGCCGTCCTTTTCGCGATCGTGGAGAACCCGCTCTTCGCGGCCGGCATCCCGCCGAAGGTCGAGCTATTCGGTTTTCGAAGCTCGGTTTTCTTCATGCTGCTCTATTATTTCGGACGGGGAGTGCCGGAGATCGGTGAGCGATCGACCTACGTCAAGCACCTTTTTCGGGTCGCGGTTGTCGTCGCCGCAATCGGGATTCTCGAGCGGATCTTCGTGTCTCCCGGGATGCTCGTCGCGATGGGCGCAGCCTCTTACATGAACGACTTTCTCGGTCTTACCGTGTCGACAGCCGGCAATGACTGGGGACTGCCCTCGAATTACTGGAGCGTCCTCGGACGCCACCCGGTAAGACGGGCCGGATCGGTCTTCCTCGGGGGACAAGCATTTGCGCTTCCCTTTCTGTTGCTGATGCCGGCTGCGACAGCCTGGGTCTTCGATCCATCAAAGCGACTCAAGTTGTGGAGCCTGGCAGGCTACGCCGTCATCTGGGCGGGCTTGCTTGTGTCGATAACGCGCACGACAATCATCGTTTGCACTCTGCAGGTGGTGCTCTATTTCCTGATCTCACGTCGGCCGACGCGAGTCGTTGGAGCCGCGTTGACGGCCCTCGCTGTTTTTCTCACGGCTCTCATTCTGGTCCCTGGCCTGGCGTCTTTCGTACTGTCAACTGCGACGTTCCAAACTGCAAGCAGCTTTTCTCATATCTTCGATTGGCGAAGCGGGATCGCGGCGTTCTTCGAGCGGCCGTGGGGCCACGGTCTTGGCTCCAGCGATCAAGTCGCGGCGCGATTCGGCCGCACGCCGTTGACCGCCGACAACATCTTTCTCGGTTATGCCGTGGACCTCGGTGTTCTCGGACTTATCGGGTACCTCGCTGTGCTGGTCACGCTTGGCTTTTTTTCAATACGGCTTTTCGCGAGCGCCCCGACCGCAGGCATTCGGATGGTCGCTGCCACTGTCTTTCTCACCACGCTGGGGATCGCGCTCAACGGCACCAGCTCTTCACCATTCAACTCGGTGTTCCTGGCGTACAATTTCTTTATCCTCGCAGGCGCCGCGATAAGCGCCTACCAGCGTTCTGACTTACGGGCACTGCGGGCGCAAGCGGAGTGAGTCGCCGACGCGTGAAACCGGCCGACACTTCCTCGTGGAGCGACGCTGATCTCGACACGACGCGGTGGTCAGTCGTAATTCCCAGCTTCAACCACGCTGACGATGCGGTCAACTGCCTGGCGTCGCTGCGTGAAGCTCATTCACGACCGGAGCGAGTGATTCTCGTCGATGATGCGTCGACCGACGACGCAGTCACGACAATCGCCGATTGGGTGGCGCAATCCGGGGAATCGCATGCGGTCGTCGAGCCTGGCGAGCTCGAAACACGCGAAGGGGCCAGAGCGTGGCTCACGATTGTCGCCTCCAAAACGAACTCCGGTTTCGCGGCGTCGTGCAATATCGGCCTGCGCTTCGTTCGCGATCACACCGACGCGCCTTTTGCCCTGTTGCTGAACAACGACGCTGCAGTCGCGCCATCGTATTTCCCTGACATGGCTGCGGGAATTCGGACGGTTCACAATGTCGGCCTTGCGACCGGAACGATCTACGAATGGGATCGACGCACCGTATGGTACGCCGGCGGACGATTCAATCCGTTGAGAGCGGTGGCCGAACATTTTCTCGCTGTTCCGACCGACGGTCAGCCGCGCAGCACAGGGTTCATCTGCGGCTGCACGATGCTGATTTCACGAGCTGTGCTCGAGAGGGTCGGCCTGCTGCCGGAGCTATATAGCCCGTGCTACTGCGAGGATGCGGATTATTCTCTGAAAGTCGCAGCGTCGGGCTTCGAGCTGCTGTACGTCCCGGACGCAAAAGCATTTCATCGCGTCAGCAGCAGCCTTGGACGCGAGATCCGCTCGCCGCAGGTGATTTACTGGTTCAATAGAAACCGCGGGTACGCGATGCGCCGGAACTACAGTGGCTGGCGACGCGCCGGCGGCATCGCGTATCTCGCGCTGACGAAGCCCGCCCGCGCGCTGTGGGAAGTCCTGCGCGGCCGACCACGAAGTGGCTCAGCATTCATCCGCGGCACTCTGGCTGGACTGTTCGACCCAGTCGCAAACGACGATTCTAAAAGCGAAGCCCGGGCGAGAGGGTGATGGTGACGTTGGTGTTCCTGATATCGACCATCGCCTGGCTGCGAGGACAACCGTGACCGCTCTGAAACCAGGCATTGAGCCGGTTTTGAAACAGGGCTTGTATCGACACGGTCCCTATCGGCGCGCTGAAGCCGCCTTGCATGCCCCACTGAAGCGCGACGTCATGGGAGCACCAACGCAGGTAATCCAGCATCGGTGACGCCTGGTGAACGTCTTCATTGTACCTCGTGCGCCCAAACTCGAGGCCGAAGTAACCCCTCTTTGACAAGTAGTTGACCTCGATTGCCTGGCCCGAGGAACCCGGGCCCACGGCCGCTCCCAGCACCTCGCCTTCGTTCGTAAACCCCTGGAGCACGCGCCGGCTGGTGTACCACACCCCGGCGAATCGATTGCGTTGCGCCAGGCTCTGCTCTAGTGAAGTGTTTTCCATGCGGAGATGAAATCGGCCAGTAGGAGTGAACGCCTGTCGAGTCCATTGTAGACCGAGTGTGTAGGCCAGGCCACGGTTGGGTTGCACGACCAGATCGCCCAGGTTTCTCGGAAAGTCGAGCCTCCCCCACTCCCCATAAATCTCTGCCCCGGATGCCGGCATCACCCAGCGAGCGAACATGGAGTAAAGCTGATCGCGCCCACCAGGATAGAGCGTGGAATCGTATGGCGCGCCCGCGTTAGGCTGCCCGGTGCTATGAAGAACCTCCAGCCAGCGCAGCGCAATCTCATTCCAGCCGGTTGACGTTCCGATGACGCTGCGCGCCAGTCCGATCGAAAGGTTCTCAAGCCCGCGCGGACGGATCGACACAACCGCGGCCGATATGGATCGGCCGGTGTTGCTAGTGGCGGTGGAAAAAAACCCAGATTGGGTGAGACCGCCCGTCAGCCAGCGGAACTCGACATTGCCGGCGAGTGTCTGCAACGGGTGTGAGCTTCTAAGCAATAGATGGGGAAACCCTGGCGCGTTGTTGCTAAGCACGAGAGCGTTGTCGATGCCCGGTCCCCACCATTCGTTCTCCGTGCTGAAGCCGAACGAAACCGGACCAAAATCGGCGAGGATGGACGACTGTCCGGGGCGAAGCTGCGCTCGCGACTTGTCACCAAAACGAAGCGGCATGTCGAGCGAGTACGGGCCGTTCGCGTACCATGGAAATGAGAAGCTGCTGCGGTTCGGCGGGATCGCGGGCGATGGGATAATATTCTCAGCGCGCGGCGGAAATGAGTCGTTAGCGGTGGTGAGAATCTCTGGCGCGATGACAATGCGCAAGAAGCCGCGCTTAATAGCCACGCCTCCACTGACGCGCGTGCTCGGACCCTTCCCGGCCCACAAGCCGCCGTCGTTTCGTGAATAAGGGATCGCCGAGTTCGTGACGAGCTGCAGCTGCGGAGCAATTGCGCGAACGCCATCGGAAGGATCGTTCCCGGACCAGAACAAGGAGCTCGTCGACCTGAGGATTGGAAACGCCGGCGCCGTTCCATTGAGCTCGTTGAGACGCGCACGCATCAGTGGATAGCTCTCGACCAACCAGACGAGCGGTGCAGCTGCTGTCGGCGTGACCACTGTATCGACGTGTCGTGCGACAGTGTCCTGTGTTTCCGTCTGCGCGCCGAGTCGAAAGATAGGAAACGCCGACACCATGATAAATGCGAACCGCTTGATTCCAGCGTTCATCACTTTTCCATGCGAACGTTCGGGCGTGTATTCATCCATTGACGGCCGACCAACAGCGCGAATTCCGGAAGGCCGAGCAGGTATCGTCTCCAAAGACGGCGCGGCTCAACCACGAGTCTTGTCAGCCACTCGAATCCGTGTTGCGTGAGCCATCGTGGGCCGCGCACTGCGTTGCCCGCCACATAGTCAAACATTGCCCCGACGGAGAAAACGATTGTCGGGTTAAGCCTCTCGCGGTGCTGTGTGATCCAGGCCTCCTGAAGCGGCATGCCGAACCCCACGAGAAGCACGCCAGCGCCACTTAGGTTCACGCGGTCAATCACCTCGCGCGATGACAAATCGTCTTTTTGAAAGTGTCCGTGATGCGAGCTGACCCGCAGCCCTGGTATCGCCGACTCGAGCTTCCGCGCAGCCTCCGCCGCTACGCCATCCTTTGCCCCAAGAAAAAACATCGAAGCTCCGTTGTCGCGACAGACGGCTCCGAGGCGCTCGATCCAGTCAGGCCAGGCGAATCGCTCGGGGATCGCGCCCCCCAACACGCGCGACGCCACGTACACACCGAAGCCATCGCAGAAAATCGCGTCGGCCTTGCCCATCGCAGCGGCAAAAGCAGCATCCGACTCGGCAAGCTTCACAGCGTAAGAGTTTGCGTAGAAGACGGTTTTTGCGGTGCGGGAGCCGAGCGAGGCTTTCACGAAGCGCAGCATTCCTTCCAGGGACATGCGATCAACCCAGAGTTTTCCGATGCGCACTCTCGAAGACACGCTCGTACTTTTCAGTGGTCAGCTTCCAGTCGAATGGGGTGGCACTGTTTCGCGCCGCGAGCCGCATCTCGTCGAGACGCGCGTCTGGCAATAATAAGGCCTTGCGCAGAGTAGCGGCGGCGGTCTCATCGGGAAGCCCGGACCAGAACCACCCATTCACGCCCGGCTGCACGATTTCATCATGAATTCCCGTACGGGTGACGAGAACCGGCACGCCGGCGCTGAGGGCTTCCACGGTAGTTATTCCAAAACCCTCATGCGGCGCGGCCGAGACGAGAAGGTGAGCGCTGGCAACGAGCTGCGCCAATTCGGGTAGCGGAAGCTCACCGACGGTCCGGACTTTCGACTGCAATCCGACCGCGGCAGCCGTTCGAAGAAGACGCTCGGTCGCCCCATTCTCGTCCGGGCCAGCGATCACGAGCTCGAGGTCAGGGAATTCGTTCGCGACTTTCGGCAGCAGCTGAATGATCTTGTCGATCGCCTTCCCTTCAGTAACGCGGCCAACGCAGACAATCCTACCACGCACTCTGGCAGCCTGGGTTTCCGCGAACAAGGAGTCGATCCCGTTGGGAATGGTTACGAGCTTGTGCGGAGGAACGATCGAGCGGAAAAGGGATGCGTCATTGTCGCAGTCGGCAACAACCGCGTCGGCGGCACCCAGGCTCCGACTGAGAACGTGTCGCCAATAGAGTCGCTTGAGCGGGAGCCAGGCAGGTGTGTGAAAGATTCCTCCGTGAGTGGTGACGACGAACGGCTTTCGCTGAAGGCCCAGTGATTTTCCGAGCGCTGCCGAATCGACGAAGAAATCGATTGCGTGAATGTGAACAACGTCGAAATCATCGGTGAACCGAAGCCAGGACGGAGCGATTGGATATCGGCGGGAACCGAGGTAGGAAATGCGATGGACGGGAATCGAGTCTATGCGCGCGGACGAATCCAGCAGTCGTCCGTTTTTCAGATCGCGATCGAGCGTCACGACTTCCACGTGATGTCCACGCTCAATCAGTCCTCGACTGAGGTTCAGGACACAGCTTTCTATTCCTCCGATTTTAGGGTGGAACTGCCGTGCGACCTGCAGTATCCGCATCAAGGAGGGGGCAGGGGCCCGGCAAACAAAAAAATAACAGCGTAGGTGTTATCACAAGAATTGAAGCTGCCTCTTAGCGTCTTGCTGTCGATTGCCTGCCCGTCGAAATCACCGGCTCCCAGAAATGCGAGTCGAACCTCGAGAACTGTGTGCGTGCCGATCACAGGTCCCGTCGGATTGCCGAGCTCCGGCGGGCACGGCGGATTTGGCGGGAACACCTTCGCCGACCACTGGCCCGAAACCGTACCGTCACGCAGCTGAGTGATGTTCATGTCAACGGCAGATAGTGGACCGATCGCATCGGTCGTAGCCCAGCGCCCACTGATATCCAGCGATGATGGGTCAGTGAGAGGCGGGCCGCAGCTCGCAACGCCGGCAATCACGAGCAATGAGCGGAAAAGCCGCCAAGGCAGCTTCATTCGACGTGACACCTCTTCGCCAGTGGCATACTCACAACATCGGGTGGCGTAATATATCTTGCGAGCCTGTCAGGGGACTATTTGGAGGGTTTCTGAGAGCAAGGCTTTTCTCTACCCGAATTGGCATGTGGATCGTCGTAGTGGCCTTCACCTGGTCACCCTCGGCGAGAGGTCAGGCCCACTCAGGGGCTGGTAGCATGCATGAAGTGTTCGTCGGCACGGAAATCGAGAGCTATCTCCGCTACTTCGATCTGTCGGACACCTCGAGCACACAGGGCTGGTCAATCCGGCCGATGTCCCCCGCACAGGTCAGGGCGCTCGCGCGAGCGCTCGGCGGGCATCCTTGGGAAGCGCGCTTGTCGCGGTTCGCGGCTTCATCCTCACCATTTGAATTCCGCTTCCTGTCGCCAAACGGCAGCCTGCGCTTCAACAGCCAATTTCCATACGGGTCTAACGATGGCGCCATTTGGGCAGGCCGCGGCTTCACAATGGCCGCGCAGGGCGGATTGTACGCGCGGATGGGACCGCTATCACTCACATTGTTGCCAACTGTTTTTCGAGCGCAGAACTCTGCATTCCTGCTAGCTCCTTCCACTCTCCCTTGCGGATGCGGCCAACCGATTCACGGCATCGGTGTCGACAGGCCGCAACGGTTCGGTACAGCCGCCTATCAGCGGCTCGACCCTGGGCAGAGTTCCGTTCGCATCGATGCACTCGGCTTGAGCGCGGGTATTTCGACCGCGAATGAAGGATGGGGTCCGTCGGTCGAGTACCCATTTCTAGTCGGCAATAACGCGGCGGGTTTCCCGCACCTCTTCTTCGGAAGCTCGCGACCCATTCCGATTTTCGTCGGACGAGCGCACCTGAAGGTGATTTATGGTCGCCTTGACCAGTCGCACTACTCTCCGGTAACCGGCCCCAAGTTCTACGCCTCCCGCCTCGAACCTGGTCGGCTTCGGTTCGCAAGCGGTGTTGTGGCCACCTTCCAACCGCGCGGGTTCGACGGGCTCGAGATTGGCGGCTCTCGATTCCTTCATTCGATCTGGCCGCGCAGCGGGATCCCATCTTCTTACCTCACGAAACCTCTCCAAGCCTTTCTCAAGGTCAATCAGCCCGGCATCGATCTGCAGCTTGTTTCCACCGACAATCAACTCGCCTCATTGTTCGCCAAATGGACGTTCAGGAAATCTGGACTGGAGGTATACGCGGAGTACGGCCGGGAGGATAACAGCCACGATCTGCGCGACTTCGTGCAGGAGCCCGATCACCAGCGCGCGTACTCGCTTGGCCTTGCCAAGGTATTCGGCAAGCGCTCGTCCCAGTTCAATGTGTTTCGTGTGGAAGCGATGAACTTCCAGATGCCACCGTTGGCGACGACGGGTCGAGGCGAAGGCAGCATCTACTTTCATTCTCCGATGCGGCAAGGTCATACGAATCGTGGCCAGCTGCTTGGCGCCGACATCGGAGTCGCGGCCGCGGCGGCGTCGACCGTCAGGTGGGATCATTATTCCAATGGAGGGCGATGGGCGGTTTTCTGGCGGCGCAACGTTCGCCTGGAAACCAGCGATAGTACGCTGACAGCCGCATCGGTTCCTCAGATCTCCGACGTCCTACACGCATTTGGATACGAGCGCCTCAAATTCACGCGGCGATTCGACATCACGACTTCGTTCACGTTCATGCGGGATTTAAGCAGGGACCTGTCCAACAGTCGCTCCAATCTTAATGCAGCGGTTGCGATAGCGTTGCCAAGATAAGCCGCTACATCGAGAAGCTGTTCGCCTCGACGTGCGCCAGCCATTGTCGAAGGAGTTTGTGAGCCACGGTCCTTGGCGGAGACCAGCGGATGGGCACGGGCCAGCAGACACCGATCTCGGGATCGTTCCAAACGATTCCCGACTCGACCCTTCTGACCGTGAACGCAGTGGTTGCGCTATTCCCTAGCCCTACGTGCATTGTTAACTTTCGGATTGGCTTCGTTCAGGGCTCGCTCCGCACAGGTCAGCCCGCTTGGCGGTGTCTCCCTTTCGGTCGCGTAGCTCAGCCGGTTAGAGCGCTGGTCTCACATACCAGAGGTCCGGGGTTCGAGTCCCTGCGCGACCATGCACGGTTCGACCTGGCCACGATTCCCTTTTTCAATTCATTTCCATCACTGATGAAATCAAATCGACTGCGGCTGCTGATCGTGCCCGCAATTCTGTTCGCCGCGCCGACCCTTCTCCGTGCGCAGAATCCGCAGGGTCCCACCGAAGCTCAGCGGATGCTCGAATCCAATCCACTCCTCCTCCAGCAACTCCGACAGCGTATCCTGTCGAGCGGCCTGACGCCGGAGCAAGTCCGCGCGAGGCTTCGCGCAGAGGGTTATCCCGAAACGCTGCTCGACGCGTACTTGCCTGGAGGCACCGGCTCGGGAGCGGAAATAGTCAACGCCGGCACCCCCGACGATGTGCTGAATGCCGTGAGCCAGCTTGGAATCATCGACACGCTCGAGGCAGAAAACCTTCGCTGCGCGACGATCGACACACAGGACAGCCTGAGGGCGATCACTGATACAAGTGCAGTGGGCCGAGCCCGCAGAGCCGTCGCGCTCGCGGCTCGTCAGCGCTGTCTCGAAAGACTCGATTCATTGAACTTCGGCCGCCTGTCGCCCGCCGATAGCGCGCGGCTGAAGGCTCAACAGGACAGCGGCTTCGTGATCTTCGGGCTCTCCACCTTCCGCCAGCGAACAACGCAATTCGAGCCTAATCTCGCCGGTCCGGTCGATCCGAATTATCGCCTGGGCCCGGGCGATCGGCTCGTGCTAATTCTCACCGGCGATGTGTCGCAATCGTATACGCTGCCTGTGACGCGCGAAGGATTCATCGTCGTACCTCAGGCCGGCCAGATCTACGTTAACAATCTCACGATGGGGCAGCTCGAGGACATTCTCTACGCGAGACTCGGCAGAGTTTACTCGGGAGTGAGACGAGGTTCAGGAGCTACGACGCGCTTCTCGATCAATGTCGCGAGCCTCCGGACGAACCAGATCTATGTGGTAGGCGATGTGATGCAGCCCGGCAGCTACCGGATCTCCAGCGCGGGTACTGCTCTTTCTGCTCTATACGCGGCGCGCGGACCGACTGACAATGGGTCCCTGCGCAATGTGCAGATCAAGCGAGCCGGAAGAATCGTCGACATTCTCGACGTTTATGACTACCTGATCAACGGTGATGCCTCACATGACGCCAGGCTGCTAAATGGCGACGTCGTTTTCGTGCCCGTGCACAGGAGTCGCGTTCGCGTAGTGGGTGAGGTGGTCAGGCCTTCTACGTACGAGCTGAAGACGAATGAGACGCTCGCGGATGCGATCCGTTTTGCCGGAGGATTCACACCGACGGCGGCGCGCACTCGCGTTCAGATCGAGCGAATTCAGGCTCCCAATCAGCGGGGCGAGGGCGGCCGCGACCGCGTGACAATCGATATTGCATCGTCGGAGTTCATCGAAGGCACCGGACCGAATGTGCCGGTGCTTCCGGGCGACGTGATCCGCGTTTTCAAAGTCACCGAGAGAGTTCGCAATCGTATCGCCGTTTCCGGTAACGTCTGGCAGCCGGGCTCGCTCGGCCTTTCACCCGGAATGACCGTATCGCAGGCATTGCGCGCGGCCGGCGGCGTGAAGCCCGACTCCTATCTTGGACAGGTACTTGTCACACGACTCAACTCGGACTCGACGAGAGTTCAGCTCCACGCTGTGTTGGCCGATACGACCGGGCGAGTCGTTGGCGACTTCCCACTCCGCGAAGACGATCAGATTCGCGTCTTCTCCGTCTCGGAGTTCAGACCTGAGCGATACGTCGCGATAACCGGGGCGGTGCGGCAGAGCGGCCAGGTGGCGTTTCGCGAAGGAATGACGGCGCGTGATCTCATTCTGCAAGCGGGCGGCCTCGAGCAAAGTGCCGACCTTCGTGAGGCGGAGATAGCGCGGCTTCCCGCCGACCGTCGCGGTGGACAAACCGCAACGACTAGCCGTGTTCCGCTCGACTCGAGCTACATCTTCGAGCGCGGACCTGACGGAAAGTATTTTGGGCCGCCGGGACTTCCCGCCGCGAACGGCTCGATGCCCGAGATTCCCCTCAGACCTTACGACAATGTCCTGATTTTCCGTCAGCCTAACTGGGAGCTGCACCGTACGACGGTCGTATCAGGCGAAGTGACGCGGCCTGGCACGTACTCGCTCACGACAAAAACGGAACGAATCTCCGATCTAATCCGCCGCGCGGGCGGGCTTACACCAGAGGCATACGCAGACGGCGTCACTTTCTATCGAGCGACCGATAAGGTGGGCCGAATCGGCATTGCGCTGCCAGAGATTCTTCGCAATCCGCGATCGCGCGACAACCTCCAGCTGCAGGACGGTGACTCGATTTTCATTCCGCGGTTCAACGCGGTCGTGAACGTGAAGGGCGCTGTAAACTCTCCGGTTGCGGTGACATACGTACCGGGCCGCTCACTGGAGTATTACGTTCGTGCAGCGGGTGGAGTGACCCGAAGGGGCGACCTCAGGTATGCATACGTGACTCAGCCAAACGGAAAGGTCGAAGCAACGACCGGGAAGTTCATCTTCAGGAACGATCCGCGGCCTCGGCCCGGCAGCACTGTCTACGTTCCTGAAAAGGACGCAAGCGAGCGCCGCATTGATTACATCGCGACCATCGGCTCGATAGCACAGCTTGCTGCAAGCTTTGTAGCAATCGCGATAGCCTTGCGCAGATAGCGAACGTGTTGATCGCTCAGCAGGAGGAGGTCGCGCGCATCGACGAGATCAACGATGCAGCGCCGTGCCTTGCCTGAAGAGCGAAGCCAACCCCAACAGATAGATTCGAGCCCGCGGCCTGTCGCGTCTCGCGCGCCGTCATTCGGTGCCGTCGTGCTCAACTGGAACAGCGCGCGGGAAACGATGGAATGCGTGGAGGCTCTCGAAAGGGCTGACACGCCGCCTGACCACGTCGTTGTCGTGGACAACGGATCAGAGGATGACTCAGTGGAGCGGCTCGAGGTATGGGCGGACGAGCATTGGATCTGGCGACTGAGCACCGGCACGAGCGGAAGAAGCAGCACCGAACATACCCCATGGCTCGTGATCGCCAGGGCCGGCGCGAATCGGGGATTCGCGGGCGGTAGCAACGTCGGCATTCGTTACCTCGCGCAGCGAACCACCGTATCGCATTTCGTTCTGCTGAACAGCGGCACTACGATCGTTCCGGATTTTCTTGTCGAGATTGGCCGAGCGATCGAGCGGAATCGACTGGCCGGCCTTCTCAGCGGCACGATCTTCGAGGATCCGCAGCGCGATCGAGTCTGGTATGCCGGCGGAGTTGCGCACTCATTGCGCCCCCTTGTCCGGCACAAGTATGACGTGCCTGAGTCGTCTGAAGCGGCCCCGACCGACTTTATCACCGGATGCGCCATGGTGATTTCGCGGACGCTACTCGATCGAATCGGCCTGCTCGCCGAGTGTTACTTCCCGGAATGTTGGGAAGACCGAGAGTATTCGCTGCGGGCACGCAACGCTGGGTTTGCGGTCTTGTACGTGCCGAAGGCGACGGTGTACCGAAGGCCTCCCGAGGCGATGACGCAGGGTGTGGGGCCCGCCCTCCATCAATGCAGGAATCGTCTCGGTGTATTTTACGTCCGCCGAAACTATCGCGGCTTGAGAAAGGCTGCGGCGCTTACCTACCTGGCCGTTACCAAACCCGGGCGCGCACTCGTGGAGACGGTCAAGGGTCATCCAAAGAGTGGCTGGGCAATTCTGAGGGGGACGATTGAAGGGTTCGTGAGTCCAGCCGCCAAGCGCTAGTCGATGACGCAGAGTTTCCCCGCCCACGGCGAGCTGGGAGCCGCCGAGCTCCTTACTGAGTCGCTTCGCCTTTCCGCTGCGCCAATTTATTTCTGCGCGATTCCGTAAACTTTTGCGCGCGCGGTGATCGCCCGCTCGACCTGTTGCTGAGCAGCCGTGTAGACGTCGCCGAAGTGCACGTCCGACATCTCGCCCGGCTTCGCGCCCTTCCCTACCACTTTCTGATGCTTGCCCGAAGGACCATACGAGCGTGGAGTCCCCGAAGTGAAAACCGCGACAACCGGAACACCGAGGGCGTCGGCGATATGCATCGGAGCGCCGTCATTGCAGATCAGGAGATCGCAGCTCCCGATGAACCCCATCAGCTCGCGCAGAGATGGCGTCACGTAACACGCCGGAGTTCGAAGCGGGAGCCGCTCCCCATGGCCCTCCGGATCCACGAGTACAACGATGCGCGCTCCATAACCTTCGGCGAGTGAATCGGCCACCTCGGCGAACCTTTCTGCCGGCCACCGCTTCGTGGGATGGCTGCCCCCAACGTGAAGTGCGACGATCAAATCGCGCGGAGCGATGCCCATCAACTCGAGAGCTGCCGCAGCTTCGTGTCGCTCCTCCGGAAGGAGTGTCAGGCGCGGGGCGATCGGTCTGCCGCTCTCGCTCCGCGTGATGGCCTTGGCCCCTCGCTGAGAGCCGAGGGCTTCCATCAGCTTGAGCCAGTCGCGGACCCTGTGCTGTCCGCGCGGCGGCGCCGGAATCGCATCGGTAAGGAGGAAACTGCCTCCTCCGAATGCGTAACCGACCCGTCGCCGGGCATGTGTCGCGAATGTCACGATATTGTTCCGGAAATCCATCCTGCAATCCACAGTCAGGTCGAATTTCGCTTCGCGTAAGCGACGGAACAGAGACGAGATCGCGTCGCGATCATAACGGGAGAGCTGGTCTTCGTCGCTATCGGCCGTCCACGGGAAAACGAACGGTATGACTTCGTCGACTAGACCGCTGCCGCGAAGCAGCTCTTCGGCGTGGGGCTTTGCGAGCAGCGATAGCCATGCGTCCGGATAACGAGCTCGAAGCGCTTGCAGCGCCGTAGTTGCGATGACGACGTCGCTCACACTCCATATCTCAACTACCAGAATTTTCCAGATTCCTTCGACGGGCCCGCGCTGGCGCGGCAGCAGCAGCGCTGCGAAAGGCCGAGCGAGTGCATCGAGAGTTCCCAGCAGCAGCCGCCTGCCCAGCGTGACCCGCCATGTCTCAGCCATTGCAGCTCACCGCGCGTGGACTTCCTGAAACAGCTTGGCGTACTACCTGGCGATTTTTTTCCACGTGTAATTCTTCCTGATCCGTTCCGAGGATGATTCGGTCTCCAGCCAGCGATCGCAGCTCTCGGTGGAACGGGCTGTCGTAGTTTGCGCCGCCGGCAATGGGCAGCTTCTTAGAGCAGGCGCGACGTCCACGTCGCGGGAACCAGAGGCGACTCGATCTCTATCGGAAGGTGGTAATCGAAAGGCTTCGTTCCGTGCGCTGAAATCCAGTCGACAATGGTCTGCAGACCATCGCGCAGCGGCACGGTAGTGCGATAGTCGAGCAGACGACGCGCCTTGTCCGCCGAGCATGTCGCATAGCGAACCTCGCGCGGCCTGTCGGGCACCATGATCGGATCGAGCGGGAAGTTCAGCAGCTCAGCGATGATCTGCGCGAGCTCGAGAATCGACACGTATTCCTCGTCGGGCCCGATGTTGATCGTCTCTCCGACAGCGACATCCAGCGTGCCCATCCTGATCAGCGGATTCACGCAGTCCTGAATGAACGAGAAGCAGCGCTTCTGCCCCCCGTCACCGTAAATCACCGGCTGCTTTCCCTGCAGCATTCGGTTGATCATGATGCTGGCTACGTTGCGATACGGATCGTCGTACTTCTGCTTCGGGCCGATGATATTGTGCGGCACGGCAATGGTGTACTCGATGTCGTGCGTCTCGCACACGTTCCGCACGACGAGCTCACTCGCGAGCTTGGCTATCCCATAGGGATCGGCAGGCTCGAGCGGCTGATCCTCCACATAGGGAACGGGCCCGTTCCCGTAGCGCGCCATGCTGGAGCAATGGACGAATCGCCTCACATCATTCGTGGCCGCAGCCGCGAGGACGGTCGCAGTGTTGGTGTAGACGTGAGTCGCGATCAGGGCCGGCGAAAAAACACTGAGACCTTCCGTCGCTATTGCCGCCGCATGGAAAATGACATCGACACCTTTGGTCAGCCGCTTCATCGCGTCGAGATCGTTGCAATCGGCAACCTCGAATTCGATTCCTTCCGGAAGGTTCTGGAGGTCCCCGCCGATCATGTTGTCGCAGCCTACGACCTCATCGTTTCTCGCGATGAAGGCATCGGCAAGATGGCTTCCCAGAAATCCGGCGGCGCCGGTTACGAATACTCTCAACACTTCCTCGGATCGGGTCTTCTAAAGCGCCACAGTGTGGGCGTCAGGATGCGGTAAAGAAAACTCGCGCGTGTGGCGCGAGCAGACTCACAATTTGGATGAAGCCACCGGCGGAATCAATCACTCCGTTACCGCCAGCGCGGCTGCAGGACGGTCAGTAGGCGCCGGTTCGCCTGACGACGGCTGGCAGCGTTCGGGCCATGATACTTACGTCCAGCCAGAAGGTCCATTGCTCGATGTACTGCCTGTCGAGGTACACGACGTCCTCGAAGTCGACCACCGAGCTGCGTCCGCTGACCTGCCACAGCCCGGTTATCCCTGGCTTCGCATCCAGGCGACGGAAATGGTGGTCCTGATATGTTGCGAAATCCGCTTCGAAGAACGGGCGCGGTCCAACGAGCGACATGTCACCCCACAGAACGTTCCAGCACTGAGGAAGCTCGTCGAGACTCCAGCGACGTAGCAATGCCCCGAGTCTCGTTACACGCGGGTCCTGCGGGATCTTGAAGAGCCGTGAGTCACCGGTATGGTTGAGATGGGCCAGCGTATGCTTTTCCGCGTCCGCACCCACGCGCATCGTCCGGAACTTCAGCATGCGGAAGCGGCGCCCGCCAAGCCCGGCCCGGTCCTGCGTAAAGAATACGGGACCCGGCGAATCCAGCCTTAAAGCCAAGGCGATAAGGAGGAAGACAGGGGAAAGAACCACCAGCCCCAGTGATGCCCCGACGAGGTCGACAATCCGCTTGATGGTAATAGCCGATGCCTTCAGCACTGGGGCCCCGAGCTCGAAGAACGGCTGATCCTGATGCCAGACGAGAGCCGGCCGAACTCCGGCAATCTTCACCGCGCGCGCCGGATAGAGCAGCTGACACCCGGCCGCCAGGGTCGCTTCACGAACGCTAGTTATCTGCTGGTCGTTCAGGTGTTCGCACACCACAACCGTCTCGGCCTCGTGGGCATCTATGATGTCCGCGACCTCCCAGATGGTCCCCACGGAGCCGTCGAATTTTCGCGGTCCAATCGTGACGTAGCCGGCCAGTGAGTAGTCGCCCCCAGCGGCCAGCACGGCGCGCTCGAGCTGCAGACTCGACTCCCTACGGTCGGTGATAAGGAGAGCGGGAGCCGCGCCCCGTGGACCGGGCCACACCTTGCTCAGGAAGTTCTCCGCGAGTCCGCGAACTCCGAGCAGAACGAACCAGCTTACCGTGACGGTGAGTATGTACACCGAGAGAGCACCCACCAAATCACCGCCACTGACGAGCTTCCACAGAACGAACCCGCAGGCGAGTCCAGCGCCGGCAAGGAGTCTGAACTTGCCGTTGAGACTGCGGTGCCGGCTGTAGCAGCCTGTGAAAACGAGGCTCAGAAAGAGGAGGGGGCCAAACACCGGCCCGCCGTAGCTCCCGGCAATCGCTTTTGCAAACTCCGACGAGATCCACGTGCCCAGAGCGGACTGCTCCGTGGCCGCACGGGCCAGAAGTGCGCAGATCGCTATTGCGGCAATGTCGGCGGCGAGGAGCACGCCCAAGCGCGTTGCAATTCGCGCCGTGTGGCGCTTCACGGAAACGGGCCGTCGCTCCCGCAGGCGCGTGCGGACGTGCAGGGGCGATTCGGCGCGCCCCGATGCCATTGTTGGAACCGGCGAAGAGGTGAGGCGCAGGTGGTGCTGCTTCGCCAGCGCCGAGCGTTTTGCCATCAGCTATGGTGGAGGATGAGACCCTGACGACGAGCACGCGACACATATATGTCGCGCGGACTCGGCTCGGCTATGGGCAAGTATTCTGCCACGCCCTCGCTGAAGGCAGGGGTCAGCGCGACCGCCCGGGGGTAAACGAACCGCGCCTCAGAGTAAGCGTTTGGTTCCGGATGTCCAATACCGAATTGCCCTTTGGGCATCCCGACTGTTCCTGAAAAAGGCGTTCAAGCAGTTCCCATACGTAATTTCGGCGGAAATATAGCCGAATCGGCCGCCAGCATGCGCTCGCGCGCCCGGATAGATGCTGACATCGTGAATACAGTAACCCTGATAGAGCGGAAACCCATAGGTGCTATGGATGTCCTCGTTCCATTTGATCCGTCCGCCGAAGATGCCGAAACTCCAATTGGAGTCCATATAATCGGCGGCGAGCCACTGGCTAGGGGCGCCGGGCTGGAATGCCCACGCAAGAACCAGCGGCTGTATGAACCGGGTGAGTGAGTCGAGCGCCAGGCGAGGACCTGCCTGAGCGGCCGGTGACCGCGGCGCGCTCAGCGATGCAAACACAACACTCGACGCGACGACACCGATGAAGTGAGAGTGCACCCTTCTTACGAGCGGCACCTGATACCTTGACTTAGATTTTCCGGCTCGCAAGAACAACAATCAGAGACCGATTAGTGGAATAACGCTGTCTTGAATGAGAGCAAAACTTATAGTAGGACGCAAAGCAGGAACAGCGTGACGGCGGGTTTCCGGCTCGGCACGGCGGTGGCGGGCGCGTTGATTCTCGACATGTCGATCGCGTGGGCGCAGCCGTCAACAACCGAGGGTGACTCTTTCCGATCGGAAATCTTCGTCGGCAGCCAGCCGGAGAATTGACGCTTGTCCGGAGCTTCAATCGAGAGTTCGCCGCCGATGCCTCGAGCATCAACGCCACTTTCGGCGCACGCTACAACATGAATTATGCGGACTATGACGCGTAAAGGAATCATTCTCGCGGGTGGATCGGGAACTCGTCTCTGGCCATCTACCCGCGTGTTGTCGAAGCAGCTGATTCCCGTGTTCGACAAACCGATGATCTACTATCCGCTGACGACGCTGATACTCGCCGGAATTCGCGAGATCCTTGTGATCAGCACTCCGTCAGACCTCCCACGCTTTCGTGAGCTGCTCGGCGATGGGCGGCAATTCGGAATCGAGTTTTCGTATGCGGCGCAGGAGCGACCGGAGGGACTCGCACAGGCTTTCATCATTGGCGCGGACTTCATCGGGCAGGATAGCGCGGCACTGATACTCGGCGACAACATTTTCTTCGGACAGGGAATGCCCGAGCAGCTTCAGACGGCCGCGTCCGAAACTTCGGGGGCCACGATCTTCGCCTATCACGTAAAGGATCCCGAGCGATATGGAGTGGTGGAGTTCGATGCCGACGGCCGCGCGAAGAGCATCGAGGAAAAGCCGGACAAGCCAAAGTCCTCATACGCCGTGGTTGGTCTCTATTTCTATGACAACTCGGTTGTCGAGCTCGCTCGCGGGCTGGCGCCGTCTGCGCGCGGCGAGATCGAGATAACGGATCTCAACCGGAAATATCTGGAGCGCGGAACGTTGAGCGTGCAGACGCTCGGCCGCGGCATTGCATGGCTCGACACCGGAACGCACGATGCGCTTCTTGCAGCGTCGAACTTCGTCGCGGTCGTCGAAGAGAGACAGGGACTGAAAATCGGCTCACCCGAAGAAGCTGCTTATCGCATGAGATTCATTGACGAGGATGGGCTTTTGAAGCTGGCCGACGGCTTGGGATCGAGCGCGTACGCTGGATATCTGAGATCGCTGCTCGACGAGCTGAGGCCTGTCAGGTGAAGGTTCGCGAGACTTCGCTGCCCGGAGTGCTGCTCGTGGATCCACAGGTTTTCCGCGATGAGCGCGGATACTTTCTGGAGACTTTCAGCGCCCGCCGTCTGGCGGGTACCCCTTTGCCGCAGCATTTCGCGCAGGACAATCACAGCCGGTCGGCGCAGTCTGTCGTCAGGGGACTTCATTACCAGCTGGACCATCCACAGGGAAAGCTGGTTCACGTCGCGCGCGGAAAGATCTTCGACGTTGCGGTGGATATCCGGCGCGGTTCTCCGACCTTCGCAAAATGGGTCGGGGTGGAGCTGAGCGACGAAAACCTTGCGTCGCTCTGGGTGCCCGAGGGCTTCGCCCATGGGTTCTGCGTGTTGTCGGAAGTGGCCGACGTGATCTACAAATGCACGGTTCCCTACGAAGCGACCGACGACAGAGGGATTGTGTGGAATGATCCACTGATTGGAATCGAGTGGCCAATTCACGAGCCGCTTCTTTCGCCAAAGGACGCAGCGTACGCGCCAATAACGAGTGACCGCTCTGACTTGCCGGTCACCTAGATGAGGCGACTCTTGGTCACGGGTGCCAGTGGAATGACAGGCGCCGAAGTGAGCGAGCGCGCGCAACGCGCTGATTGGGCAGTTTTCCCCTATTCGCGAGCCGAGCTGGACATCACGGACGCAGCTGCCGTCGAGGCGGCGGTTCGAGCATGCCGTCCGGATGCGATCATCAACTGCGCCGCGTACACCGCGGTTGACCGCGCGGAGTCGGAGCCGGAGCAGGCTGCGGCCGTCAACATCGATGGCACGCGCAACATCGCCCGCGCAGCCAGCGCGGCCGGGTTTCCAGTCATTCACCTGTCCACCGACTATGTTTTCGGCGGGGATGAGGGAATCCCATATACGCCGGATGCGCCGACTGCCCCGCTAGGTGTGTATGGAAAGACAAAGCTCGCCGGCGAGGACGCCGTCCGTGAACATGCACCCCGCCACGTCATCATCAGGACGTCGTGGGTGTTCAGCCATCGCGGGGCGAATTTCGTGAAGACAATTCTGCGGCTCGCCGCCGAGCGGGATGAGCTGCGCGTGGTGGACGATCAGATTGGACGTCCAACGTCGGCGGCAGACCTCGCCGACGCTCTCCTTGTGGTTGCAGATTCGGTGGCCGAACACTCGCCCATCAAGGGCACATATCACTTTGCCAACGCGGGTGAGACAAGCTGGTTCGATTTTGCCAAGGCGATTCTCGAAGAGCTATCGACCAGAGGGGAAACCCACCTGCCTCGGCTTGTCGCTATCAGGACGAGTGATTATTCGACGGCTGCGCGGCGGCCGGGGTATTCCGTGCTCGACACAGAAAGCTTCGCTGAACGCTTTGGAGTCGTGGCGCGACCCTGGCGCGACGCATTACGCGACACGATCAGCCTGACACTAGCCGAAACAGCCACGCGCGCATGACAGGCCATACACCTCGCTCGATGCTGGTCACGGGAGGAGCAGGCTTCATCGGTGCGAACTTCGTCGAACATGTTCTGCGGACGGACCCCGAGGTCCACGTCACCACGCTCGACGCGCTGACCTACGCCGGCTCGCTCGACAATCTTTCAACTGTGATCGACGACCCGCGCCACGATTTCGTGAAGGGCGACATCACCGATCGCGAGCTGGTGGACGAGCTGATCCGGGAGCGTCCGATCAACACGGTTGTGCATTTTGCCGCCGAATCGCACGTCGACCGATCCATCTCGGGGCCAGCGGCATTCATCGAGACGAATCTGGTTGGCACATTCACTCTTCTCGAGGTAGCACGCGAGGCGTGGCTGTCGAACGCCACAAAGAACGACTTTCGGTTTCACCACGTCTCGACGGACGAGGTTTTTGGCAGTCTCCAGGAAGGCGAGCCACCGTTCAACGAGCGAACGCCGTATTCTCCGAACTCTCCGTATTCGGCGAGCAAGGCAGGGTCCGATCATCTCGTAAACGCGTACCATCACACGTATGGCCTGCCCATCACGATGACGAACTGCTCGAATAACTACGGGCCGTACCAGCACGCGGAGAAATTCATTCCGACGGTCATTCGGTCGGCGCTGGCTGAAAAGCCGATTCCGATTTATGGCGCCGGACTGAACATTCGCGATTGGCTCTACGTAGCTGACCACTGTGAGGCGATCGATACCGTCGTGCGGCGCGGCCGCGACGGGCAGACCTATCTCATCGGCGGGCAGAGCGAGCGCCGGAATATCGACATCGCGACGGAGATATGCGGCATTCTCGATGAGATGCGTCCACGCGCCCGCGGGAAGTATGCAGATCTGTTGACTTCGGTAACCGACCGGCTTGGGCACGACTTCAGGTACGCGATCGACTGCTCACTGATCGAGAAGGAACTTGGCTGGAAACAACGCGAGACGTTCGCATCGGGAATCCGAAAGACTGTCGATTGGTATCTGGCGAATCCGGCGCACTTCGAGCGGCACTCATGACCGCGGCGTTGGCGTGACACTGGCACCGGCGCTCCCTGGGTCTGTAGATTGCGCAAGGACAATGAGTTGGCACTTTCACTGCGGTTCGCCGTGAACCGGAAGGACGCTTTTTTGCGTTCCGAACCAACCCGAGTCGCATGACCTCAGTCGCCCCTGCCAAGATGTCGATCCCGTTCTTCCGGTATCCACACCTGTTCGCTCAACAGCGTGAGGATATCCTGAAGGCCATGACGTCGGTAATGGACCGCGGAGCGTTCATCCTCCAGAGCGACCTGGTGGAATTCGAGACCGCCCTTGCCGGCTTTACTGGCGCAAAGCACGCACTGGGCGTAGCGAACGGCACTGACGCGCTCATCATTGCGCTGCGCGCCGCTGGAATCGGGCCTGGCGACGAAGTCATCGTGCCGTCGCACACCTACGTCGCTTCCGCCGCGTCCATCCATTTCGCCGGCGCAACGCCGGTTCTGGTCGAGTGCGGCCCGGATCACATGATCGATCCGTCCGCGGCGGCCGCTGCCGTCACGCCGAGAAGTGCCGCGATCATGCCGGTCCAGCTCAACGGGCGCTCGTGCGACATGGATGCGCTCCAGGCTATTGCCGATCGTAACGGACTGGCAATCATCGAGGATGCGGCTCAGGCACTCGGCTCGAAGTTCAAGGGTCGCAACGCTGGTACATTCGGCCTTGCCGCCGAGTTCAGTTTCTACCCGGCCAAGGTGCTGGGATGCTTCGGAGACGGCGGCGGTCTTACGACCAACGACTCGAGTGTGGCACGAAAAATGTCCCTGCTTCGGGACCACGGACGCGATGAGAACGGCCTTGTCATAACATGGGGCCTGAACTCGCGCCTGGACAATCTCCAGGCAGCGGTGCTTAATGTGAAATTCCAGCAGCTGGAGTTCGAAATCGAGCGCCGACGCGACATTGCGCGACGTTATCGCGAGGGTCTGGAGGGCCTGGAAGATCTCGTTCTTCCGCCCGGGCCCGACGACGACCCGGACCACTTCGATGTCTACCAGAACTACGAGGTTGAATCGGGGAGGCGCGACGACCTGCGTAAACAGTTGGAAGATGACGGTATTCGCACGATCGTCCAGTGGGCCGGCAAGCCCGTGCACCAGTTCGATGGCCTGGGTCTCGCAGATGCAAATCTCCCATATACGGACAGACTGTTCACACGTTGTTTCCTGCTGCCAATGAATACCTCGCTCACCAACGAGGAGGTCGAGTACATCTGCGACCGCATCCGGAAGTTCCATGGCTAGTGTGGACTCTCTGATCCAGCGCAACGCTGCTTCCCTCGGCATGCTCGCCAGCGCCGATCATTTCCATGAGCCGTTGGCGATCGACGCCGAGGACACGGAGGCTCTTCTCGCGGGTCTCCAGCGCATGATTCTCATTCGCGTGGTCGAAGAGAAAATCGGTGACATGGTGTCCCAGGGCGTCGTGAAATGCCCCTGCCACCTCGCAATCGGCCAGGAGGCGCCGGCAGTCGGCGTCGCCAGTTACGTCCGGCAGGGTGACAGGGTGTTTGGCGCACATCGCTCCCACAGTCATTTCCTTGCGCTTGGCGGCTCGCCTCACGGACTCCTGGCCGAGGTTCAGGGAAAGGACACCGGCGTTAGTCGAGGAATGGGCGGCTCGATGCACCTGATCGACATTCCAAACGGTCTTTATGGAACGGTGCCGATCGTCGGCGCAACGATTCCGATAGCCGTCGGTGCCGGCCTTGCCGCAAAAATGGACGGCAATGGCGCGATGGCCGTGTCGTTCTTCGGTGATGGAGCCACCGAGGAAGGAGTCTTTCACGAGTCGATGAATCTTGCCGCGCTCATGAAGATTCCCGTGCTCTTCGTCTGCGAGAACAATTTTTTCTCGAGCCACCTGCACATAGCGCTTCGCCAGCCGGATGCTTCAGTGTGCCGATACGCCGAAGCACATAGAATCGAGTGGGCCCGCGCGGACGGGAATGACCTCGCCGCAGTTCGGGCCGTGACACGCGAAGCCGTGGCGGCGATTCGCGCGGGCGACGGGCCGAGGTTCCTCGAGCTCGTTACTTATCGCTGGAGAGGTCACGTCGGCCACCGTGAAGACGAGGACGTGGGAGTAAAGCGGAAGGACGACCTTGCCGCGTGGAAGCTGCGCGATCCCATCAGCCGGCTTGCCGTTTCACTCGAGGAGATCAACGCGCTGAACCGCCAGCAGCTCAAGCAATTCTGGACGGAGGCGCACGTCGTCGTCGAGGAGGCGTGGTCCACTGCAACTCACGACGGCTATCCGCCCGCCAAGGCATTGCTCAGCCGCGTGTACAGCGGCACGATGGCGAACAAGCATTGAACAAGGCCGCGGTAACGACCGGCTACGGAGCCGCCATTCGCGACGGCTTCGAGCATCTGCTTGCGAACCACTCCGAGGTCTTTGCCATCGGCCAGGGCTTGTGGAGCCCGTGGTACGTCGGCAATTCGATGACGGACCTCGACAGCCAGTTCGGCCGCGAGCGCGTGATCGACACGCCCGTCTCAGAGCTTGGCTGCACCGGCGCGGCGCTCGGAGCGGCCCTTTGTGGCTATCGCCCCATAGTGATTCACCCGCGCGTGGATTTCATGCTGCTGGCGGTCGACCAGATTGTCACTCAAGCCGCCAAGTGGAGGTCGATGTTCGGAGGACAGGTATCGGCGCCTATCACCGTCCGCGCCATCATCAATCGCGGTGGCGAGCAAGGTGCGCAGCATTCGCAGTCGCTGCAATCCTGGTTCGCGCACATTCCCGGACTGCGGGTGGTGATGCCCTCAACGCCGACCGACGCACGCGACTTGCTGATTGCCAGCGTCCTTTCGGACGACCCTGTGTTGTATCTCGACGACAGATGGCTGTATGGACTGGAAGAGGAGCTCCCGCCGATTCAGGAGCGAAACCTCGCGAAGGAAGGGCCGCGTCTGACACGCACCGGCGCCGATCTCACTCTCGTTGGCTGCAGCTATAGCGCGCATCTCTGCCGGGAAGCTGCCGCACGCCTCAGCGCGAACGGGATCGAGTGTGACGTGATTGACCTCAGAGTTCTCAATCCTCTCGACGCGACACTGATCATCTCGTCCGTGAAGAAGACGGGACGGCTGCTGGCGGTAGACGGCGACTGGCGCAGCTGTGGAATGGCGGCGGAGGTAATCGCGTCGATCGCGGAGGCACTGGATCCACGCGTGATGCGCGCGGCCCCGCGGAGAGTCACGCTGCCCGACGCCCCGGCGCCGACGAGTAATCCGCTCGAGCGGAGCTACTATCCAACCGTCGACTACATCGTACAGCGCGCCCTCGCGCTTGTGGGAGCGCAGCAAGAAACTTTCGAATGAAGCGGGCGCTGGACATCGCAGCCGCCGGCGCCGGGCTCATATTGCTGTCGCCGCTGATCACCGTGCTTTCGATCGCGATTTATCTGCAGGACTATCACTCTCCTTTGTACGTTGCGACCAGAGCCGGGCGCGGTGACCGTCCGTTCAGGATGGTCAAGTTCCGCTCGATGGTCATCCGCGCCGACGGCTCAGGAGTCGACTCTACGGCCGGCGACGACCCTCGGATAACGCGCCTCGGAGCATTTATCCGCCGGTTCAAGCTCGACGAAATCCCACAACTATGGAATGTGCTGCGCGGCGACATGTCGCTCGTCGGCCCGCGCCCGAATGTCGAACGCGAAACCTCGCTTTACACCGCCGAAGAGAAGCGGCTGTTGAGTATCCGGCCGGGGATCACGGACCTCGCTTCCATAGTGTTCGCTGATGAGGGCGAAATTCTTCGCGGCAGTGACGATCCGGATCTACGCTACAACCAGATCATTCGGCCGTGGAAATCGAGGCTCGGGCTGGTGTACGTCGACGGGCCGCGGCGTGTCGCGCTCGACCTGCGGATTCTCTGGTTGACGATCGTCGCCGCGATCGATCGCAATGCCGGCCTGTTGGGTGTGGCACGAATTGCCGCGTCTCTTGGTGCGGACGAAACACTTCTAAGAGTGATTCCTCGAACTGCACCGCTGCCCACTGCCCCACCACCAGGTGCAGAGCGGATCGTCATCAGTCGCACGATCGTGGCCTGACAGAGCAGAATACGAGCTATCAGCGGCCGATCCACACTTCCATCAGCATCGAGCGAACAGCTTTGAGAGTTCTGTATGTCGTTCCGCAGGGACCCGCGGGGACGGCCTCGATGGTATTCGCTCATTCAGAGATCGATCGGATAGCCGCGAGCGGCGTCTCGACAGCAGTCTTTCCGTTTCGATCCTCGATTCGTCCCGATGTGCTCTTCAGGCAGATCCTGTCGATCCGATCCCGGATCCGGGAGTTCCATCCCGACATCGTCCACGCTCATTTCGGCACGATGACAGCATTTGCCACCGTACTAGCCGCGGACGTCCCGGTAATCATCACCTTCAGGGGAAGCGACCTCAACCCGTCGCCCGCCGATGGGTGGATCCGGAACACTGTTCAGAACATTCTGTCCAATACAGCGGCAAAATCCGCCAAAGGCGTGATTCTCGTCAGCCGCCAGCTCCGGTCGAGGCTCTGGTTCGAGCATCCCAATGCGCACGTAATTCCGACTGGGGTGGATCTGGATGCATTCAAGCCATCAGGCCGCATCGAGGCGCGTGAAAAGCTTGGATGGAGCTTCAATGATCCGGTGGTCCTGTTCAACGCAGGGCTCAGTCCGGAGGTAAAGAGGCTCGATCTGGCCGAACAAGCCGTTGGTCTGCTTCGCCAGCGCGTTCCGACGGTCCGCATGCATGTTCTTGATGGCAGAACGCCCCATCAGGAGCTTCCCCTGTACATGAACGCCGCCGACTGTCTTATGGTGACGAGTGACTTCGAGGGTTCGCCTGACATCGTCAAGGAAGCGCTTGCATCGAATCTTCCCATCGTAAGCGTGGATGTCGGTGACGTGAAGGAGAGGACGAGCGGCGTGACCGGAGTGGAGATCGTTGCGCGCGATCCGCAGGCTATTGCATCGGCCGCAGAGCGAATCATCAACTCAGCGAACCGCTCGAATGGACGGGAAAAGATCGCAGAGCTTGACTCGAATCGGATTCGCGATGCGGTCATTCAGGTTTATGCGGAGATTCTCGGACGTGAGTTCCGTAATCGTGAGCAGGTCTCCCCCGACTAGCCACTCTATCTGTCGGTGGGCACAATCTGGATGCTAGCGGCGTCCCTGTGCGACCAGCACGAACTTGAATGCCGAGCGTTTTACGTTCACCAGCTGGTCAACAGCAACCGAGATCCGTGTCGCACGAGTGCTCCCGACCACTCGTCTGAGCAGAGGCATCGTCCACGTGAGGGCACCAAAGTAGCGTACCTCTACGGATTGGAAGTGTTGCCCTATCGCTTCGATGCGACGTGCATCCGGCATCCGGAGGAGCGTGCTCATGGTTCGTTCCCCTCGAGTGTAGTGCAGCCAGCGATTCAGCCGATATACAGGGTTGTGGTTGAGAGAGTCAACGCAGACGAACGTGCCGCCGTCTCTCAGCACTCTTCTTACTTCTGCATCCACGAGACCTGGCTCCCCGTAGCTCAGACTACCTGCGCAGGCGACGACGTCGAATGAGCCGGATTCGAAGGGCAGTGCTTCCATGTCAGCTACTCGCGTGATCAGTCGCTCGGGGGCGAGCGCGGCAAGCCTGCGCCGGAGCAGCTCCAGAGCGCTGGGTGAGATATCGCTGGCCGTTACGTGCGCGCCTGTCCGGACGAGTGCGGCAGTGTGCAACCCCGAGCCTGCACCCAGCTCGAGGACTCGATGAGCGGGCGAAACCAGCTCATGTATCCGCTGCTCGTAATAGATGTAAGGCGTACGAAGTTCCGGGGCGACAGCGGATGCTCCCAGCTTTTGCGGTACCATCGGCCCCGCTGATTCCAGCGCTTGCCGCGCGACCTCTTCATAACGCCGAAACTCTTCGGCCTTGTCGTCCACCTTCAGGCCGTGTGGTGGGCGGCGGCGGCAAGATCTTCCAGATGCGCCACCACGGCTCCATAAACTCTCTCATACGAGAAGCGCTCATCGTACAGCGCGAGCGCGTTGCGAGACATGCGCCGCTGCAATGGCCGATCTTCGATTAGAAGGGTCAGGCAATCATGGAGAGTTCGATTCGAATCCGTCCCGTAGCGCAATCCGACGCCGAATTGATCGATCAGGGCGGCTACCTCGCCCCGTAGCGAAGTGACAATCGGAAGTCCCAGTGAAAGAGCATCGATCACCTTGTTTGGTACACTCCTCTCGAAGTCGTCCGAGCCGATGTACGGCGCGAGAAAGCCACTGCAGAGGCGCGCCAGGACACGGGCCTGCGCGGGATTGATCCATCCCGGAAACCTTACGTTTGGCAGTCCGGCTGCGGCCTTCTGCCAGTCGGCAGAGGATTCGCCGGTGCCGGCAATGTTCAGATCGCAGTCCACGTGATCTTCAGCCAGGCTCCTGGCCGCCGCGGCGACTGGATTGAAATCAAAAGACCGAGTGTGATTGCCGATGAAGCAGAACCTGGGGGTGCCGTCGTCGCGTACGCCGCGGGCCGCCCACCATTCGCCAGCCTCGAGAAGATCAGCTTCCCCTGACTCGTTCCTTGGGCTCGTGAGCGGCACCACGACGTCGTATGGGGATCGAGAGCGCCGCGCAAACAGGAGGGCCCACTCGAGGAAGCTCTCAGCCATCGCCGAAATCCCCGTTGCGTCTCTCATCGCGCGCCTGGCGCTGAGATAGTAGGGCGACAGGACAATCCTGCCGACTGCTCTATACGGTCGTGGCACTGAAGCGAGAAACAGTGTCGGCCACTGGTCCTTGACGTCCAGCAGAGTCGGCACGCCTCTCTTTTTCAGCCAGCGCGCCATGACCGACGCCGTTTCGATGGGCGGGTACCCGATGAAGCACGCATCCGGCAAATCGACTTGATCGCGGAGCATTCGACGCAGATTCACTCCGAGCACTGCATGATCCCACAGCCGGCCGAGGCCAATATTGCGGTCGTATCCGGGACTGGGGATGAGGCGATACTCGAGGTTCTCGGAAATGACCGTTGTCTCCGGCGCGAGCGAGCGTTGCCGTCGATCCTGGTGCGAGAAGGCCGAGCTCCAGACGACGGCACGATGGCCGGCGTCCACCAGCGCGTTGGCAAGATTCATCGCGCGCATCGGCCGGGCATCTCCAGGATCCAGGTGCAACGGCTCACCGGTCTGCAATATCCAGATTGTGAGGCGACCGTTGCTCCTCGCATCGGCTCGCTTCATTTCTCTACGCGGGTGCCGAACTTGTTTCTGCCGCAGCGCGGGGAGCGCGCCTCAACAGCGGAGGTATGCGCACGCTGCCTCTGAGAGACAGGATTACCATTATCTCGAGGACCGAAAAAGACGTGAAGTACGGATCAAACCATGTGAAAAGCAGTGGGGCCATCCACCATGTTCCAGCAGCGCACGCAAGTGCGCTTTCGCGCATGCGCCAGCGTGTCCAGATCCAATAGGAGACAAGCGCATACGTCAGCGTAATCGAAACCGCGCCTACCCAGCCAGCGCGGTAGAGCAACGAACCGAACACGGTGTAGACATTGGAATCGATCAGATCGCTCGAGTGAATGATCAGGTAGAGTGGGTTGACCGTGTTCACGTATTCACCGGCGCCAACAACAAAGCGAGCGATGTTCACGAGCGGCGCGAATGCGTACTCCAATCCGCGCCCGCCGAATGCGACCGTTTGCATCTCGAGCAGCAATTGGTCCAGGCCGATTATACCCGCTACGACATACCCGATCAGGTGCCAGGTCAATTTGGTGACGAGTGCGGACGTAAGCGCTACGCCGGAGACGGCAGCTGAGACGCCGAAGTACGCGTATACCGCAACTCCGAGCATGAGCGGCACGCCTACGGCAAGGAGAACAACCTTCCATGTCGTCAACTGTCCCGACACCCAGCGATACAGCAGCGCTCCGGCGAATGGAACAAAGATCAGGTACTTGACCTGATTGATGGCAAGAATCCAGAGCACGAGGAGCGCGAAAGCAGTCCGGACCACACGCGGGCCGCCGACCTGCGATGCTGCAACTACGAAATAAGCGACACCCAGCCCGATCAGGTGGCTCTCGAATCCGCCAACGCCAAGCATTCCTTTTTCCACGACTCCGATTCCGCGGCTCGCTATGCTCGCACCAAAGACCAGGAGAAAGACGCCGCCCAGTACGAGAAACTCGAGGTTCGTCACGGTGTGTTCGTCTCCGGCCGATGAAGGCCTCGCACCCAGGGCTTCCAACCGTGAAGGCGCCCGCGCCCTCTCTCCGGCGATCCGAGCCAGCGAAACGGACGCGACCGCGAACAGAGCGAAGAACAGCCCGATCACCAGGATTGTCTCGACATGGAGCGTCCGAAATCCCATGCTTGGCGCGATGAAGACCGCGATGAAGAGGAGCCCGAGAAACGGGTAGACGACAAAGGCAAAGGGCGTTTTGCCCGACCCCCACAGCCGTTTCTCGTGGTTCGAGAACATCACAGCGAAGCTGAGCAAGACAACGAATCCCGCGTAAGTCATCTCGCGTCCTTGAACTTCTCGTTCATCAGGTATGAGAAGAATTCAGCGTCCACGCCATTTTTCTCAACCGAATCGCGCGCAAAATCCCTGACAACTCGAATCGCATCGGAAGGCGCAAGTCCCATTTTGAAGATCATCATCCAGATGAAATACGTGTGCACGACCATCCGCCGTGCCTGCCATCGATAACCCTTGCCCCACGCCTCCCTCAGGAAAATCATCCGGTTGAGATAGCCGAGATAGACCTTGGGCAGGAGGCCAATCTCGCTTCGCTTTGTGAGGGAGCCTCCGACCTTGTGATAGATAACCGCCTGTGGCCAGCAGTACATGCTTCCTCTGCCTGTTGCCCTCATGCGCCAAGACAGGTCGATATCCTCTTCGCCAAAAAAAAAGCGCTCTGTGAGTATGCCGTGAGTCTCGAGCCATGATGATCGGATGATCAGCGCGCATCCTGACACCATCTCGACCTCAAACGGTGCCCGGCCCTCCAGAGCGCCGACATTCGCCTCAGCATAGTGGTAGCGAGGGGTGCCGAACCAGCTCCATTCAGCGCCGCACTGCCAGACCCGGTTCGGCTCGCCGGCGTATCTGATCTGAGGGACCATGGACTGACATTCGGGCGATTGCTCGATTCCGGCCACGAGGATCGCGAAGGCGTCGGATGCCAGCCAGGTATCGTTGTTCAGCAGAAGCACATACTTCACAACCCGGCGCAATAGAAACCGGATGCCGACGTTGGTCCCGGCAGAAAACCCCAGGTTTCTCCGGTTCTCGATGATGACGAAACGGTGACATCCTCCGGTTTCGTCATCCCTGGCGTCGGAGTTTTGTCTCTCCTGCAGGGCAAACTCACGCATACCGCGGGAGTCCAAAGCGCTGTCTTCGTGGCTCTCCCTTGCACTGAGTCGTGGGTGGTCGTGCAGCCATGCAATGACTCCGGCAACGGAGCCATCAGACGAACCATTATCGACGAGTACCACATATGCGGGTATTGCCTTCTGCTCATAGATCGAAGCGAGGCACCCAAGCGTGTCCTGAAGCCCATTCCAGTTCAGGACAACCACACCGAGATCGAGACGATCCATGCGGCTACGGCTTCTGCGCGTCGACAAGCACGATATGCCCGGATTGCCACTCGGTCCAGAGTGCCCAAGTGCTCAGGGCCGCAACGGCGAGCATAGCCAGGCTTTTCATCGCGAGGGATTGAATGAGAATGAGCGAGGTCAGCGCGGCGATGGGCCAGAGGAACCGGGGCACCGCGCGTCCAATGATCTCGCGCATAACCGTAGACTGACGCGACGTGGCATACGTAAGAATCGTGAGATCCAGCACCATGCGGAGGCTCCACGCGAGTGCGACACCCGTCACGCCCCAGCGTGTCATCAGCAACCACAGAAGCAGGAGATAAACCGGAAGCTCGATCACATGTATCTTGGCGGTGATGTCGGGACGACCGATTCCCTGCAGGAAGAAAAATGGATTGAATGCCAGGCAGTTGATGAACGAGCCAACAGTCAGAATCTGCGCGACCCGGTATGACTGGGTAGCGAACTCGTCACCGAACCAGAGCCCGAGGCCTTCTCGCGCGAAAAGAATGAGGGCCGCGGCCAATGGGAGCAGGGCGAACGTCACGTACTGGGTACCACGGAAGAAAATGTCTCCGGCCCGTTCCGGAGATAACTCGTGGCTTCTCGAGATGGCCGGGAACAGAACTGCGACGACAGCGCCCGGTATGATCTGAAGTTTCGTTACGATTTCCTGCGACGTGGCGTAGTAGCCGGCCAGTGCCACGGAGATCGCTCCGGCGACGAGGAAGCGATCAAGATAAGCCATGATCGGGCTCATCAGATTCGAGAGGGTGATCCATCCTCCGTAACCCATGAGCCGTTTCGCAACCATCGCGTTGATGAGCTTCGGAGCACCCTCCAGGCTGAAAAAGATCCGGCAGCGGACGTAGTACGCGATGCATCCTAGTACCCGAAGGAGAACCAGGGCGCCGCAAATCCAGTCCAGCCGAACCGCCAGCAGGATTACCAGCACTGGCACGAGGTACGTTCCAATCCCAAGCAGAATTCGTATGAGATTGATCCAGGCGAAATCGAAGACCCCTTCGAGCGCGCCACGCAGGCCCGCTGAGACGATCACGAAAGGCAATCCCACCCCGAGCACCTTCACCGATTGGATCGCCTCCTCTCTAAGCGCCGGAGGAATTCGTCCTACGTCCTCGATGTAAGGCGCCGAACCGTAGAGTATCAGCCCTCCGACCGTGCCGAAGACACCCAGAGCGAGCACGCCCGTCGCGATTACGGGGATCGCCTCGGCGGCGGAGACGCTGTAGGCCCGTGCAACGAGCTGCGTAATCGCCCGGCCTAAACCAAAATCGAAGAGGCTGAAGTACCCTACGACACCCCAGGCCAGAAGGAGAAGCCCATACCTGTCAGGCCCCAGCTTGTGGAGGAGGAGGGGCATGCATACGATGGCGAATCCAAAAGGGACGCCGGTTCCCAGCAGGTTCCAGATCGAACCCGTGAGCCAGTGCGGCTCCCTGCCCATTCGGCTTATCAGCCGCGGCGAAGGAACCGCGGCGTCGCCTTGTCGACCAGCTCGAAGAACTCCGTCGCCTCCTGCGACGAAGCTGTGCGGGCTCCTGCCACTCGCTGCGAGAGAAACGCGATGATCACTCCGAGCACGGCGCCGGCGAGCGCACCGAGGAGGGCCTTCGTCACCGAGTTGCGAGGCTCGGCGAGCACGGGGAGCTTGGGCTGCTCGATCACCGTTATCACCGGCGTGTTGCGGACCTCACGAATCTTGGCCTCTTCCTGATTCTCTAAGAGTGAGGTGTACATCTGTTGCCGCAGGGTAACGTCGCGCTGCAGGCGATCCCGCTCCAGCTGTAGCTCAGGCGAGCCGGCCAGTCCCCCGCGGTTTCTTTGGAGAAATAACTGCAGTCGATTCTCCGCGTCGCGAAGGGTTCGCTCGGCCTCGATCGCCTGCGCCTCGACGAAACGGCGCTCGGCGCCCGCTTGTGTCTTGCGTGACTCGAGGTTGAACTGGTTGACCCCGCGCACGAGGCGGTTCGCGATGGCGAACGACACGCTTGGCCATCGCGTAGCAACCGTCAGCTTCACTCCCCCGATCTTCTTGTCCTCCTCCACAATCAGCTTTTTCCTCAGTGCGCGCACGGTACGTTCGAGCCTCAGCGGAGGGACGCCGGGTTTGACGCGGAAAAGGTCCGCGATAGCCATGCGACGCCCGCTTTCCTCAGGCACGACGAGCGTGTCCGCGGCGATAGGCTCCAGCAATTCACGAGTCTTCAGCAGCTCGACATAGATGGACGGGCCCCACCCGCTCTCGCCGCCGGACGGGATCTTGATTCCGAACTGGCCAGCGGCCATTGCCAGCCCGGAGAGTGCCTGCTTGTCGGGTTCTTCCGGGATGAAAGTCGCGCGCGCCGAATAGACACGCCTGCTGAGCAAACCCGACGCGAGTCCAGCCGCAGCGCAAAGCAGGCTCAGGACGATGATCATACGGCGGTAGCGAAGCAGCGCACTCCCCACCGCAAGCAGGGAGACGGCCTCTTCATTACGATGGAGCGACTCGCGGTATATGACGGGTTCTTTCATCTCATCCTGTGCATGGCCCTTCGACGCACTGCAGTCTGCCGTCGAATATCCCCCTGCATCCGCTCGATCACAAGTGGAATTACGCCGAGGCTGGAGGGGAACGGAAAAAACCCGCGATCCTTGCGTCGGCTACCAGCCGAAGGTCGACAGCGTTACCGACAGGTTATTGTTTGTGCGGTCGCTTCCAGCGCCGTCAAAGCAGCTTTCTCTGTTCTGAAAAAAAGTGTTGTATCTCGTGCCCGGTGAAAAGTTCGCGCGTACCCGGAACTGTCGGCCGGAGTAGGCCGCGCGTATCCCCGGATAGAAGCTTACATCGTGCGCGCAGTTCTGAACGTAGGCGGCGGGGAACGGCAGCAAATAATACGCGTCGTTGTTGAATCGAGTTCGGGAGAGCTCGCCGCCAAACTGCCATGCCGCTTTGTAGTAATCCGCCGCTATCCATTGGCCCGACGAGCCCGGACCGATACCCGATCCAATCATCTGCCCTGAATTCGTATAACCCTGATAGACGGAGCGGCTGGTGTAGAACGAGCCGATCGGCCGGTACTGCCACGTAGAACTCTGCTCTACGTTGGTGACCTCACCCTGAAGCCGCACGTGCGAATCCGTTCCGACGGGCCGAACCCATTGCAGGCCGGCCGTGTAACCCCGTGTGTGGTTCGGCATGTCGAGGAAATCGTGGAGCGATACCGGTAGCTCGGCCCGGCCCCATTCGACGTAGCTTTCGAAACCATAGGCCGGCAGCGCCCACCGCGCGAACAGCGAAAAAAGCTGATCCTTTCCCGGCTCCATCGTTCCGTCAGTCACCGCGCGAGCGTTCGGGTGCCCGGTGTTCTTGATGAAGTCAAAGAGGTTTCCTGCGACATCACCGTAACTCGATGCAACTGAAAACACCGAACGCAGGAAGCCGAGCGTAAGGCCGGACTCGGCACTGTGCTGCCACGTGACGGCAATCGCGCTCAGAGATCTGAGATCATCCTCCTCGGTGAACTTGGTCCACCAGTTGGACTCCTGAAGCACGCCGACAATCCATCGTGCCTCCCACAAGCCAAGCCGCGTGTCGAGTGGCCGCGATGTGCGCAGAAACCCATGGGGCATGCCGGGTGCGTTGTCGCTCATGATTATAGGATTCCGGAGAGCCGGTCCCCACCACTCATTCTCCGTCCCGAAGCCTACTTCGACCGGTCCCCCGCTCAGCGTCACCGAAGACTGCCCCGGGTAGAGTCTCCTGACAGGGGCGTCGCCGAATTTCCACGGCAGGTCGATTGAATAAGGGAACTGGTTCCATGACATCGAAAACCGATTCCTGGCACGCCGCAGGTGTAACGGCATCGTGAACCGTGTGTCATCGGGGTTCAGTGAGAGACTGTCATTCGCCGAGTATACCAGCTCCGGAATTGCAACGAGTCTGAGTGGGCCAAGAGATGCCGTAAAGCCGGCGAGAACACGTGCATTGGCGCCAATTCCAGACCACAACGCGCCGTCATTCTGTCCGTACGGAAGCTTGCTGTTGTAAACGAGATTCACCGTTGGAAGCACGACCGTGAATCGACTGGGTCGCGCTCCCGCTCGTCGCGGATCCATGAGCGTGGAGGTTGATCGCAGCATCAGGCCTCCCGGTGCCGCGCGTCCCTCGAGCTGGGCCATCCGCAAGCGCTCCACAGAGTCGCCGCTCACGGTTACGACTCCCTGCGCGAACGGCTCGGTCGACGGCCTTGCCACGTTCAAGGCCTGGGATCCAGCGGTCGCGATGGGAACGATCTCGGCGAGGATACCGATCGCGATGGCAAGGATTTGCTGGAAGCAAAGGAAAAACCGCATCATGTATCAATCGGGATGGTTGATTGTCGTCGCGTCGCGGCGAGAGGAGGCCGGAGCTCCTCCTTGCCGTCGGTTGAGCGCAAAAGTAATTATAATTCGCGCATGCGCCGGCATGTCGCGTTAAGCTAGCGGCGGTGCGGAACCCCGGCAAACCTCACACATAGACCAACACTGATGAGCATTTGCAGCCCGCCTGTCAGGGCGGCTTTCGCACACAGCCTGACTGCTTTGCGCGGGCGGCGAGTTCTCGCACCGGCACTCTTCCTCGTCGCCATACAGCATGCTCTCGCACCGAGTTGCGAGGCCCAGACCGTTGGCGGCAGGAACGAGGTGTTCGCCGGCAGCGAGCTGGAGAGTTACCTCCGTTATCTGCAAACCGCGGGCAAATCACAGGAATACCCGTGGAGCATGCGCGCTTTCTCGCCACTCGAGATCGACGAGCTGGCGGCAACGGACAGCGCGCATCCATGGGCGGGCCGATACGATCTTCAGAAGAAGCCGACAGCCCCCGGCTTTCAGTGGGACTATGTTCGCCCGAAGGCCACCGCGTATCTCAACAGCGCTTACGCGTACGGCGGCAACGACGGGGCGGTGTGGCAGGGCAAGGGTTTCACCACAGCTTTACAGGGTGGTCTCTCCGCTCGATGGGGGCCGTTTTCCGCCAGTCTCGCGCCGATCGCGTTCCGCGCGGAGAATCAGTCTTTTCCGCTGATGGCGAATGGCGAGACTGGCCTTTTGCAATTTGGTGACGGCGTATGGGTGAACTACATCGATCGTCCCCAGCGCTTTGGCACCACGGCATACAGTCGGTTGGACGTCGGCCAAAGCTGGCTTCGGTTCGACGGTTTTGGCGTCGCGGCCGGACTGTCTACCGCGAACGATTGGTGGGGCCCCAGCAACGATTATCCATACATCCTCGGCAACAACGCGGCGGGCTTCCCGCACGTTTTCTTCGGCACATCGAAGCCGGCGGATATCTGGATTGCGAAACTCCACACGCGCGTTTTTTACGGGCAACTGGACCAGTCGCCTTACTCATCGGTTAGCGGACCGGATTATTTCGCCAGCTTCTCTGAGCCTGGCACCAAGAGATTCATGGCGGGCCTCGTCGGAATTCTTCAGCCTCGCGGAGTCCCGGGTCTCGAGATCGGCGGGACGCGTTTCTTTCACGCAACGAGGGACGAGCTCGGGTTCTCCTTTTCCGCCTATGACCTCAAGCTTCCATTCCAGGGCCTTCTCAAGGCCGGCCTGCCCAGCCAGTCGGACACTCTCGTGCTGGGCACGACGCAGGCTTTGAAAGAGAATCAGCTCGCGACGGTATTCCTGAGATGGGCGCCTCCGGGGCGCGGTCTCGACGTCTACGGTGAGTACGGCCGCGAGGACCATTCAACCGACACGCGCGATCTCATCCTGGAGCCCGACCACTCGTCTTCCTTCAATATCGGGTTTCGAAAGGTCTGGCTTTCGGCTCGCAGCATGAATGCGGTGCGGGGCGAAGTCTTCACTTACGAGGGTGCTTCCGGCTCACGCAATCGGGGGCAGGGCCAGACTTATCTTCATGGCGTGTTGAGGCAGGGCCATACGCAACGCGGACAGATGCTTGGCGCAAACGTCGGCGCCGGCAGCGGCTCGGCACAGGTACTCGCGTTCGAACGCTTTAACAGCAGCGGGCGGATGACCGCTTTCGTGAGCCGCGAAGTGCAGCATCAGGTCCCTCGTCCCATCGCGTACCGGTCAGGGCCGGCAATCGAGAATCCGGTGGATGCGATTACCTCGATCGGTGGCGAGGTGAAGCGGTTTGTCGGCCCGATCGACGTGGCCGCGCGAATGAGCGTCAACTTCGACCTGAATCGCTATTTTCTGGCAGACCGCACCAACGCCAACTTCGCCGTGGAGATTCGACAGAATTTCTAGCTACGAATCAGGCTCGCGTTCGTGATCGAAAAACCGGTCACCAGCCAAAGGTCGCAAGCGTCACCGAGAGATACTTGTTCGAGCGATCGCTGCCTTCGCCGTCGCTGCTGTGGCAGCTTTGCAGATTCTGAAAGAACGTATTGTAGCGGGTAGCCGAGGCGAAATCGACGCGCAGCCGGAAGTATGAAGTCGCGTACGCGGCACGAATGCCTGGATATGTCGTGACGTCATGGCCGCAGCGATGCGCGTACCCGCGCAGAAAGAAGGCGTCGTTGTTGAAGCGCAATCGCCCGGCGGTGGCGCCCAGCTGCCAGCCACCCTTGAAATAGTCGGCGGCAATCCATTGGGCGGACGACCCCGGGCCAATCCCGGCTCCGATCACCTGCCCTTCATTGGTATATCCCTGAACGACAGCGCGGCTCGTGTAGAATGATCCAATCGGCCGGAAGCGGAAACTGGAGCTCTGCTCGACGTTCGTCACCTCGCCCTGAACGCGGAAGCGGGTATCCCTTCCGATTGGCCTCGACCATTGCAGGCCGGTCGTGTAGCCTCGCGAGTGCTCGGGCTGCTTGAGAAAATCGCGGAGGGAAACCGGGAACTCTGCTCTCGCCCATTCGACGTAGCTTTCGAGCCCGTAGCGAGGCAACGCCCAGCGAGCAAACAGCGAAAAGATCTGGTCGCTCCCTGGTGTCATGGTGGAGTCGCTGATCGCGCGCGCATTCGGATGACCGGTTTTCTTCAGCACGTCGAAAGCGTTGCCCGGGACGTCGCTGTAGCCCGTCCCGACTGAAAACACCGACCGCAGAAACCCCAGAGTCAGCCCCGATCCAGCATTTCGCTTCCAGGCGATTCCGAGCGCGCTGAGCGACCTCACGTCGTTGTCGGGGTTGTTGTCGAAGAAATCCGATTCCTTGAGCCCCCCGACGATCCATCTTGCTTCGAGCCTGCCAACAATGGTGTTGATCGGATGCGAAGTGCGGAGGAAGGCGTGTGGAAACCCCGCGGCATTGTCGCCCAGTACAATAGGATTGATCAGCGCCGGGCCCCACCAGTTGTTCTCCGTTGCCGCACCCGCCTCGATTGGCCCCGCTCTGATGTTTAGGGACGATTGGCCCGGGTAGATCCTGGTGATCGGATCGCCGCCGAACCGATACGGCATGTCGATCGAATAGGGGAATACGTTCGACGGCGACGAGAACGGGCTCCGCTCCGGCGGGACCGGCCGGACGAAGCGCGGATCGGCGGGATTGATGTTCAGGCGGTTGTTGGACGAGTAAGCGAGCTCGGGAATGACGATGAGCCGCACTGGTCCCGCGGACATCGTAAATCCAGCCAATAGGCGCTGGTTCGCACCCTTCCCCGCCCACAATGCTCCGTCGTTTTGCCCGAATGGAAGGGTGCTGTTGCTAACGAAGGTCAGAGTCGGAAAAACAATCGTGAAAGCTCTGGGGCGTCGTCCGCTGTGACGCGAGTCCATCAGAGTGGATGTCGAGCGCAGCATCAGGCCTTCTATGGGCGCTCGGCCTTCGAGCTGCGCGAGTCGAAGCCGATCTACCGAATCACCACTGACGAGTATCACGCCCTGCGTGAGCGATTCCCGGGCACCGCTGTCGCTGGAGATCGCCTGGCCTGCGACCCTTAACGGGAAAGCAACACCAGCTACTGCGACGAGCAAATAGCAGAAGCGCAGAAACGGACGCATCATCGGGTTTCGAGTGGGTGATAGTTGCCACGGAGCAAGCAACGGTCGGAGTTGATCCCGCTTGCCGCAGGCCGATCGCGAGGGTAATTATTAGCGGCGGTCAGCCTGAGGCAAGCTCGCGTTAAACTAGCGGCCCCGCCGCAGCCCGGCAAACCTCCTCCCAAACAACCACTGATGAGCATTTCCTGTCATTCAGCCAGGACGGCGGCAGTTCACCGAGCGAGATGGCTGCGAGGGTTGCATTGCGCTGCGGTGGCGCTACTCGCGGCACAGCTGATCAGCCCAATACGCTCGTCCGCGCAGACCAGCGTCGGCGGGCGAAGCGAAGTGTTCGCCGGAAGCGAGCTCGAGACCTATCTCCGCAATCTTCAGACGGTCGGGAAATCAGAGAGCTATCCGTGGAGCATTAGAAGCTTCTCGCTCGCCGAAGTTGACCGGCTGGCAGCGACGGACAGCGAACACCCCTGGGGCCAACGGTACGACCTCAATCGAAAGCCTGAATCGACTGGGTTTCAATGGGACTACGTTCGCCCCCGCGTTTCATTCTATCTCAACAACGCGTTTGCGTACGGGGGAAACGACGGAGCGGTGTGGCAGGGCAAGGGACTCACCACTTCGTTCCAGGCGGGGCTCTCGGCGCGGTGGGGACCTTTTTCGGCCATTCTCGCGCCGGTCGCATTCCGCGCGGAGAACCAGTCGTTTCCATTATTCAGAAATGGACTGGGCGGGCGACTCATCTTTGCTGACGGCCAGTATCCACTGCTTCTCGATCGTCCGCAGCGATACGGGACGCTACCCTACTCTCGCGTCGACCCCGGCCAGAGCACAATCCGGTTCGACTGGTTCGGAGTCGCAGCTGGAATCTCGACCGCAAACCAGTGGTGGGGGCCAACCGACACGTATCCCTACATTCTCGGAAACAATGCGGCGGGCTTCCCTCATTTTTTTGTTGGCACCTCGCGGCCGGCCAATCTCTGGCTGGCCCGGCTGCACACGCGAGTGGTGTATGGGGAGCTCGAGCAGTCGGAATACTCGTCAGTAGGCGGGCCCGAGTACTTCCGGAGCTTCTCCGAGCCCGGTAGACGAAGATTCATGGCGGGTATCGTCGCGAGCCTTCAGCCTAGAGGGGCGCCGGGACTAGAGGTCGGCGGCGCGAGGTTCTTTCATGCGGCTCGGGACTCATCGGGCTTTGGCTCACATGTGCTTGGTTTGCCGTTTGAGAATCTCTTCAAGGTTCAAACCAGTGACGACGACCCGGACGACATTACGAATCTCAGAGACAACCAGCTCGCGTCGATCTTCATCCGGTGGGCGCCTCCCGGGAGCGGCTTCGACGTTTACGGCGAGTACGGTCGCGAAGACTATGCCGGAGATGAGCGCGACCTGGTGCTCGAGCCCGACCACGCAGGCACCGTCAATATCGGATTCCGCAAGACCTGGCTCTCCCCCCGCGTGATGAAGGTGTTGCGTGCGGAAGTGTTCAACTATCAATCGCCGGCCGGTGCTCGAACGCGTGAGCAGGCACGGGTGTATCTCCACGGTGTTCTGCGCCAGGGGCATACAAACCGGGGGCAATTGCTCGGCGCTGACGTCGCCCCGGGTAGTGGGGGAGCGCAAACATTGGCGTTTGATCGCTTCACGCCAGCCGGACGAATGACGGCGTTCGTGTCACGCATGGTGACACATCAGGCTCTCACGCAGTATCGGTCGGGACCCGTCGAGTCGAGCGCCGTCGCGGCGATCAACTCGATCGGAGTCGAAACGAACTGGTTTTTTGGGTCCGTCGACGTGATGGCACGCGCCGCAATTGCCGTTGACCTGGACCGTAACTTCCTCGCCGATCGAACCAACGGGAATTTCGTGCTCGCAATCCGGCAGAATTTCTAGCGCGTCAATTCGCCGCGCTTACCTGTCGTTGCAGAAACCCGATGGCTATGATCTGGTCTGGCCCTTCAACAGGCGCCCGAAAGGCGCCCACGGACGCGCGAGGTCTCCGAACGCTTTCCTCTTGAGCGCAGAATATTCCGTGTACGCGCTCGTGCCAGCCTCGCGCGTCTCAGCGGCCCGCTCACGCACGAATGCCAGTACGATCCCGACAAAAAGTCCGGCGATAAGTCCCAGCAGCGTTCTGCGTAGGGCAATCGGCCGTTCCGAGGAGCGACGCGCTTCCGGCTCATCGATTATTAGAACTGTCGGTAAATCCCTGATCTCCTCGACCTTAGCCTGCTCGAACGACTGCGCCACAGCGGTATAGATCTGCTGGCGCATCCGAACAGCGCGCTGTAAGCGTTCGAATTCCATCCGGAGCACCGGAGAGCTGCTGTAGTCCCGATTCATCTGAAGGAACGTGCTCAAATTGCTTTCCGCTTGCCTCAGCGCTACGCTGACGTCGGACAGTCTTTTTTCAACGAATTCCCGCTCGGCGACAGCCCGCTTCCGGCGCAGCGTCAGGTTGTAAGCGTCCAGCTCAGTAAGGATGTTCTGCAGAATCTGCTGCGCCAGCAGTGGCCGTTCCGCCCGCACCCGAACAAGGATGACTCCCGTCCGCGGAATTGGTGTTACGGCGATGCGAGAGGTGAGCTCCTCCTGGGCTCGCGACGCTGCGAGGTCGGGATTCTTCTCGTCGATACCGAAGAACGATGCGAGTGGCTTCTCGCTCCCTCTCGGTGAGCTCTTATATGGCTTTCGGGAAACCGGCCCGAGAATGACGCCGGATGTCACCAGGTCTCCGTAGAACACGAGGGACTGGTTTTCATCCAGGGATCCCATAGTGAGTCCCAGCTGTGTGGCGACGGCTGACAGCTGCGACGGCGCGCGCGCTCCTCGCACGGTGAAGGAGGAATACGCGTGGAACATTCTGGGAGAGGTCAACGCGCTTGCGCCAAGAATCACCCCACCCACGAGAGCGCACACGGCGATGACACGCCGATGCCGGAGCAGAACGTTCAGAAACCCGAGGAGCGATGTCTCCTCGCGCGGACCATTCGTGTATTGGCGCCGACGCCGGGTTGTCGACGCGCCCTCGATCACACCCTTTTGCGCTGCATGTCGAGCCACCTGATCCCGGCCGTCAGCCGCGCTAGTGGGCATGCATCGGCCGGATCCGCTCGACTGACAGATAAAGGGCGGCCAGAAGTATTGTCCCCGCCGCAATCGCGATCAGGAAAAACGACGGCAGCAGCCACGCAACAATCGCCAGACCGGCGAGCACTAGATTGATCCCGAGGATCATCGAGCTCACCTGCGCATGACTTCTTCCAGCCTGTACCATGCGCTGATATGCGTGGCTGTGGTGCGCCTGGTACCAGCGTTCGCCGTTGCCGATTCGACGGAAAAGCGTGACAGTCGCATCGAACACGAACGCGCCAAGGAGAAGGACCCAGATGAGCACAGGTACGGCGCCCGCGTTCTCGGAGGCGATCGATAGAACGGCGAAGAGGTAACCGAGAGTGCCGCTACCGACGTCACCCATGAACAGCTTGGCCGGCGCCCAGTTGAGCGGCAGGAAGCCAAGATTTGCCGCCGCTATCAGCAGCGAGATCAGAGCCAGCCCGGGGTGGCCCATCGCCGCGAGCATGAGACCGGCAATCGTTCCGGTAGTGATTGCCTCGCCGGCTGCAAGCCCGTCGATGCCGTCAATGAAGTTGTACAGGTTGATCGCCCACAATATGCCGAGGAGACCGAGGATCGTCCCCACGAAGCCAAGCTCGACGCCGGCAACGCCGACGCTGAGCCTCGGCATGCCGTGAAGCCAATACATGGCCCACACTGCCGCCGCGACCTGGACCGCAAACCGGATGCGCGCCGCGACATCGCGGTGATCATCGATCCATCCGACTGTGGCAATCATCGTCCCGCCACCCGCCAGCGCCAGCGTCAAGTCAAGAGGAATCCAGCGCATGATGCCGGCTACGACCACTCCGCCCAGCACCGTGATGACGATAGCGAGACCTCCCCCACGAGGTGTGGGAGACGAGTGAGAGCTACGCTCGTTGGGAATGTCCACCAGTTTGTCGAGCGCGTACAATCGCACCCTGCTTGCCAGCAGCCAGCTCAACAAGGCGGCAGCTGCAATGAAGATCGCGCCCTTCAGAACCATGCTGAGAGTTCCTCGGCGTTCAGCACGCGCCGGTGGCCAAACGAAGTTTCCTGATGCTGGTCCCCAGAGTCTGGGACAAGGTCATCTCCCGAATCTGGAAATGTCTAATGAATGGAACGGCCCATGAGAATGCGAAATCGTAGGTAAGATGGAGCGCCGTAATTCGCAAGTGCAAGACCCGATTGTTCGCGCCCGGCGAGGCAGGCCGCGAACAGTCAAACCCCGCGCTCGATCACGTCGCAGACTCGCTCACACGCGGCGACCTTGCCCCCATCGCGTGCAATTAGCTCCCTGGCACGCCGGCCTTTGGCCTGCAGCTCTGCCGGAGGGGTCCGCAGGATTTCGCGAAGCAGCCGCTCGGCGCCATCCACGTCGCCGTGGCGAACGTGCCAGCCGATGTCGTTGCTACTCAGAATGTCAGCGATGTGATTCTCGGCCGGACCAACCAGGAGAATAGGCCTAGCTACCGCCATTGCACCATACACCTTGCTGGGATGCACGATTCCCTTCACCTCGTCGCCAACTGTCACTACGTGCACGTCGGCAGCGGCGAGCGAATGCTCCAGGTTCTGCCGAGGTTGATAAGGCAGTGAGCGGATATTGGGGCAGTTCGCATCCTCAACTTCCTTTTTGCCGACTCCCCCGCCTACGAAGAGCAACACAAGCCGCGGCTCGTCGCAGAGACGCTTCCCGGCTTCGATAATCGTAGTAATCGGGTTGGAAGGTCCGTGATTGCCGCTGTACATGACAACGAGTTTCCCAGCGAGCCCGTGTTCCGCTCTGAATGGGCTCTCCTCCGGAGAAACGACGTCGGCTGGATCCTCAGCTGGCCACGGAGGAAGAACTGCGAGCTTTGCTGAAACATCCACCTTGGAGTTTATCCGCTCAGCCATGAAACGATCGAGGACTATCACATCCTGAGCGCGGCGCAGAACCAGGCGATTCAGGAAGTCGAACCCGCGAGCCGCCAGGGACCGCCGGCCAAGCACGCCAAGAGCGACCATCTGGTCGGGGTTCACATCCATGACCCAGTATTTCACCGGAGCTCGGTGCAGCAGACCGAGCACCGTCGCTCCCCACGACCCCATTGGCGGCGAAGTGCTCACCACGATCGCGTCGATTCCCCTCGTAAACGCAGCACGCAGTATTACCTGGGCAACAAAAAGACCGCCACCGAGGAGCCGCACCGGTATCGATCTCTTCCCGAATGACGATAGCGGAACGCGCCTGATTTCGACGCCCTCCCGCGTCTCGCGGCGTGCATACGCAGCAGAGGGATCGTCGTAGCCATGATCCGCTGTGTACACGATGACGCGGTGGCCACGCCGAACAAGCTCCTTCGCCACGTCTTCGAGGTGCTGGCCAATGGCTGCGGGGTCGGGCGGATAAACCTGAGAGATGACGAGGAAGTTGCGGCGGGTGCGCATTACAACTGCGATATTAGGTGACGCCGTTGCGACCGCAACAGAAACGTTCACTGACGTTCGAGGTCCAGAAAAGGAGTGAAGCCGGTTGGCGATTCTGAATGTCGCGTGACGGTAGGCTGATGCTGGAGATCCTCGTCCTTGCCGCCGCATGGCTCCTCCTCTCTCTCGTTTTCTGCGGAGTCGGGGCGCTGGTGCGCCGCGCGTTTCGCTCGCGCGTCGTGGACGAAAGCGACGTGTTTTTCGATTGGTGGATCGGCTGGGGGTTGGTGATAATATTCCTCCTCGGCTGGCACCTCGCGATGCCGGTTAATGCCTGGGCGTTCGTGCCTATAACGATCGTGGGGCTCGCTGGTGCATCGGTTGCACTGAAAGACTGGAAGCGCGCAGTCCAACCGTCGCTTCGCAATCCAGTAGCCCTGTCGTCGCTCGTCGCGCTTGCATGGCTCACGGTTGCCGCTATGGCAGTGGGCCCCGACCGGCAATATGACACGGGGTTGTACCATCTGCAGAGCGTTCGCTGGGCTCAAGCCTACCCGGTAGTGCCGGGACTGGCGAACGTCGACGGGCGGTTCGGAACGAACAGCTCCTTCTTCCTTTTCGCTGCGCTCACCGACGCCGTGAGAATCCATGGCACCACGCTGCGCCTTGCAGCGGGCCTCATGTTTTTGCCAGTGATCGTTCAGGGAATTCTGAGAGTGCATGCGGCAGTGACGGGCAGGCAGAAAATGGGTCCCGTTGGATGGTTCCAGACGATGATGGTCCCGGTAACGCTTTGGCAGGCGCGACAGTATGCATCGTCGATGTCGCCGGATGGCGTCGTATTCCTACTCACTGTGGTGGTGTCGGCGGAGTTGTTGCGACTTCTTGGTACCGAGCGCAGAGCGTCCGATGAAAACCTATCGGAATCGGACTGGGATTACCGCGTTTTCGAGATAATCCTGCTGATGGCCATTGCAGTAACCGTGAAAGTGAGCCTTGCGATTTTCGCGGTCGGAGCCGTCGCGCTGGCACTGTGGAATTGGTGGACGCCGCGGGCTGCAAGCTCTCCTTCCGTCGCACACGGGAGCAGCGCTCGGGGGCGGCGGCTCGCTCGCATGATCCTGCCGGCAATCCTTGCTGGCGTTCTATGGATCGCACATGGTGTCATGCTGAGCGGGTACATCGCCTACCCATCGGCCATCGGATACCTTCCCGTGGACTGGAGAACTCCGGCCTCGATCATTCGTTCAGACGCCGACTGGATTTTCGCCTGGGCCAGGAGTCCCGGAATGGATCCGCGCGAAGTCCTCGCAAACCAGGATTGGGTTCAGAGATGGCTCGCTGCGACCGCTCGCGATCGCGACGTCGTGGGGGCAGCGTTTGCTCTCGCGCTCGGAGTCGCGTTGGCTTTCGCCAACCGACGACGGCGAAGACGCCTGACGAATCCCGCTGCGGCACGTGCTTACATCTTCCTGCTGCCGTCCGTGCTTTTCCTGGCGTTCTGGCTCTTCACGGCGCCGGCCGTTCGTTTTGCAATTGGCCCATTGTGGGTGGTTGCAATTGGGGTGCTCGCGCTTTCCGTTGCTGCGTCGGGGGATGAGCGGCTAAACGAGGTTCGCCTGCGCAAACTCGTGCCTGCCGGCCTCGGAGTAATGCTCGCGACGGCATGCGCGGTCGCGCTCAGCGAACCCGTGCGGCGCCCGTCACGACGTCTTGTCAAGCCAATCACGACGCTGTCGGGCTTGAGCGTCTATTTGCCCGTCTCCGGAGACCGATGCGGTGATGCTCCCCTCCCCTGCAGCAGCAAACCGCCCGACGAGCGGCTCGAGCTCAGGGATCGCGGCACGCTGGCGAAGGGCTTCCGAATAGCTAGGTAACCGGCGCCGCTCTCGAAAAGAAATTACCGACTGCATCGACCACGACCTTCAATTGAAGAAGGTCCATGCACGACGCACCACCGGGCTGCACGCACCTTTTTTGAACGCATGGACGACACGAAAACGGCTCAGCGATAACGTATTGCGCATGTGCTCCCCATGGCGTCCAGAGCTCCGGGAGCTGAGGCCCGAACAGCGTCAGCGTCGGCGTACCGATACCGGCCGAGAGATGTCCAACAAACGAGTCCACGGCGACGACCAGATCGGCGGATGCAACGAGCGAAGCGAGCTGCTCGATACTCCCGCTCCATTCCTCTTCCTCATCGAGGACTGAAGGTCTCCTCCCTGGCTCTCTGATGAAGACGCAATGAAGGCCCATGTTGCGGAGAATCGCGGCGAGCTGCTTCCATTTCTCGGGGCTCCATTCTCTCAGCCGCCCCGCCACTCCGGGCGAAAGGAGGACGGTCGGAGGCGCAGCTGGATCCTTCGGCGGCGCGCCCCGAACCTCGATCCATGGCCACTTCGGCTCGGTTCTGGGAAGACCAAGAGAGTCCTGAAGCTTCCAGAACCAGTCTCTCCGCGCGACGAATATGTGATTCGGCAACCGGCCCCAAAGCCGCCCCCACTTCCCGAGAGAAAGGCTGGACAACGTTCTCCGGCCGGCGAGCGTGGCGACGGCTATATGCCGCAGATCGCCGCGGGGATCGGCAAGAAGCGACTCTTCGGCGAGTGAGCGAAGACCCATTGCGGCGCGGGGGAGTCCCTTGAGCGTATAAAATGGCCGCTTGTACCAGCGACGATCGTCCCACGGCACTGCGAGCTCGATAAGGCGCACGCCGATGCTCTCGAAGAACGGAAACTCCCTCGCGATTCCGCCCACCACGACCGAGATGGGCAGACTCGGTGCCTGTTCCCTGAGGGCAGCCAGCATTGCCCCGAGATAGATCAGGTCGCCGAGGCAGAAGGAGTCGTGGATCACGACGGCCTGCGGCAATCCGCGGCGTCCCTGCCCGTTGTCCTGCGTCACTGCGACTTGTTTATCGAGTAGCAAATGGCTCACTTTGTCCTTGTCGCGCGGGTCTGTTTCCCCCTAAGCAAAATAGATGCAGCGTCACCATTTGGATACAATTCGCGCTCAACTCTTGAACGCATTCGACATCGGAGAAAACCACTGACGGACACCACGAAAATCCTCGTTACGGGCGGCGCGGGTTTCATTGGTCGTGGCGTCACGGCACGGCTCCATTCAACTGGACGATGGGTTCGCTGGCTCGACAACCTGGATCCACAGGTTCATGATGCTGACGCCGCCGCAAAACCTGATTATTGCCGGCCGCCAAACGAAATGATTCTCGGCGACGTTCGTGCGCGGGAAGACTGGAAAAAGGCATTGGACGGCATCGACGCCGTGATACACCTCGCTGCCCAGACCGGTACCGCCCAGTCGATGTACCGAGTCGCCGACTACACGGATGTAAACGTCGGCGGAACTGCACTGCTCTGGGAGATTCTGGCGAACGAGAAGACGACGGTGAAACGTGTGGTGGTCGCCTCGTCCCGGGCAGTTTACGGGGAAGGTGCATACCGTTGTGTGGCCCGATGCGGGCTGGTGTCGCCCGAGCCGCGTTCAAAGCCGCAGCTCGAATCCGGACATTGGGAGCCGCGCTGTCCCGTCTGCGGCGAAGAGGCGTGGCCAGTCGCAACGACCGAATGGAGCGTCGCCCAGCCCGCATCGATATACGGGTGTACAAAGCTGGCTCAGGAAAGCATCTCGCTGACAATGGGACGTGCCTTGGGCATCGCGACGACGGTTCTACGTCTTCAGAACGTCTACGGGCCGGGCCAGTCGCTTCGGAACCCGTACACGGGGATCATCTCGATCTTCAGCAACCAGATGCGCCAGAATCTCCCCGTCAACATCTATGAGGACGGCAACGAGACACGCGACTTCGTTTACATCGACGACGTCGCCGAGATACTTGCATCGTCACTGAGTCTAAAGAGCTCTCCGGTGCTGATGAACGTCGGCAGCGGATATCCCACGAAACTGATCGACCTTGCGCAGATACTCCGAGATACGTGGAGAAGCACCAGCGAGATGGCAGTCTCTGGCGACTATCGAATCGGCGATATCCGCCACAACTGGGCGGACCTCGACCTTCTGCGGAAGTACTTCCCCGACTGGGACACAACTCCGCTGAAGGCTGGCCTGGAAAAGTTCGCCGAATGGGCGAAGACGCTACCTGAGTTCGTCGATCGCTCCCAGATCGCGGCGGATGAGCTCGCGTCAAGGAATCTCGGATATCAGCGGACTCTCGCATCGCGGTGACGACAACGTCAATGGGTGCGGTCGATCTATCCGTCATCATCGCGAGCTACAACACGAAGGACCTTCTTCGTGATTGCCTGAGATCGATTTACGACACCACGAAAGAAATCAGTTTCGAGGTGATTGTCGTGGACGATTGCTCGACTGACGGCAGCGTCGAGATGGTGAACGAGCTGTTTCGTGAGACTCGCGTGATTCGCAACACCACCAACCTTCGCTACGCAAAGGTGAACAACGCCGGACTCCGGGCCGCCCAGGGGCGGTACGGATTGCTCCTCAATAGCGACGTGATAGTTCGACCGGGCGCGTTTCAGACCCTGGTGCGATTCATGGATCAGCACCCGGATGCGGCTGCGGCCGGACCCAAGCTCGTAAACCCCGACGGCTCTGTGCAGCACTGTATTCGGAGCTTTGCAAGACCGCTTGCGATGGCCTTCCAGTCACTGAGCCTGCATAGGATCTGGCCCGGCAACCCGATCACCGATGTCTATTACAACACCAGGTTCGACTACAGTCGAGTGCAGACCGTCGAGAGCATCGGGACTACGAGCTTCATCATCCGCCGCAGCACCTGGGAGACTTACGGCATGCTCGACGAGAGATTGACCCTCGCGTTCGTCGATCTGGCGTACTGCCACATGCTGGGACAGCACAAGCAGAACATCTATTATGTGCCCGACGCGGTCGTGCTTCACTACAGCGGAAAGAGCATAAACAAGGATGGGCTGAGAGAGATCCGCCTGATGCATCGGGAGCTGCGGAAGTTCTACGACTACTACATTGCGAGCCAGCACAATCCCCTGTCCCGAACGCTTATTCGCGCCGGCATCTGGCTGCGCGAAAAGTTCAAGTTGCTCGAGTACGAGCTCAGCGGCGACAAGCGAGTATTCAGCACTCCAGGTGTCTCTGCGACAGATCGTTCCGCGAATCGCTGATCAGAAAGTGGCTGACATTCAGCCGGGCGACTTCCTGCAGTGAAGACGTGTCTAGTTACGGGGGCGGGCGGCTTCATCGGGCGCGTACTCTGTTCGCGCCTCGAGGAAATGGGCGTCGGGGTTTACCGCCTTTCGCGAAAAGCGTCCGGACCTGATGCGATCTCGGCCGACCTCGGCAGGGATCCCATCGTTGGACTGAATGACGTTCGGCCGGACGTCGTGTTCCACCTTGCCGCCCGCGTTCACATTGTAGACGACGGTCATGATGCAGACGCGGAGCACACGCGCGTAACGGTCGAGGGTACGCGGGACCTTCTCCGCGCCGCTGCCAACGCGGGGGCCGGTGTCTTCGTCTTTTTCAGCACCTGCGCCGTGATGCCGGAGGGCTCCGCATCCGCGATCGATGAGACCAGTCCCCCAGATCCAACGACGCCCTACGGCCGCGCCAAGCTGCATGCCGAGGACCTGGTGCTGAAAATGAACGGCCTGGAAGGGATGAGGACCGTTTGCATTCGACTTCCCATGGTGTACGGCCCGGGTCACAAAGGCCATCTGGCACGCATGATCAGGGCGATCGATCGAGGAGTCTTCCCCCCGCTCCCTGATTACGCGGGCAAGCGCAGTCTCATCCATGTCGAAGATGCGGCGCGCGCCGCGATTCTGGTCGCCGAAAGGCCGGAAGCGGCCGGCAAGGTCTACATTGTCGCCGAGCCTCACGCGTATTCCTCGCGCGAGATTTATCAGATCATTCTTCGGGCTCTTGGACGGCGGCCGCCCAGATGGCATGTGCCGCGGGCTCTGCTTGCCTCTAGTGCGGTGGCCGCGGATTTCGGCGAACGGGTCACACGGCGCAAGCTGCCGTTCAACTCGGCGGCGCTGTCCAAGCTGTCCCGAAACGCTGTCTACAGCGCGGCGAAGATCGAGCGCGAGCTGGGCTTCACGACCGAGCGAACCTTTGAAACCGCTGCTCGCGACCTGGTCGCAAGGAACGCAGCTCGATAGTCGTCTCGGGTGCGATTCGATCGCATCAGACGTTCAGTGGTGCCGGATGTCCCGAGGTACCCGAGTCCGGCAGCGTTCGCAGGGGTACACGCGAAGATCTGCCGGCCCACGTAAGCTTCGATAGGAAGTGCATTGTGTAATAGGTCGCACAGATAGCGACAAACGTGTAGAAAATCCCCGCGAAATCCCCGCGATTGAAGTCCACCACCATTGCATAAGAGATGAAATAGAGGCTCGGATGCGTATCCGCGTGACGGACAAGCTTGACTATCATGAGGGAGAGAATCGCAAATACCGCGAACGGCCCTACCCACCCGAAATTGATGAACGCCTCGGTGACCGGCGTATAAGCGTAGCCCATCATGGCGGTGTAACCGAACGTGTCGCGCAGGAATTCCAGAGAGAGACTCTCCGGCTTTCCGGACCAGACCTTCCGCGGAATGAAAAGCGCCGGCGCCAGGATATATGTCCAGCCCCAGCGCAACGGACGCTCCACTGTCGAATAGTGCATCAATGTTTGAATCGGGACGACGAACTCGTTGCTCTCCAGCAGCAACTGCACCGAGCTCCTGGCCAGCAGACTCGGGTACTGGATGATCTGACGCACCAGAGCAATCAGCAGGAAGAACGCGAACGCCGCGGAACCCAGAACGACAGTGCCGGCGCGGATTACGGACTGCCTGCGTGTGGCGATGAGAGCTGCGATGAACACCAGGAGCGGCAGGAAGTCGCGACGGTTGCCGAATGACAATTGGATCAGCACGAACGCCGTAACCACGACAACCACGATCGCGCGTCTCCGGGGGGTGAGATTTGTCCATCCTGCAAACATGAACATCGCCGCCCCGTTCATCGCGAACTGACAAACTATCCAGAGCTGCGTACCGAGAAACTGGAGTTGCGTACGGTCTATGTTGAGTGCGAGGCGCAAGCCTCTGTAGTACGCATACGCGATCATGAAACCAAACACGGAGACAAGGGTCGCCAGATTCGCCGTAGTGGGGCGGATCCTCGCGAAGGCCGAGGGGGGCACGTCGCGCCAGGGCATTTTGTACCACCACTGCACGACGTTGAAGCCCAACAAGGCTGTCCCGTAGAGAAATGCAGCTCCCGTGATGCCTGGATTGTGATGGTTGTCAAAAGCGGCGATCAGGGGAAGCGTGCCGCCGTAAAGGAAAACAAAGATGGCGAACAGGAGCCTGATATCCTGAAAGATCCAATCGCCGTCAATCAGCCGGATCAAAGCAAACGAGAGCGCGGCCTGTCCAACAAAAAAAAGCGTCGCGCCGGTCGTCGACTCGCCCAGAGTCGCCTGAACGATCGCCGTCAGGCTGGCACACAACGCCACGCCAAGAAGTATTCCTGCGGACGTTGGGAATCTCGGGGCGCGTTCCCGGTTCACGCTATCCACGATACGTGGACCTCGCGCCGTGACGTGCGATCCTCTGCAGCTGAGCCAGCTGGCGACGAAGATAGTATCTGACCATCCAGCCGTTCACCGAGCCGCGAAGGCCGTGCACACGCTTGAGATACTGCCAATGTTTCGACACCAGATAACGTGTATTGCGCCAGACGAGATATTCCAGCCGCAGCCGGTTGATGCGCTGACCTCCCGACGCGCAGATGGGTCCGCGCAGATGATAGCAAACGGTGTTGGGCGTGAAATAGACCTTCGCCCCGCTCGTGTTCGCCGCCAGGTAGAAGTCAGTCTCCTCTCGCCACGAATTTCCCGCGTACCACGTATCGAAGGAAACGCTGTCGAAAATACTGCGCCGGATCAGTGCGATCGAATGTAAGTACGGCACCGACATCGGCTCGGGGACTCGCGCCGAATAATCAGCGCCCATGGAATCGATGTCGAAAACCGACTCGTAATCCTTTGCGTCACTTGGCGGGTCGACCAGCCGGTCCTCGGAGAAATCCCCAGGGACCAAAGCCGTCACAATCCGTCCGGCGATGATCGACGCGCCCAGCGCTCCGGCTTCATGAAGCAGAGTGGAGCAATAGTCGTCGGAAAGCCAGACGTCGTCCTCGCCAAACAGTATCCACTCCGTAGTCGCCGCGGCAATTCCCGTCAGTCGTGACGCCGGCTGCCCTCGCCTCTCGTCATGGCGGATTACATGGACCGGGACAGGTGCCGAGCGGGCCAAGCGCTCAACCATTGTCTTCGTGCCGTCCGTGCTACCGTCATCCACGACAATGATGCGGGCAACATCGGGGTGGCGAAGGTATGAGGGCCAAACCGCCTCGAGTGCTCTCATGCGATTGAATGTTGGAATGACGATGGTGATCGAGCCGCTCAACCGTGAGCCTCCCTTTTCGATTCACTGGCCGCCCGCGCCGTGGGTAATCCCCTGTAACCGTCCCAACCGCCGCGCAGCACGTTCACCGGGATCCGAATATCCCTCTTCGCGAGTCCGACGACAGACATCGCGGCTGCCTGGAGCACCAGTCGCGCGGCATAGCGCGCCCGCCACAAAGGCTTGTCGCCGATTGCCTTCCACACGAATAAAACGCGAGTGCGCTCACGCTCGCGCATCTGAACATGAAGCGGAGGCCTGCCTGTCGCGCTGGGGTAGTGCTCGACCGTCATCTTCCGTGTACTGAGCATCCGCCACCCCGACCTGGCCACACGATGAGAAAGATCCGCGTCCTCATGCCAGAAAGTCCCGATTGCTTCGTCGAAGCCCCCGGCGCGCTCGATAGCGGAACGCCGGAACGACATGTTACCACCCGAGAGCCACCCGGCAAGCAGGTCGTGATCCGGATGCGCGGTGGGACCCACGTTGAAGCCGCCCCAGTCGATCTTGTACCGGCTCGAGGTGAGGCCGAGAAGGCGATACACTGCGTTCCGCAGAGGGCTGAAATGCCCGGGATGATCTACGAATCCTCCCACGGCCCCTACGGACTCGTCCTCGTAAAAGGCGAGCAGCGCCCGCACCCAATGCCGCGGGAGCCGAACGTCGTCCTCGGTAAAAGCGATGATCTCGCCGCGGGCCTTCCTCCAACCGATGTTTCGGGCGCGGCTCGTACCGAGTCCCTCGGGATACGTCAGGCACTCGAGCTGAAGGCGACCGCCGAATCGCTCTCTCAGCGCTTCGGCCGCGCCCGGCGGATGTGCTTGCAGGACGACCACCACCTCGAAGGGCTCCTGTGTGTCTTGCGCAGCGAGATCCTCGAGGCAAAGCCCGAGGCCCTCGCTGCGCATATAGGTGGGAACCACAACTGTAAGTCCTGCAGCGGGATGCATTGGCTCGGTTAAAGTCGTTTGAGAGCTCGCCAGTAGCCGAGCAGTCCGGCGCGGCTGAGCCAGTGACGCGCCGTGTGGCGAGGTATGTCATACAGGTTGACGCGCCACACTCCCACGAGACGCGTGAGCGATTTGAACCTCGTGCGCACAACTCGCTTTCTCTCACGGCATGAGAGGATGTAGTGGTCCTCGCTCATGCCGCCCATCGCCATACGCGATACTATTTCGGGCACATACCGGGTCGTCACCGGATGGGCGAAACAACGGACGAGAAAGTCGTAGTCGGCCGCAATGCGGAAGCTCGTATCGAACTTCCCCACCTCATCAAACACCTTTCGCCTGGTCAGCGTTGCGGGATGACAGAGCGTCTCCCCCGCGAGATCCCTGAGCTCGACCTCCCTGCCGTGTACTGCCGAGACGTCGCCGTCGCTGAGTACCATTCTGCCGTACACGAGATCAGCGCCTTTGCCTCCCGCCACCAGGCGCGCCAATGCATCGTTGGCGTAGAGACGATCGTCGGAGTTGGCGAAGAGCACATATGCATCGGGATCCAGAACGAGGTCGATCGCCCTGTTCATGGCGTCGTAGATCCCGGTGTCGGGTTCGCTCGCCCAGTAATCGATCCGGTCGTCATACCGACGGATGATGTCGACTGTCCCGTCGGTGGAGCCGCCATCGATGACGATATACTCGATGTGGGGGTAGGTCTGCTCGAGTACGCCAAGGATCGTTCTCTCGATCTGCGACGCGCGATTGTGAACCACTGTCACGACAGACACGAGCGGGTACTCGGCTGTTCCAGCGGCGCGATGTCCGCGGGTTCGGCGCCCGCCTTTCAACGGCAGAACCGACTCCTCCGGCGAAAGACTAGCGGCTCGCAGCACGACGCGCGGACATCCGGGCGACCTCGTCAGCTGGCTCGTCGTCGTCGCTCAGCCAGTTGGACCGGAGCACGAACCGACGCCACTCGGCGTGACGAATGAGCCGCGTATCGTACCGGGCCCGATTGCGATAATAGAACAGACGCGCGAGATCGAGACGCCAACGCGAATCATTGGCGACACGCCGTACGAGAGCCCTGGCCGCAGTGACGCCGGCAAGCAGCCCGTGCGCGACAACACGCGCCGCGAGTCGAGGCGTTCTCGCCTGAACGGCCTGATACGCGGTATAGCTGTCGCAGAATCCCTGATCCGCGAACCTGCTGTTCAGGTACCGCTGAGTCATCCGCGACTCGGGTATCATGTGGTGCGTGACAGAGCTGCCGACGTAAGCAAATCGATATCCCAGCTTCCGCGCCTTGATGTTGAGGCCTGTTTCGTTGTCGCCCGTGAAGTGTTCCGCATTGGTGTCCGGGTTGAAGCCTCCGGCGGCCATAAAAGCTTCGCGCAAGATCGCCTGATGGCAGCTGAACACTCCGAGATCATGGTCGGAAATAATCGTCGCTTCCCCGCGATCATTGAGGCTCAGAAGCTCATTCCGGCAATGCTCGAGAACCCAGCGGGGAGGCTCGGTCTCCCACCGCGGCAGTATTCGCCCCGTTGCCGATCCGACTTGTGAGCCAGGTGCGAATGCCGTCACGATCGTTTCGAGCAGCGTGGGCGCCGCGAGCATGTCGTCGTCGGTGAAGTACAGTATGCTCCCACGCGCGGAAATTGCTCCGCTGTTTCGCGCGAAATGGGCCCCACGACGGCCGTCGGTCATTCCGCGAACATTGGGTGCGCGGGCGGTCATTTTCTCGATGACTTGCGGTGTGTCGTCCGTCGAGCCGTTGTCGACGATTACGATCTCGAACCGGTCTGCGGGATACGACTGCGCGAGAAAGGTCTCCACGGTGATCTGCAGCGTTGCGGATCGGTTGAATGTGGGGATAATGACCGATACGAACGGGGGTTTGTCGATATTCACGTCAGCGCTTCGACCACTTCGAGAAGACGATCACGGAACTGCGGAGGCCCCCACTCACGGGCGTGCTTCCTGCCGCGCTCGGCGAGCGTCGCGCAGAGACGGTCGTCGGTCCACAGTCGCACCATGCACTCGTGAATCTCGTCCACGGAATGGGGATCGAAGAGAAGTGCGGCATCGCCTACCTGCTCTGGAATTCCGTAGATCCGGGAAGTGGCGACCGGGCATCCCATGGCGAATGCCTCGAGCTGAGGGATGTTTGTAGGACCGAAGAATGTGGGCATCACAAGCGCGCGGGCACGGCGGTAAAGTCCGGGGATATCCGTGTCGGGAACGTAACCCAGAAACAGCACATTGTCGCCAAGGCCGTTCTCCTCGACCAGCTGTTGAACGATTGGAAATCCGTTTCGCTCCTTGAGACCGACCAGCACCAGTTTGACATCGGGATGCGACTCCCGCATTCGAGCCAGTGCGGCAATCAAGGCACGATGATTCTTGTGCGTGTAGAACTGCGCGGGATAGAAGAAGTACTTCGAGGGCAGCGAATAGCACTGCTCGAGCCCGGCATCCGCCGCCGCGTCATGGTCGTAAATGTATCCGGGTGCGATGTACGGCAGGACGAATACCTTTCCTGGGGGCACTCCATACGATGCCTGCACCTGCTCCTTCCCTACACGAGAATCAACCAGGATCCCCTTCGACCACCGGCAGGTCTCGGAAAAATGGAATTCGCGGGCGGCGTATTCACCGTTTTCGGAAACCTCGGAGTATGACGGCTCATACCGATGCATCAGATCGTGCACGGTTCCCAATGCGGGGATCTCCGCCCTGAAAGCGTAGCGATCATGGTTGGGACAGATCCAGAGATCACATCGTTCGGCAACGAGCGTGCGCATATTCGAGTCGAATGGCGCCGCGAATTTCCGCCAGGCCGACACTGGGAGCCGGGCCTCGTGCCATATCCGGTTCAGGAGGCGACTCCATAGCGAATCGTTCAACCGGAATGCCCTCGCACGATCGCGAATTACATCGAGCCACGATGGATCGGAATACGCAAGCACGATGGAGTAGCGGTCGCGCGGCAGCTCGAGGGCGGCCTCGAGTATGGCCTGCGTGTACTGAAACGCTCCTCCCACCGGGCGAGCCGTAAGAAGCACGCCGATCCTCTTCATCGGCGGCGGGGAACGACCGCCTCGCGTTCGCCGGGTGCCCGCGAAAACCCGGCCCGGCACCCGGCAAGGCTCAAGATTGCGACCGCTGGGCGACAAAGCATGCGGACCAGCTGTGGAATCCCGGAGCTCTGTCAGTCATCCACTCGCGGGACTCGATGAGTGCCATTCCCGTCGCTTCAAGCATCATCGCTATCTCCGGGGTGAAGAGATATCGCATGCGGTGGGTCTCATGAAGCGTCTCGACTTTGCCGGTGACCCGATCTGTGATTGTTACGGCATAGTTGACGTCAACAACGTTTTCCTCGGCGTGCATCTCAGGCTCGGCGACTCGCGTCACATCGATCGCTTCGTCCGCCAGCTTCTTGACGACGGTCGATGGACGGTCGGTGAGCACGGCGGGGCCGTACCAGCAGTCGAAAACAAAGACTCCGCCAGGCTCGAGATGCGCGGCCGCCGTTGCAAACGCCGCCGCGAGATCGCTGTTCGAAGTCTGATAGCTCATGACGTGAAAAAGGGAGACCACCGCGCCGAATCGTCGCCCGAGCCGGACACTCCGCGCATCGCCGTGCGAAAACTCGATTCGCTCGGCATGCGCGGCCGGCAGCTCTCCCTTCCTCGCTGCGGCAGCCGCAAGCATACCCACGCTCATGTCCACCCCGACGACGTCGTAGCCGAGCGATGCCAGCTCCGCGGCGTGGGCGCCGGTGCCGCATCCGATCTCGACCAGCGAGCGAACGCCCGGCGCATGTTTTTGCAGAATGTCGTGGACGTGGCGTGCTTCGGCGGCGTAATCCTTGTCGCGGTAGAGCAGGTCATAGTAGCGGGAGTAGCCCGCGAAGACGCTCAAGAGAGCATTTCTCTCGGCGCACAGCCAACATGGAGTATCTCGATCATGAGCTACAAGATACACTGATCATCACGGAGCGCGTCTCGGGACTGTAAACTTAGAATCAACTTCCAGACTCGGAAAATGCCGGAGAGCCCTCGCGCATGACAATCGATCGCCGAACCTTCTTTTCCCTTGCCGGCGGCGCTGTCGCCGGCGGCGCTGTCGCCGGCGGCACAGGGAGTGCGCTCGTCTTGCCATTCGCGCAACCGCCTGCCTTCAACAGCGCGGATACAGCTCCGCCCGCCAACTGCTGCGGTCTCACGGTGAACGTCAGGGCGCATCCCTACGCGGCAAAGGGCGATGGCCGCACGAACGACACTGCGGCAATAATGTCGGCGGTGAATGCCGTCGCTGCGGCCGGCGGTGGCGTGATCGATCTCCCGGCCGGCACTTACCTTGTGGACTCAATCAGGATTCCGAGGATCCGCGGCGGCACGATACGGTTCGTAGGCCAGGGGTGGAGCCTCGACGCGGGGGCAAACACACGCCTTGTCAGCGCGAGTGCGTCACCGATGTTCGTTCCCGCCGGTGGAGTGAACGGTCTCGAGCTGTCACTCGTGCATCTCGACGGCAACAACCTCGGCACCTATGGCTGGTATGGAAAGGACGGGAACAAGGCAAGATTGCTGAACGTTCTCGTCGACCGCTTCACAACTTGCGGCATCTATTTCAACCAGGGGCTGTGTGAGCTCAGACAGTCGTATGTGCGCAACAACAAGGGCACTGGAGTACGTGTCTATAGCGACAGCTGGATCTCAGGCTCGGAGATAGGCTCGAACGTCGGCGTCGGGTTGATCGTGGCCAGCGGGGGGAACCGCATCACCGACAATCTCATCAACTCCAACGATTCGCACGGCATTCACATCACCGGCCAATCTGCCCACAACAACCTCATCAATTCTGTCATCGGTGGATACCTCGGCGAGAACATTGGACAGAACATCATGATCGAGGGGAAGTCACCGGGCGATCGCAATGTGGGCTATACGTCGATTATCGGCTGCTTCATTCAGCAGGTCGGCCCGAAGAAAGCCGGTGGCATAGCCGTAAGATCGGCTCGCCAGGTTCAAATCATGGGAATCAATTATCTGGGCGGTCCCACCGACACCGGTTGCATCCGGATGGAATCCTGTGATTCCTCGCAGATCATCGGAGTCGCGTCGTCGTTTTCATCGGGCAATGTGGTGCGTCTCATCGGCTGCGACGACATCAGCGTCTCGAATGTGACGTCACGAGACAACGGTTCCCCACAGGCAAAGGTAGATGACACCTATGCGATATTCGTGGACGCAAACTGCCACCGCTGTTCCGTGACCGACCTGCACGTCACGGATGCCCGCGCCCAGTCTCATGCGCGCGGCGTGAAAAATCTCGGCGTGAGCACCGTCGTGGTCGGCTCTTATTCGTTCACGGGCGCGCGAGACCCGAATTCCTTCGGCGACGCGGCGGTTATGACATACGATGTGCAATCCAAACGGTGGATAACGCAACCCGGCCGATAGCCCCCCAACGCCTGAACACTTTAATCACACCTTCATAACACGTATGCGCACAAGGGTTCTGAAGCTCCGTACCGCTCAAGCGGTACCGGATCTTCTGCGGAACAGGGACAACATACTGGATCTTCTTCCCGATTCCATGGAAGAAGTCACAGTGCGCGACGCCGAGTACCACTCGGATTCGCGAGAGCGGTGGGTCGAGAACAACCAGATGGCCACCGAGCGAAACCTGAATGCGCATCAGCGGGTGATCGACGAGGTGGCCAGACAGCTGGACGACCGGGCGGTCATCCTGGAGCTCGCGGGCGGTGTGGGGTTCGATGCCGACCTGTTCCTGCGACGGACAGATCAATTCAGCTGTTATATCCTCTCGGAGCTATCGCCTTCGATGCTGGAGTACGCGAGGGAGAACAACCACCTTCTGGCCGAGAAACCCGTCGTCTTGTGCTGCCTCGATGCCAACCAGATCCTGATCGGCGACAGCCAGGTCGACGTGGTTTATACGGTAGCGGCGCTTCATCACTTTCCTCATCTGGACAAGTCCGTCCGGGAGATGGACAGAGTGCTGAAGCCTGGTGGCCGGATCGTCTTCGGGATAGAGCCCAATTTCTTCTGGATGCAGACACTCACCCGGCTCCGGCCTGTCTACCGGAAGCTGTTTCCGGCGAAGGCTCATTCCGCCGCTGATGAGGTCGCTGATGGATTCGTGATGAGCGATTTCGCGCGCATCGCGTCCCTCACCGGGTGGGAATTGGAAAAAGTTCTTCCGGGTTGGTTCTTTACGGGTTTCGCTCATTACGGGTTGGAGACCATTTTCCGGGTGTTTCGTCTGCGTCGGCGTCTCCGCTTGCCGCGGGCAATCGAGCGCCTCCTGCTGCTGGCTGACAAAGGCGTATTGCGGCTTCCCTTTTCGAGACCGTTCGCATGGCATTACACGGCAGTCTTCAGGAAGCCGGAGCTCGCGTCGTAGAGCCGCGGCAGCCAGCTTCAGCTCATCGCGCACGAATGCCTCTACATCCCCTCGTAGGGAACGATCATCGAGATTCTCCGGCCAGCTCCCGGCCGGACACAGCGACCAGCGACTCGTCCATGTGGAAGTCGCATCCGTCCACCAGCCGGTCGCAGATAAGCCCCACGAATGGATCGTTCCCGGGAAGCAAAAGCTCGCGCTTTTCGTGCTGAAGATTCCACCAGGGACCTTTTGGATCGTGCAGCAGCTCCATCGGAACCTGCCGCTGTATGAAGTGCGAGTACGAATACTTGCGAACGTCGGCACGTTGCGAGTTGGATAGCGGACCGAGGGTGCTGGCACGCTGGAGAAGGTCGCGGTATTCGCCCGGCGTGAGTCCATCGTGTGTGAACCCTTTGCCACCATAGTGGGCCTCACCGGCAAGAATTACCGGCTTGCCCATGAGGGCGAGCTCCAGGCCCGCTGTCCCGTACACCGTCACGCCCCCGTCAATAAGCTCGAACAGGTTGGCGGGACTTATCTCCTCCTCGGCCGGAATGACGCGAACATGGTCGGGCAAGGTGGCGAAGGTGGTCTCGATGAGCCGTTGCACTCCACCGGCCGGATCGTCCCGGGCCTCGGCGGGGTGGATCTTGATCAGCCACTGGACGTCCGAAATTCCTATCGCCTGCCGTATCGTATCGACCATCCACTCTTCAAACGATGGATACGCCATCGGCGCGAAATCGGCGACGCTGTCCCAGTTGATGTGCGCGAGAACCGCCCAAACGGGCTTATCGGTCGACGCGTACTTCGCGCGGAGGGCGCTGACGTCGCTGTTGTAGGCTTTCAGGTTCTGCCTCATGTCGAAGCTTATCTGTTTCTGGTATCGATCGTCGAAGAATTTGTCGAGCCGGGCGTTCTGGCGAGGAGTCAGGTCTGCGCGACGAATCTCGTTCCATTTCGTCGGGCTGACGCCCTTGAAGTCGATTCGCGTCGGATCTTCGACATGACGCAGGTAGAAATGCCACGAGAGGTACGACGACTTCCACGCGGTGACGGGAATGCCCCGCGCGCGCGCCACGTGGAGTGCCGGGCCCCAGTCGACGTAGACACCGTGTGACATGAACACGCGCCAGGGATCGAACCGGTCGAAGGCGTTCTCCGCCGCGCAGGCAGTAACCAGTGCGCTGAAGGCGAACTCCCGCACAACAGCTTCGCGCCCTGCCAGCAAGCCCCCCTGCAGATAGCGGACGATCGAGGAGCGAATGTTCTTGCCGATGCTGATGCCCTTGTAGCTGAGCGTCTCCAGCGTGTCCCACGTGACATCGGCCGTGCTCTCCCAGAGAGCGCTGCGCTCCGCTTCGGAGATGAAGTCGCCGTTGTAGGAATAAGTGATTCCCATCGTCTCGAGCACCGAGCTCGTCTTGCGGAGGCACGTAGGGCACCGGTCGCGCCAATTCTCAATCGGGACACCGTCACTCGCCGTCCGGATGGCACAGGCGCGGTAGGGCGCATTGCAGATGACGGCGTGGACGCGATAGCCGCGAAGCTTCATTGCGGCCGCGATCGAAGTCTCGACGTGGAGGAGAAGAGGCATGCCGCCCGGGACCCAGAAGAGTAGTGTGCCCTTCGACGGATCCTTCGCGACGCCCCGATTGTACAAGCCCGCCATCTTCCGCTTGCGGTATTCCTCAGTATGGCTGAACAATGCCTGCAATGACGGCGGGGACTTCTGAATCGCAATATGCGCGGCCAGGCGCGCATAGCGGCTCATTGATTTGAGTGTATCGCTCAATTTCTATAAATGGTGCGCGCTATCATATTGGTTGACGGAGAGACTAAACGGATGTTAAGGGTGGCTGGACTGGTGGTGACGTAGCGGATGAATATAAGGCCGTCAAAGGAGCCCAAGCAGAGTCTCCTCCACTCAGCGCTCACGCATGGGCTCAGCCGGCCGTGACGTCCTTCTGCATCGAAAGCGCGTTGATTTCGGCCAGAGCGGGCTCCCGATTCACCACCGCCACCGCGTCGCGCCAGCTGAAGTCGTTTCCCCCCCCAAGCCGCTCGAACATCGCGCGCGCGAACTCCAGATCCTCGCGGCTATCCACCGTCCAGCGCCAGTTGTGGCGGTTCACATCGGTCTCGACTGCAGTCAGCCGAAACTCTTCCGGATGCCCATAGATATAAGGCGTCACGTGGGCGCGCTCGTAAGCCTCCCCGGCCTTGTGCCAGGCGCGCTCGAGCGCGACGGCCGTAAACGCCTCCACGTCGAGGCCAAGCGGAAAGCTCGGCCGGAGCTTGTTGCTGGCGTAGTCTGCAGGCGGATTCGAGGTCGCGAGGGCATCGATGACCTGATCGCAGACCTCCGGATCGACGAACGGGGAATCGGCGCTCACACGGACACAGACCCGGGCGCCGAATGCGCGCGCAGCGGAGTGGAACCTGTCGAGCACGTCGTCCTCGCTGCCGCGAAATACCGTCGCATCGAAAGCCGTGCACGCTGCGACGACTGCGTCGTCTAGCGGATTGACCGAAGTTGCGACGACGATTTCATCCACCCGACGGGCGCCGCGAACGCGCCGGATGACCCGCTCGAGCATCGTCTGGCCGGCAATGTCGAGGAGCACCTTGCCGGGAAGTCGCTCGGAAGCCATGCGGGCCTGGATGATGGCAACCGTTCGCTCCATCAGACACCGACCCATGGGGACGGCGGCCCCCACGCGCCGGTCATTCCAGCGGGATGAGGTCGTCCCATTGAAGAACGTGGTCTCGCTCGAGATCCCGGGCTGCGTGCCGCCCGATGATGCTGTCCCAGTAGACGGGACTCACTCCCGTCCCGGGCCGCTTGTACGTCAGTGCCTCCTCGGTGAGCACTGCGCCCTCGCTGACGGCCGCGTCGAGAACGATGCTGCGCCGCGCATTCGCGCGCGCCATCTCCTCGGTAGGCACAGGGCGCTTCGTCGTGCTTTGACCCTGGAGCACCTCTAGGCGCCGGACGTTCGCGACGAAGCGCTTCAGGTCGTCGACGTCCATTGCGTGATAGTGATCGTTGCCGGGAAGCGATTTGTCGTGGGTGAAGTGTTTCTCGATGACTCGCGCCCCCAGCAGGTAGGCCGCGCACAGAGCGGTCATGCCCTCGTCCGGTACGGTATGGTCGGAATACCCGATGACGAGGTCGCCGAAAGCCTGCCTCAGCCCGGTGATCATCCCGAGATTCGCGTTCTCGTCGGCCGTTGGATAGTTGAGCACGCAGTGGAGGAGCGACAGCTCCAGGCACCCGCTGGTGCGCAGCGTCGCGACCGCTTCCCCGATCTCCAGCAGCGTCGACGCCCCCGTTGACAACACCACCGGCTTCCCGCAGCGCGCGACCTGTCGCAGCAGTGGAGTATTCGTCAGGTCCGCTGAAGCAATCTTGAAGAAGGGCATCAGCGAATCGAGCAGCTTCACCGCTTTACGATCGAACGGAGTCGACACGAAATCAATTCCGGTTTCCTCGCAATGACGAGCGAGCTGCCGGTACTCGTCCGGGCCGAAAGCATCGTATTTCTGAAACAGCTTGAACTGGCTCGTCGTCGGCTCCTTCGTCAAATCCCAGTACGCCGGGCTGTGCCGCGACGCCAGCGTCTCCGCCTTGTAGGTCTGGAACTTCGCCGCGTCCGCGCCTCCCTCCCGCGCGAGATCTATCAGCTGACGCGCGAGGTCGAGCGACCCCTCGTGATTGACGCCGATCTCCGCAATGATGTAAGGTGGTGAGTCGTCCGTGACGTGACGGCTGCCGAGGTGGAGCTCACGCATTCCCGTTGACCTTTTTCGCTCCGTGCTTCGCTTCCAGATCCTTCATGTAGCCGTTCACCACCCCATGATCGTTCGTCATGTTCTCTCCGTGACGCCGGTACCGGTAGAGCGGAAGGGCGACGCGGTGGATCTGGTGCTTCTCGAGAAACCTGATGCGAAGGTCGCGGTCCTCGTGAAGGAGAAACTGCTCGTCGTAGAGGCCCAGCTCCACGAGCTGATCTATCCGGAACATTATGCCGCACCCAATTGGATGCTCCGCACAGTTGCGCCTCTCGATGACAGAGTCGTCGTCCGCCACCAGGTGGTAGTCGCATGCCACCGCATCCATCCAGGTGTTGAGCGCCAGGTGCATCGAAAGAACGTTCAGGTATTCCGCATGAACGTAATCGTCGCCATCGATCCGCACGACAAACCGTCCCCGCGCCGACCTGATACCGATGTTGAGCGACCCGGGCAGGCCCTTCCGGTCGGTGTTGTCGATCAGCCGGATGTCATCTCCGAAGAGCTCCAGCGCATAACGGGTTCGATCGGTGCTCGCGTCGTTTACCACAATCACCTCGAACTCATCTCTCGGGTAAGTCTGATTGAGGATGGAGCGCATACACCGGCCGATGTACCTCTCCTGATTTCGGACTGCGACGACGAGCGAAACGGCAGGCATGTGATGAGCGGGCATCGGTTATCGGAACAGTTTCTCGCGGGAGCCAACCCGCGGTTCGGCAGACGCACTCGAAGGGTCGTTTTCGACCGTCGGACGGCGCGCCGAATGTCCTGAGTCGTCCACTCGACCAACCGTTGCCGACACCGTCAGGATTGGCGCCGAGGGGGCAGCAGCCGCGTGAAGATACGCCACGGATGTATGAGGTCGTCCATTGTCTCGCGCGACAGCGCGGCAAATTCAACGAAGTCGTCCGACTGCTGGTTGCGCGTCAACCGTGTTATCAGGTGGCTGCCGAAGGCAATGAGGATACCAATTGCCACGCCGACGATGATCCCAATGAGCGTCTTGCGCACGGTGCCGTGTGGCTCCGGCGCAATCGGCGTCTCCGGTGGCTCGACTACCGTGATCACAGGAAGATCCCGGACTTCTTCGATCTTCGCCTGCTCGTACGATTGCGCCAGCCCGTTATACAGCTGCTGCCTCATCGACACGGTGCGATTGAGACGGTCGAATTCGAGCTGAAGACCGGGTGAGCTTCTGAATTCGCGATTCTCGGTGAGGAAGGATTGGAGGTTCTCTTCCGCCTGCCGGAGCTCCAGCTGCGCCTCGCCAAGTCGCTTCTCGACAAAGCTGCGCTCGGCACCCGCCAGCGCCTGCCGCCGGTTGAGATTGAACCTGTTCACCTCGTCGAGGATGTTCCGGCTGATTTGAACGGCCATCTCGGGAGTTCGAGCTTGAACCTTGACCGTGATGACGCCCGTTCTCGTATTCACGGCTTTGTCCACCTGGCCCCTGAGAGCGTCGACCATGCGTATCTTCTGGACTGCCGGATTCCTCGAACGGATTCCGTAGATCTTGACGATGTTTCCCGTCACAACCCCCGAATCGGTGCGCATCGAGTAATCGCGGTTGCCGACGGCTGCCAGGAGGGAGCGCGACTCTACAAGGTCCATGTAGAATGACGCCGACTGCCCACCGTCCACTGAGCCCAGGCCGAATTGCTGTGCGAGCCCGGAAAGCTGGCTCTGCCCACGCCCGCCCTGGGGCATGAAACTGGCCTCGGTAGTGAAGTAACGGGGCGAGGTCAGGCTCAGATAGCCGGCGTAAAAGCCGGAAAGCAACCCGAGCACGACAATCAGTGCCCGGTACCTGAGGAGGACGCTCAGCAACGACACGACAGTGGTCGATCCTCCCTCGGAGGGAGGATCCACCCTCCCCGGCTCCCACGGAACTGGCGGCAACAGTGGCTCGGTCGGGCGGGGTCGCGGAGTTGTCAACGGGGCTTGCAATCGGAAAGAGTGAGAAATGTCATACCGGTATTGACTCAGGTCAATTACTACTTGGTGACGTGTCAAACGCCAGTAGAAATGTCACCCCCGGGTGCACCAGTGGAAGGGCCTCGGGCGACAAATGAGCTCAAGCCAGAATCCGCCGCACTGCCTCGGCGACGCGCACAATCTGGTCGTCAGTGAGCGCGAGTCCGCTGGGAAGATAGAAACCGCGGCGCGCTATGCGCTCCGCCTGAGGGTACCGCTCATCGGCGAACAGTCCCATCCGCCTGAACACGGGCTGCTCGTGCATCGGCCAGAAAAATGGACGCGTCCCGATGCCCAGCTTTGTGAGACGCGTCATCGCTCCCATCGCGTCAAAAGGAACCTCGTCGTCCAGGACGACGCCAAATACCCAGTTGATGTTGTCGGCGTACTCGGTGCAGGCCACGGGAAGCCGGATGCCTCCAACGTCGGCGAGCAGCGTCATGTAACGCGCGAATGAATGCCGCTTGCGCGCCACGAATTCGTCGAGCCGCTCGAGCTGGGCCAGGCCGAGCGCCGCCTGGAGATTGGTCATGCGAAAGTTCCAGCCCAGTTCCTCGTGGACGAACCTTCGCGGCGCGAAGCAGAGATTGCGAAGCGACCGGCACCGCTCGGCGAGAGCTTCGTCGTCGGTGACGATCATCCCGCCTTCGCCTGTCGTGATGTGCTTGTTGGGGTAGAAGCTGAACGTCGAGAGGTCGCCGAACGATCCGCATGGCCGGCCGCGATGGGTCTGGCCGATCATCTCCGCCGCGTCCTCGATTATGCGGAGGTTGTGGCGCTTCGCGAGGTCGAGCACCGGATCCATATTCACCGGAAGCCCATAGAGATGGACAACCATGATCGCTTTGGTTTTCGGTGTGACCCGCGATTCTATCGCCGATGGATCCATGTTCCATGTCGCGGGGTCGCAGTCCACGAGCACCGGCGTAGCGCCAAGCCGCGTAATGGCGGAGGCGCACGAAATAATCGTGAAAGTCGGCATGATCACCTCGTCGCCTGCACCGAGGCGTATCGCAGCTGCTGCCGCGTCCAGCGCGGCCGAGCCGTTGCACACTGCGACGCCGTGCTTTCGTCCGACGCGCTCGGCGAACCTGATCTCGAAGTCGCGGACGAACGGCCCTTCGGAAGAGATCCACCCGCTGTCTATGCACTGGGCGAGGTATTTCTTTTCGTTTCCGTCGAGGACCGGCTCGTTGACGGGAATGAATTCGCTCACCCGCTTCCCCGCCCGATCGTCACCTCGTCGGCCGACACGCCGTCGAACCGTGTCTTGTCCTGATCGCCGGCGTAAGGGCCCTGCTTCACCTCGATCATCTCTATCTCTTCCAGCACCTCGAATCCGTGTCCGCCAGTTGCGAGGAGAATCACGTCGCCGCCCTCAAGGATGCGGCTCTCGATGTAACTCCGGTTGTTGTCGTAGAAATCCACGCGGAGGCGGCCGCGTTTGATGAACAGCACCTCCTGCGTGTACTGGACGCTGCGGCTCACCGGATTGTGAATGTGTGGATCAATCACTTTCCCGACCGGATGCCGCATGTAGGCCAGTTGCTGGGACAGGTCATCGGGAGTGAAAAAATGGATTCCCGGCTTGTCGAAGCTGCGTGAGACGATAACCGCGAGCAGCTGGTCGCCTACTTTCAGGGTCTCGATCATGGGCTACAAGATACAATCCGCCCGACAGAAAAGGTGTGGATCGATGAAGCGAAAGTGGTTACCGAACATCTGCCGGCGCGGAATATATTCTGAAAAAATTGCGCTCCCACACGAGATTGAAGCGGGCGGGGACCGGCAGTGCCGACAGCGGGACGTCCGGGTGAATGTATACCACGGCACACGGGCGGAAATTGTCTCCCGAAAGCCTTCCCACCAGTTTCCTCGATTCGTTGCGTACCAGAAAATGGCGGATGCGGGTCTGCCTGCCGACACGCGCAGCGCGCGTCTGCAATACCGCCCAAAGCTGATACTCCGCGCCGTCTCCGCGCATCCACACTGCGATATCGTAACAGCCCGCACTCGCCAGATGGTCGGCAGCGTCCCGATATGTCGTGTACGGCCGGTAGTCCTCGGCAAAGTATTGCCGTTCCCTGGGAATCGCGTAGATGGGCTGCCGCAACACCAGAGGCCGGGGAGGATTGAGCACAAGCGCAGGCAGGACGCCCAACATCATTGACACGATGATGCCCGCTCGAATGACAGGAGCTAGGATTGATTCGAACGCGACACCAACTGCGCCTGCTCCCACCACGAACAGTGGAACCCATAATCTGGAATGCCAGGGTTGCCATCGCAGGTAGAAGCTGAACAGCAGAAATCCAGTTACTACGGCTAGGAGAAGAAAAAGAGAGGTGGCGTGCTTTCTCCCACCCTTCCACCCCAGAATCAGCGCGGAAGCTACAATAAGCAGTACATGAATCGGCGCGCCGGCGGTCTGCTCCGCGTACTCCATCCGCACTGGCTTATAGCGCAATCCCGGAAAAGTAGTCCGCGGATCATCAGCACTCACGCCGAGAAGTCTGTGGACTCCAATGACCGAGCTGTAGACTGCGAGATTTGCACGCGGCGATCTGGTACCGAAGTGCAGCGATGTATTCCGTACTACGTTCGAGATGAATCCGGCCGGGAAGAACTCCGAATTTACCAGGCCGTATCCACCGCGTCTTCCGAGGGGATTGTCATACGTCGCGAGGTTGCGGACTGCGTGCGGTGCGTTCAAGGCAAGCGCAACGAATCCGGCCACTACCCAGCTGCCGATTGCGCGGCCCGGACCGCGGCGAATGGCAGTGGCCAGATACCAAAGGACGAAGGGCGCTAAAAAAATAAAGGCAGTTGTCTTGGTCAGTATTGCCAGCCCAATGGCTGCGCCGAGCAGGAAAACCGACAACCAACTCCTGGTCTCCTCTCTGTCGTTCATCATCTGGAGGCCAAGCACGACAGCGCTTCCGAACCAGAACGCCGCAATGAGCTCGACCTGCGCACCGGACGCCTGTGCGACCGCGGGGGGAAGAAGCGCGAAAAAAAAGGCGGCGAACAGCTGGCCCTTCCTCTTCGCTCCGAGCTCTTTCGCCACCAGGCTCGCTAGAACGATGTCGCCAATGAATGCAAGCCACTGTACGACGGGCACCGAGCGGTCGCTCCCGGTTAGAAGCTGGCCATGCAGCGCGACGAAGCTACCGCCCGGACTTGGCCAGAGCTGACGCGCGATATGTGTCGGATACGGCGCGACGCTGCGGTCCTGAATCCAGTGCATCACGCGCGGCAGGTGGTAGACCATCGAATCTTCGGTCGCTGGGGCAGCGAGCAGCGCGAGCGCCAGAGTAACGACAGCCACGACGATGATCGCGAGTATCTGCGCGAGAGAGAGTGCACCCGCATCGTCTCGCCAGACGCGCCACGCAACCGTCGCGGTGGTCGTCGATGTACTCCGACGCCGCATCCAGATCAGCGCGACGGTAAGTACAGCGGCCCATCCCGCAGCGACCGACCAGCTCGTCAGGAGCGTCATCACGCTCAGCACCTCGGTCAGCAACACGAGCGCGAATCCCCAGAGTACCGATCCGCGCAAAATCGCCTCCCGCATACTTCCAGACGCGGTCCGCTGTCCGAGGATCAGTGCGACCAGCGCCGCGAGCGGAAGGATCACCATGCCGGAGTCACCGCCTGTGACTGAGGCCGGCGGTTTCCCTGTGCGTGGGGAAACGAGAAATCCTGTCTGACGATTCGCTGGCCGGCGAGCTCGCTTGCACGCCGCAGTCGACGGTCTTCACACTCACCTCCCCGGACGGTGAGCCGTTCAGCACAACGACTCTCGGGAAGCCCTTAGCGCGGGCTTTTGCGCACAGCGCGGCTGGTGCCGCATCTGCTGGAGTCTGCGGGACCGTGCGGCGGTGGTAGCGGAGCATCCCGTACTGGTCCGTCACGTCACAGTCGACCGGTGGCATTCCATCGAGTAACGCGAGGCCAGAAGTTGCCGGAGCGATCATCGGCGTGTACGAGCAGCGGCCGCGCTCGCCTTTCCAGATTCGCCAGAAGGCGCCGTACGACTGCGGGATGAAGAGAAGAGTCCGGCGCTTGATTGCCGGTGGCATACGGTCGAGGTCGCGAAGGGCGGCGATGAGCTTGTAGGCGGGGGACCGGTGCAGTCCGATCGCTAGCAGCCGGGAATCGGCGAGCGAACGAATGCCGACGGAGCCCGCTATGCCCGCTTGGGCGTAGAACGCTTGGCGGAGGGCGACGTTGGCGCGCAACGCAGTCATCGGGGCACGAATCACATTTAGTATCAACGTGATACTAATCGGAAGGATCAGCGCGGCGATCCAAAGATGGGACAGCCGGATGCTCCCCAACGACCGCCTTTCGCCGGAAGCCGCTTCACGGTTTGCCCGCACCTGCGCCAACCACCGCGGAGCTGACGCCATGAGAAGCGCGATCGCCAGCCAGCGCTGAACGTCCGAGAAATAGATTGCGGAACCACCGTGTATGTCGACCAGCTCGCCCGGCAGGAACCCAGCGACGGCGACGGTCGCCATCACCACTACATCTGTGAGTCTGCCCTCGAGCACGGCCTGCCTGATCGCTCCAACATCGTTCAGCTTCTCCTCCCGCAACCTCAGATAGATGTAGAGCCAGCTCCAGAAGAGATGGATCAGAATGAAATACGGCCACCACTCGGTGTTCACGCCGGAGAAGCGTATGTATGCGAAAGGAGCAAGGCCCTGATTCTGCGCGGCAACCGACACGAGCTTGTACGCGACAACCGACACCGCCACGCAGATCGCCGCAGAAGCGGCGAGCCAACGGTCGCGGTACAGCCGGCCAAGAAGCAGGAGTGCGAATCCTGCGCAGAGGAAAAGCACCATCAGAGAGATCTTCAGGAAGGCCAGGGCAACGAGCATCGCCGGTGCGAAGACGAGAAGGAACACGACATCGTCCGGACGAGGCGAGCTTACCTTTCGGCGCCAGAACCCTATCGTTGTCGCCATCACCAGGAGGAATACGGGGATGCCGATGACATAAGATTCCGAGATCAAGGCGTGCTGATTCCAGATTCCCATTGCGTCGAGGCCGGACGTCGGAATCACGCCAACTGTCGCAGCGATGAGAAAAATCCACGCAGCGTAATCGGATCTGAGCGGTCGCTCGACGTCCGCAACTGAGGATCGCCAGGCTTTCCGCACCTCCACGGCCAGCATCAGAATCGCGGAAAAAAAGAGCGGGATGACGATTACCGGTGGGCCGAGCGAGTAGAATTCCAGCACGTCGGTATTGGCGAGGTACGCCCACTGCGAATTGAGCCAGGCCGCGCCGTAGTGGTACGGAGTGTACGGAAATCCGTCGAGACCCGTGCTCGGCATGCCGTAGGTCCGCATGGTATTCGCCATGCTGACATTGTAGAGCGGGTCGTGATGGACGTTGGCCTGGTACTCGAGGGTCTCCCAGAAAACCGGAGTCTTGTAGCGCGTGCTCCACGCGACACCGCATGCCCACGTCGCAAAAACAATGGCGCCCATCAGAAAAAGGAGGTTCGTCCCCTTCCCCCCGTGTCTCATCCAGATTACGACGGCCACGAGAGCCGACGCGAAGCCGGCGACGCCTAAGACAACCATTGCGTTCCATCCCGTCGCGGGCACGAGCATTCCCGCCAGTGCCGTCAGGCCAAGCGCGGCAAGCGTCAGCGCTGGCTGGGTCCGCCACCACGGCTCGGGCTCGGCGTAATGACTCTGCGTGACCAATCTCCAGACAACGAGCGGCGCAACCGTGATGAAGAACGACAGCCCGAGGGTTGTCAGGACTGGACAAACCGGGTTGTCGAATCCCCATCTGCCCAGGTAGTACAAGGCAGCGATGGTCGTCGCCATGACTGTCGCGAAAACGGCGATGGTCGTCCGGTCGTCGCGCTCCTGGTTCTCCGGCAGGGCTCGAGGCGTGGTCACTGGCGCGGAGGACACTCTATCCCGGTGGTGTATTTTTTCAACCCTGACGATCAGTCAAAGACCGGAAAGAGCATTGCGTTGTCGTTGACCGGCTTAGAGTCCGCTCGTGCGCGCAATTATGTAAAGAGGACGCTGCTTTACTTCGTCGTAGATGCGTCCGATGTACTCGCCGACGGCTCCGATGCAAACGAGCTGCACTCCGCCAAGAAAGAGGACAATGGCGATCATCGAGGCCCAGCCGGCGGTCTCGTACGTCCCCGTCATTTTTCTGACCAGCAGCACTATCGCGACAATCAGACTTGTCGCTGCCAAAAGCAATCCGAGCCAGATCGCCATTCGAAGTGGAGCCCACGAGAGTGAAAAGACCCCATCGAGTGCGAGGCGAACCATTCGCCGGAGAGGATACTTCGATTCGCCGGCGTAGCGCTCCCGGCGGTCGAACTCGACTGCCGCCTGCCGAAAACCAACCCAGGCGCGGAGTCCGCGAATATACCGATTATGCTCAGGCATCGCGTTCAGTATGTCGATGACTCTCCTGTCGATCAGGCAGAAATCCCCGGTGTCGACGGGAATCTCGATTTCAGTCAGCTTCGCCAGGGTCCGATAGAACAAAAAAGCGGTCCCCCGTTTCATCCGCCCTTCGCCCGCCCGCGCGCGCCTTTGCGCGTAGACGATGTCGAAGCCCTCCCGCCATTTTGCGAGGAGCGAGCGGATTAGCTCCGGAGGGTCCTGTAGATCGGCGTCTAGGACGATCGCGCATCTCCCCCTCGCGATATGAAGCCCCGCAGTCACTGCGGCCTGGTGCCCGAAATTTCGGGAGAAATGCGCAGCCTTGAATCTCGGATCTTCCGCGCAGATCGCGTCGAGCATCTCCGCAGTGCGGTCGTGGCTGCCGTCGTTGACGCAGATCACTTCGAACAGCTCATTGGTCGCTTCGAGAACCGGGACGATGCATGAGCGGAACTCGTCGATGACGAGCTCCTCGTTGTAGAACGGCACCACTAGAGAGATTACTGGTTGCACGGGATCAGCCATCAGTGTTTGAGCTGGTGCCATGATACGATCCAATCCTTGTTCTCGAAGCGCTTGGTCTCGACGTGCGTTCTTTGAATGTCGGAGAGCTGCTTGTCGAAGTCTTGAATGCCACCGGCCTTGCTGTGAATGAGCCAACCGCTCAACTGGAGATGCTGGGCAATACGGTCGATGTATTTCTGCCGCCCGTCGGGCGGCAAGGTGCCGATAATCTCGTACTGTTTCGGCAGCCATGAATAGGGGCTCACAACTTTCGCGCCCCGCGGGTCCCGCGGCCGCCACGCCGGAAGCATCAGCCGGCCGTCCCCTATTCTAACTACGGGATCCGTCGGCTTCGCTCCCGCCTCGAGCAACAGCTCATTCAACGATAGCTCCATCAAAGGAATCTGCTCGGTGAACGAGCTGTAGGAAAGTTGAGGCGTCGTGATCTCACGCACAAATGAAGGATGACCAAGCGTCAGTGCGACCGGCGTGACGAACATCGGAAGAACAGCGACGCGGACCAGCCCATGCCACGATTCCGGAGGCTGATCGGCGATCATGCGGAGGGTGATCGCCGCCGCAAAGATGAGGAACGTGGCGATGCTCAGCAGGTTTGCGGGGTGACTCCGCGAAACGAAGTAGCTGCTGATTGCCCACACTCCGCTCCACGCGCCGGCGAGGACCATGACCCGTGGATGATGCGGATCCCTGAGCAGATAGATCACCGCGGCCGTGGAGATTGCGAGGAAGATGGTCAGCAGATACCACACCGAGCCCGACGGATCGATCGGCAGGGCGCGAAAGCCCCCGCTGTACAGCAGGGCGTACTCGAAATAACCCATCCAGTCGGGGAAGTGACCAAGCGTGAAGCGGTAGAACGCTGAGACGGCGCCGATGATCAACACCAGTGCGCCTATCGGGAACGCGATGGACCGCAGAATCCGGCGGGCGGCGTTTGCCCGGCTCGGGCCACTCCGCACATCATGGGACGCTCGCTGCATCAGGAACAGGGCATATACCGGAAACCACACCGCGGAGCAGTAGACGCCCGCCTCCACCGACCAGCAAACCGATCCCAGCCAGATGAGATGACCCCAAATCTCGAAACGCGAATCTGCACGATCATCGCGGCCGCCCCGGTTCGTCGTCTTGCGGTAGTAGCGGAAAACGAAGGCAAGCATGACGAAAGGCCATATAAACCGTACCGGCCCACCTGACGGCGTCATCTGCCCGGCGATCAGCACCGGCCCCTCCCTCGGCCGGAAGAAAAGCGTCGTTGCAGTGAGAGCGGTTGCAAGAATTATCCGGGTGGTCGAGGATCCTGTGGCGCCGAGCGCCCAGAACATGAGCAGCGCGACGACGGCGTTGCACAGGGACTGGAACAGGTGGAAGGACTGCCAGGCATTTCCGGGGAATAGAGTGGGAATGAGAATGCTGAGAACGCCGTACTGAGCCGGAGCATCCCAGAGCAGCCAGCCGCCTTGCCGCAGCTCCTGCATCGGCCCGACGTAGAAGGCCCAGTGATAAAACTCGAGGACCGGATTGGTGCGAAAGCTCAGCGCGAGAAGGAGCACAACCCCCAGAAGAGTGAAAAGCTTCGCTACCCTGCCCGAACTCGGCTTCGCGGACGAGCGAAAGATCGCCCGCATGGCGAGGACCGAAATTGCAAATGCCAGGACGAATACCGCAAAGCGCCCGGGGCTCGCGAGGAACCACCGCGTGGCATCAGACCACGAGACGAGCGACCCGGCGCTCATCCAGGCGCTCGTGCCGACCAGGATCGGTACGATCCAACTGAGGGTATCCGGATGCATTACGGGCTGGGAATCATTCCGGTCATCAGCCCTGGCGACCGATGCGACAGTGACCAGCGACAGCACGGCAGCCGCTCCAATCGCCTGCCACTGAGACCCGGCGACGTACACGGCGCTCTCGGCTACTACAAAGAACAGCAGTGCCATCTTGACGATTGACTGCACGCGTGACGAAGTCGCGCGCGGCAGAAGGCGCACTATCACAAATGCGCCCGTCGGCAGGCCAGCTAGAACGGAGAGATAGGTTAGCCACTCGACCGTCTCTCTTCGCCCTCCTCTTCCGAAAAACTGAATGAACCCCGGGCCAAACTGATAGCCGGGCAGTATGATGAGAAGCGCCAGTGCGGCAATCCACAGGGGCTCAGCCTGCATCCAGACTGGATGTAGTGCCTGAGGGCCAAGGCGGGTAGCTCGCTCGGCTTCGGTCACGTTGGCTGCGTCTGGCGTTGCCGGTCGCGGCCGCACGCAGGGGGGCGGAACTCGAAGACCGAGTAGTTCTCATCCCCCGTAGACTGCACGAAGGAGCCCACGAGCTTTCCCTCGGCGAACAGCCGCGCCCGCTCCGCTGTGTCCCACCGGAACACCGTTCCCGGGTAGCCGGGATGCGCTTCGCCGGCAGAATCGGAAAGAACCTCGGCGTATCCGATCGCCAGGAGAACCGGCCGCCCGGTGGCGCAGCTCAGACTGTCCGCCATATCGATCAGCCCTCCGAGGCGCAGGTTGAGCTTGCGTCTCGCACCACGATCGAAGTAGACACGATAGTCGAAAGCGCGCTGACGCGGCATGAACACTCTGTTCCCGACATAGTAAGGCATGGCTTCCATGATGTAGTCCGGCTCTCCGGCAAGAATGGCGTCGCGCCAGGCAGGACTACGATCGATCAGTGTGGCGAACTCTTTACTGGAAGAACTGGGATACAAGAGCACCCGGCGTGTTACCACGGGCAGAGCTGCCGCCTGAAAAAGGAGGAGCGGCAACAACCCCAGCGCCATCGCCCGCCGCAGTGATGCCGGACGCGCTCGGAATTCTTCGCATGCGATCCAGACGAGCGATATCAGGAGGAATGCAAGCATTCCCTCGTGGCGCAGTGATCCTGAATACACGAGTCGGAAAATCAGCTCGAAGGCGAAGATCGCCAGGAGCGCAGCAGCCAGGCAGATGAGATTCCGCCGCAGTGACCACAGAATGCCAAGTAAGGCGACGTCGACGATCACGCGAGACGCGAAGGTGGGATCGATACCGACGCGAGCCCACGGAAGCTCGCCTGTCGCCGCGATGTTGGCGAGCTGAAATCCCATCAAGCCAGCGGCTGGATCCAGCGGAATGGCCCCCCATTTATCCGGAAGCAGTTGACTCAACGACACGGCATAAGTCATGTCTGGCGGAACGTGCGCACTCCACAGCGCGAACGCGGTGCCGACTACTCCAATCGCCAGCGCGACGAGGGACGCAGGACGCGTGAGCGCAGGACGGGAGGTTTGATGGAGAACGTCCGTGCCCACCCATACGAAGCCCAGCAGCAGGGCGGCCAGGGCCGCGTGGACGCTCGTGTTCGCCAGCAGCGCGAGAACAATTCCGAGGCGAATCGGTCGCTCGCGCCTCGCCGGAAAAAAGATGCAGGCCACCACCATAAACAGAACGCCAATCCCGTAATTTCGGGACACGACGCTGAATTCGTGGCCAAGGAATGCACCGAAAACCGCGAGCAGTCGAATCCCGACGGGAAACGGGGCGAATCGCAGGATCAGAAATGCGGCTGCCCACGCTATCAATAGTGAAGCAACGGGAAGGACGAGTGTCGATTGGGTCACCGCATATCCAATCCGAAGAATTGCGTACCAGATGATGGGATGACCGTCCTGATGAATGTTGCCGAGGAGGTCGAGCCACGACCGCGCCTGAGTGGCCACGGAGAATGCACGGACTTCGTCGCGCCACATCGCGTGGCGGGTAGCCAGGAATGTCGTGAGCACAATGAATATCGCGAACGATATCCACAGAGCTCGCGGACTTATCCGGTTGGCGGGATCACTGCTGCCGCTGCCGCTGCCGCTGCCGCTGCCGCTGCCGCTGCGCCCGCTCAGCGGGATGGGACCTCCAGCTTTCGTCCCTCGGGGTCGAAGAGCCGGTCACGACGCAATCCGGAACGGTGAAGTCGGTACTGGACCGACGTACTCAACACCCCGAGCCCGTAAACGACCGACCGACGGAAATTGATTGACGAAGCTTCCTTGAAATACCTTGTCGGGCACGACATCTCGCCGATGCGGAATCCAAAGAATGCCGCCTGAGCGAGCATCTGGTTGTCGAACACGAAATCGTCCGAACACTCCAGGAGCGGCAGAGTCTGTATCACCTCGCGCGTGAATGTTCGGTAGCCGGTGTGGTACTCCGAGAGCTTCATTCCGAGGAACAGGTTCTGGACGGCGGTAAGGACGCGATTGAAGAAATATTTGTATCGCGGCATCCCCCCGTCGCGCGCGCCCCGCCCGAGGATTCGGGACCCGAGAATCACGTCGTATTCGTCGGAGGCCGCCAGCCAGGCCATCGCCCCGATTAGTTTTGGCGAATACTGGTAATCCGGGTGAAGCATGACGATGATGTCCGCACCTCGGGCCAGGGCATGGGAGTAACAGGTTTTCTGATTGGCGCCGTATCCCCGATTGATTGGATGCACGACTCGCGGGATTCCCAGCCGTTCGGCTACCTCGACCGTGTCATCGCCTGATGCGTCATCGACGAGCAACAGATCATCGACAAGTCCGGGCGGGATGTCGGCGATGGTACGCTCGAGCGTGCGGCCGGCGTTGTACGCCGGCAGCACGACCATGATGCGCTTTCCGTTAATCATTTCCCATTCCGGACGTCATGCGACATTGGCCAAGATAGCTGCGTCATGACCGGAGCATTAATAAAAATCCTGAGGACAGTCCTGCCGGCACCGTCCCGTCGATTCTTGCGAATGCGGCATCGGGACTTCGTCTTCCGGCGAGCGATGGATAGGTTCTTGACGAATCCGGAGGCTGCATTGGCATCTGACAGTCGTGTCGTTCCGGACCTGATTTCATGGTTGGGGGAGCGACTGGTCTGCTCTCGATGAGTATCTGACAGATTGTCTGATGAGTATCTGACGGATTGTCTAAGGTATGCGCTGGCGTGTAATGGTCCGATCCTGGAATGCGGATCCGGCCTGACTACGATTCTGGTAGGTGCGATTGCGAAGAAACGGAAACATGCGCTCGACTCTATGCCTGACAAGTTCGCGATTGTCATATTGGTAAATTGTGGTTTGTTTAGCGTCTCATCCGTTCAATCCGTTGAATCCGTTATCCCCGTTACTTCTAGTAGGCGAGCCTCGCTCAGCTTTCCGGCAATCTCTATGGCCTCTTCAGCCGATATGCCGATGTGAGTCGCGATATCGACTATGACTTCGGCGCGCATCGCAACGCTGCCGTCGTCGCGCGACTGGTGCCGTCGAAGGTGAGCACGACCACGCGGTCCATCCCGGCCGCAGCTGCTCGCCGGCAGAGAACCACCGGCTCGGCGTCGGTCGCGGTCTGCGGCCGCGTCCGCGGTGTGAAGGAGCCAAGTCCGTAGTAACGGCTCAACGTACACCCATAGGGAGGCATTCCATCGACCATCGCGATAGATGAGAGCGCGGTCGCCAGCAGCGGCTGGAATGTGCACGCGCCCGGCCTTGTCAGGCTGTGCCAGAATGCCCCCTGGTCCTGCGGTATAAAGAGCGCGGTGTGGCGGCGAAGGGAGGCGGGCAGCGCCGAGAGTCCCCGCAATGCCTCGGCGACTGCGAAGTTCGGCGATCGCCTCAGACCTTCGTCGAGTGTCGCCCTGTCGTGCAGCCGCACCAACCCGTGCAATCCCCTTGGGATGGTGGCCGCGACTGCCGCCGGATACAGCGCATGACGCGTCTCGGCGTTCGCCCGCAACATCGTGATCGGCCAGGCCATACTGTTCGAGACCATCGAACCGATGACGGGGAGCAGCAGGAATACAATCAGCACCTGTCGCACGCTCACACTATCGAGCCGCGACAAGAAACCGCGCGATTTTCTCTTCCGCTTCGGTGGTGCCTCGCCGAGGATCACGGCGAGGAATATCGGGAGGCGGGACATTATCAGACCCACCGAAAGCCAGCGCTGGATGTCGGAGAAGTAGAATGCGGAGCCACCGTCGATGTGCAGAATGAGTCCCGGGGCAATCCCCACCAGGGCAACGAGCACCACCGCCTCGACGTCAAGGAGGCGTTGCTCGGCGGCGGCCTCCTTTAAATCTGCGAACGTCCCGACGCCTTCGGACCGCAGGCGGACGGCGATGTAGACCCATGACCAGAAGAGATGCACGATTGGAAAGAACGGCCACCATGCGGGCCTCACGACCGCCCAGAGGAAGTCGAAGGGCGAAATGCCTTCGCGATGGGCCGGCAGCGAGACCTGCAGATAGGTGATGTAGAACAGCACCACGAGCAGCAGGGTCGCCATGAGATACAGTGGCCGCCGGTAGAGACTCAGCCGGAACAGTGCGTACATGGCTAGCGCGAAGCCCACCACCATGAGAGAGATCTTGAGGTAGCCGAGCGTGACGATGCCGAGGGGAATGCCGATGAGGACGAAAAGCGAATCGGCGACTGCCCGTACGCGTCCAGTTCCGGCGCCTGCGCGCTGAGAGACTCCATCGTAGAAGGCGACGACTGTGGCGAGAAAGAGCAGGCCGCAGGGCACCGCGACCGTGAAAGATTCGGAAATGAGACCCGAAGTCCACACTCCCATTCCGTCGAGTCCCGACAACGGAATGATGCCTATGCATGCGGCGAGAAAAACGAACCAGAAACGAAAATCTCGGCGAAGGTCCTGGCCCGCCTCCGGACCCTTTCTGCGGTTCCGCATGGCGACTGCGAAGGTCACTGTTCCCCCGAAGAACAGGGGGATCATCGTCACCGGGAACCCAAGCTGGTAGAAATCGAAAACCTGGGCGCCCGTCAGATTCGACAATTGCGCGAACAGCCAGGGGGTGCCCCAGTGATAGGGTACGAAGTTGAGCCCGTCGATCCCGGTCGTGGTAACGTGATATGTGCGCAGCATGTTGCCGATCGCCGCAACGGCAAGGCCGTCGTGATGAATCTGCCCGTTCAGAATGTAATTCTCGTAGAAGAGCGGATTCTTGTAGATCCTCCCCCAGACGACACCGCCCGCCCAGACTGAGAAGACCCCGCTCCCCACGACAAAGAGGAGGCTACGCCACAGCGGAGCCTTCGTGATCCACCCGGCGAAGATCACCAGGAAGGAAACGACGCCGACGACCGTCAGCAGTGGAAGCGGTGAAAATCCGAGAGCTGGTACGAGGCGGCCCAGAATAGCTGTCAGTACCAGGCCGAGGAGCCAGAGAAAGGCGTACGAGCCCCACCATGGCGGGACCGCGCCTTGCTCTTTCGCCCCAAGGGCCCAGATCCCTCTGCTCGCGATGAAGGGAAAGCTCGAGATGAAGAGGGCAAGCCCGACCGGCCGCGCCGCGACGACGAGCGGATCTTCGAAGCCGATGCGCATCACCCAGTAGAGTGCGGCGATGCCAAAGGATACGATGCCGGTTGCGACGACGATGGTATCGTAGCCGCCGTACGCGCGATCCCAGGCGTGCCCCGGAAGAGAGGTCGGTTCGTCGCCGGCCGACGAGTCGTCGTGATTCACGGGGCTAAGATTACCCGGTAGCGAGCTACGCTCGCTACCCGCGACGAGTGAGTTCTATATTGATCAGGAACATTCTGAGGACTTAATGCAGGCAACCATACAAGACATCCAGCGCCTGGTTCTGGCCGCCGCCTCGAAGGCGGCGGCGGACGGTGTGCATGAGACGTCACAGTTCACCGCATCCAGCGATCTATTCGGTGGTGACTCTCCGCTCGATTCGATGGATTTGGTCGCGCTCGTCGTTGATCTCGAAGAACAGCTTCGCGAGTTGTTCGGTAAGGAAATCACGCTCGCAGACGAGCGGGCAATGTCCCAGGAGGTCAATCCATTCAGCAAAGTTGAAACTCTGACACGGTATATCCACCTGCTGCTGACTGAACGCTGACACATGTATCGCGACCAGGTTGTGTTGATCACCGGGGCGAGCAAGGGTCTTGGATCAAAGCTCGCGGAGCACTTCGCGACGCGAAACGCGTCCGTCATCGGCTTCAGCCGATCGCCCGGAGTCCTGGAGCACGCCAACTACCGGCACTTCTGCGTGGACGTTCGCGACGAAGAGCAGGTCCGCGTTGCGTTCGGGGCGATTCGATCGGAGTTTGGAAAGTTGGATGTCCTGATCAACAATGCCGCGATCGCGGCATCTCAGTTTGCCGTCCTCACGCCAACGGCCTCGGCTGAGGACATCTTCAAGACCAACTTCCTGGGTAGTTTCACGGTATCGCGCGAGGCCGTTCGCATCATGATGAAGCAGAAGTACGGGAGGATCGTCAACATGAGCTCCATGATGGTACCTCTGCGACCCGCTGGCGGCGCGGTGTATTCCGCATCCAAGGCAGCGCTCACCCAATTCACGCAAGTTCTCGCCAAGGAAGTCGCCGACTACGGTATTACGTGCAACGTGCTCGGCGTGTCAGCGATCGAAACCGACATGTGGAAGGACATCCCGAAGGACAAGCTCACGTCGCTGCTCCAAGGGTTGCCTCAAAAGGGAGTAGCGACGCTCGAAGACATCACGAACGTCATCGATTTCTTCTCGAGCAAGGCAAGCGGTGCCGTGACCGCCCAGGTCGTCTATCTCGGAGGAGCGTATTGACGTGGAGTCGGCACGCCTCGAACGCAGCGAGGTTCTGCGATTCTCATCAAACCGGTGGAAGGAAAACTGTTTCGTGCTCATCGGCGATGGCAGCGCCTCATGCGTTGTCGTCGACCCCGGATACGACGGGGAGGCTATCGTCTCGGCAATCGTGTCCCGCGGGCTCGCGGTGGCCGCCATCCTGGCGACCCATGCCCATGTTGACCACATCGCCTCAGTAGCTCTCGTGCAGAGCCGGTTTGGCGATCCTCCGTTCTTGCTTCACCCCGGTGATGAAAAGACGTTGAGAACAGCACACTCGTATGCGATGTTCCTCGACGCCGAAGGGTTCATCGATCCACGTGCGCACCAGAAGCTCTCGGATGGCGATCGCCTCGACCTTGGTGGGCACGAGATCAAAGTGCATCACGCGCCCGGTCATACTCCCGGGGGCTGCGTTTTCGAGGTGAGTGGGGCGCTGTTCACCGGAGACTTATTGATCAAGGCGGCCGAGGAGCTCCGCCGGCTTCCGGGGTTGAATCCAGATGAGCTTCTTGCTTCCAGGAAACGGCTGTTCGACGAGTTTTCCGCAGACACCGTGGTTTTTCCCGGTCACGGAAGGCCCACTACGGTCGGAGAACTGGAGCGCAAGTTCTTTTCTGAAGTTCGCGCCATCGCCCCGTGAGTATCTCCGCGCGAATCGCTCGAATCGAGTACGCCGTGCCCAATCACGTGGTCACCAACGACGATTTACAGCGTGCGCACCCCGAGTGGAGAATGGAGCTGGTCGCTCGCAAGACGGGGGTTCTGACGCGGAGATTTGCCGCTGAGGATGAGCTCGCGTCAGATCTCGCGTTTCAAGCGGCCACTGAGGTGCTCGGCGGGTACGATGCGGATGAGATCGACGGTCTCATTTTCTGTACGCAATCCCCCGATCAGATCATGCCTCCCAACGCGACGATTCTTCACGCACGGCTGGGACTGCGGAAGTCCGTTGCGGCATTCGACATCACGTTGGCGTGTTCCGGATTCGTATACGGGCTTGCGATTGCCAAATCGATGATTGATTCGATGCGGATGCGAAGCATTCTTCTCGTGTGTGGCGATACGTATTCGAGATACATCCACCCTGACGACCGAGCGGCGCTGACCCTGTTCGGTGACGGCGCAGCGGCAGCTCTCGTGGACCGGTCGACGGCTCAATCCGGGATCCTGGACTGCGTGCTCGCCAGCGACGGACAAAGCGGCGGGGACAAATTCATGATCAAAGCGGGGGGTCTGCGCACCCCGCGCTCGGAGGCGACCTGCGTCGGCCGACGCGATATTGCCGGCAACGTACGGTCCGATGACACCATCTACATGGATGGAGCTGCCGTCCTCGCCTTTGCCCAGCGGGAAGTCCAGCCGACGGTCGAGCACATCCTTCGACGCAACAATCTGCAGCTTGCCGAGGTCAAGCTCGTACTCTTTCATCAGGCGAGCCTGCATGCTCTCAACATCTTGAGCGAGCAGCTTGATCTGACGCCAGATCAGACGTTCTCCAACATCGCTCATTTAGGAAACACCGTGTCCGCCTCCCTGCCGATCCTGTTGAAAGACGCGCAGTCGGCTGGTCGCCTCGAGCGCGAAGACCTGGTTCTGATCGTCGGGTTTGGCGTCGGCTTTTCATGGGGCGCCTGCCTCATGCGTTGGTAGAACCAGATGCCTGGACCGCCTGCCGGCGAATCTCCGACTGATTTTCTTCGAGATCGCTTTTCCGTCGACAAGAACGCTACGGCTTTCATTTTCGACGGAGACAAATTCACCTACGGATGGGCTCTCGATCGAATCGAGCACTGGCTGGGCCAGATCGAAGAGTCGAACATACAGCCTGGCGCCGTGGTCGCCCTGAGCGGCGACTATTCCCCCGAGATTTGTTGTCTACTGTTGGCCTTGATCGACCATCGTGCCGTGACCGTCCCCTTTGCATCAGTTACGGGAAAGGAAAAGGAGGAGCTCCTCGACATCGCCGAAGCGGGATTCGAATTCGTATTCCGCGCCGATAGACTCGTCGAGCTCAAGAAATTTGATCGCCGAGTATCAAATCCGCTTCTCACCGCAATCATTCGCGATCACTCCCCGGGCTTGGTGGTCTTCTCGTCAGGCTCCACCGGTCGCCCCAAGGGAATTCTGCACGATTTTTCGCGAATCCTCGAGAAGTTCACGGTTCCGCGAAAGACCCTGCGAACACTCACCTTTCTACAACTCGATCATCTTGGCGGGATCAACACTCTGTTGTACGTGCTGTCGAACGCTGGGACGATTATCTCGGTGAGAGACCGAAGTCCGGCGGCGATCGGCGAAGCCGTGGAGCGATATCAAATCGAGCTCCTGCCGGTCACGCCATCGTTCCTGAATTTGTTCATCGTGTCCGACGAATTCCGAAAATGGAACTTGTCGAGTCTGAAGATCATCAGCTATGGCACGGAGGTCATGCCGCAGGCGACACTCGAAAAAGTGAAGCTTCTTTTTCCGGGCGTCGGCCTGCAGCAGACTTATGGGCTGTCCGAGTTGGGGGTCCTCCGCACCAAGTCGCGTGACGACGGATCGCTGTGGGTGAGACTGGGCGGCGAAGGATTCGAGACGAAGGTCGTCAACGGTATTTTGTGGATAAGAGCAAGATCCGCGATGCTCGGATATCTCAATGCGCCACAGCCATTCGACGCCGACGGCTGGTTCAATACGGATGATCAGGTCGAGGTAGACGGCGAGTATGTGAAGATTCTCGGACGCAAGTCGGAGATCATCAATGTGGGAGGGCAAAAGGTATTTCCGGCGGAGGTCGAGGACGTGTTGATACAGATCGACAACATCAAGGACGCCGTTGTGTTTGGCGAAAAGAATTTCCTCATGGGTAACGTCGTGGCGGCGAAACTAAATCTGATCGCCGACGAGAATGACGCTTCCGTGAAGCAGCGCGTTCGTGAGTTCTGCAAGAGCCGCCTCTCGGCGTACAAGGTGCCGGTGAGGATCGAGATAGCGCGCGACGACCTGTTCAATTCCCGGTTCAAGCGAATTCGGGGGCAGTGACCGGGTACCGATGAGCGACGATTCGCCACTCGGGGACTCCTTTCGCAGCGCACTCGCGGACATCGGGATCGGGGACGGTGATTTCGTGCTCGTCCACTCGCGCGTCGGAACGGCTCCGTTATCCGACGTGTTGGCCTGTCTCAATGCGCTGATTCGCTCCGTACAACCCTCCGGCACGCTGGCGATTCCGACGTTCAATTTCGGCTTCTGTCGCGGCGCCGCGTACGACTATCGCAAAACGCCGTCGGAGATGGGCCTGCTGACGGAGTTCGCCCGCCGCGACCGCCGAGCAAGAAGAACCCATCACCCCGTATACGGCTTCGCGCTATTCGGAAAGGACGCCGATACGCTTTCGAGGACGACACACAACATCTCGGCCTACGGCGACGACTCCATTTTCGCCGAGCTCCGACGGCGTAATGGAAAGATATTGCTGATCGATCTGGAGATTCATGAATGTTTCACGTTCTTCCATCACATCGAAGAAATGGTGGGATGCGACTACCGATCCCACAAGACTTTTACCGGTCCCGTCATCGATGAGTCGGGGCATACCCGGATCCAATCATACCAGGTGTTCGTTCGCAACCTGGATATGGGAGTGAGAACCGATGTCGCGCCAATGGGGAAGCGATTGGAGTCGCTAGGTCTGGTGCGTCACGGGAAGCTCGGTCGCTGGTCTCTTCGACTGTTGGAGGCAGGCCGCGTGTTCGAAGCAACCAAGAAGGTACCCCTCGAGGAGCCACATCTGCTGCGGCAAGTCGGAGGCAGCGCCTTCGGGCTTCCCTGAATCGTTCCAATTTGGGTTTCTGATCGGTTCTAATCCGTCAAATCCGTTATTTCCAGCAGGCCAGCTTCGCGTAGTTTTCCTGCGATCTCGATGGCTTCTTCAGCTGAGACGCCGATGTGCGTTGCGATATTGACCAGGTCTCTAGTTCCGTCGGCGTACGCGAGAACGTTGGTGAGGGCGCGCACCGACTGTACGACGTCCCTGGTCCCCAGAGTCGGGTACAGCCCCCGCCCGCCGAGGTGCGGCTCGCACAGCATCGTAGCCTTGTAAATGCGGTTGTGCTCGAGGACCTCAATGCATTTCCGGATCGCCGTGAAGCCACCGGCAAGACCAGTGGGTGAAATCAGTGTCAGGTCATCGAGCGATGTGTGATACTCGGGATAACCCATGTATCCGGAGCGCATGATCGACACAACGGGAAGGTCCACGCCCGGGCTGCAATACTGTCGCTCGTCGCTTCCACGCCGCAGGTACGAATATTCGACGTAATCGGGTGCGACGCGGCTCATTACAAGCTTTGCGGCTCTGTCGGCGACTGTATCCCCCGCTCGCGACAGCAGTAGGGAGTAACCACGATCGTCGCCGATGCACGTCACCACGAAGCCGGCGATCGTGTTTCGCTTCATCTCTTCGAGGTGGTGGCTGATGTACACGATCGACCCGATTGTCTCAGGAATAAAGAGAATTCGGTAGGTAAGGCGCCGCTGGCTGTTGCCGGCGATCCAGGATGCGAGCGCCGCCGTGACGACGGGTCCGGAAAGCTCGTTGTTGGCCATCGACGGATGGCAGATGTAGGTGGAGAGTAGAATCTCCTTATTTTCCCTTCCCGGAAGGATGAGCTCCCCGTAGGGCATCGACCCCGGCGCCAGCGTACTGTCGATCACGACGTGATAGCGGCCCTGCTCCAGTCGCTCGCGCTGATTGTGCGGCAGGCAGAATCCCCATCTCTTCACGTAGTAGGAGGTGACGTAAGGAATTGCGTTAGGCTGGTCGGGGAGCGAATGCAGGTGAGGCTGCAGCTCCTCGAGGGTCATCCATTCGTCCACCGGTGTGGAGTAGCCGACGACGTGTAGATTGTTTTTGGAGAAGTCAACCACCCGGTTGCCCTTTTCATCCGCGATCCAGGCGCCGCGAATGTTCCACTCATCGGGCACGGTCCAGTCGTAAGCCGTCGTTCCCGACGGAACCTCGTGGATGGCGAGATCGGGCAGCAGCTTCTTGAAGTATCCAAGCGTCCGGCGAACACCATCTCCTGTGATGCTCCTGCAAATCGGAAACAGCTCCGATGCCCAACCATACATCTCATCGCCGATCCGACGGTTGTCAGTCATCTGCGGCGTATAATAACATCGCTCTCTTCGTCTCGATGATCCGCTGCACAGTCCTCGCCCGGATTAGTGACGACGAGATTCATCGGCGCAGTAGCGTCCGAGGCCACGTGAAGCACCGGTGACGGTCATGGTTTCCCTGACGGGCATGCTGATGGGTGTGGAGGCCGGCCGGCCCGCGCGGATTAGCCCTTAGCGCGGGTTAGCCCCTGGCGCGGGTCAGCCCTGGCGCGGGTCAGCCCTGGCGCGGGTGGCGGAAATATAGGTGCCACGATGGGGAATTTCACCCGCGGCACGCGTGTCGTCCACATTGCCCATGTTCCAGCGTCGGTCAATGCGTATTTTCCGTTCAATGAAAAAGACCACGCAGCTGCGCGCCATGCTTCAGTCGCCAGACCTCGACTTCATCATCGAGGCGCACAACGGCCTGTCCGCGCGTATTGCCGAGGAAGCCGGCTTCAAGGGCATCTGGGGAAGCGGATTGAGTATTTCAGCCGCTCTTGGAGTCCGCGACAATAACGAGGCCTCCTGGACTCAGGTTCTCGAAGTGCTGGAGTTCATGAGCGACGTCACGACTATTCCGATTCTGCTGGATGGCGACACCGGCTACGGAAATTTCAACAACCTGCGCCGCCTTGTGAGCAAGCTGGAGCAGCGGGACATCGCCGGCGTCTGCATCGAGGACAAGCGTTTCCCGAAGACCAACTCGTTTATCGGGGACGCGCAGCCTCTTGCCGACATGGACGAATTCTGTGGCAAGATCAAGGCAGCCAAGGACACGCAGAAAGACGAGGATTTCGTGGTAGTCGCGCGGCTCGAGGGGTTCATCGCCGGCCGTGGCCTGAAGGACGTCCTGACTCGCGCCGAAGCCTATCACTCGGCGGGCGCCGACGCGCTGCTGGTTCACAGCAAGAAGTCCAATCCATCAGATATCGACGCGTTCATGGCCGAATGGGACAAGCGTCTCCCAATAGTGATCGTACCCACCAAATACTACTCCACACCGACGGAACACTTCCGCGAGCTGGGAATCAGCCTTGCAATCTGGGCGAACCACAACGTTCGCGCGTCCATCCAGGCGATGCGCGTAACGACCGCCAGAATTTTTGCCGACAAGAGCCTCATCAACGTCGAAGGAACAATCGCGACGGTCGGCGATATCTTCCATCTGCAGGGCGCGGATGAGCTCGAGAGCGCTGAGCAGAAGTACCTGCCCACCTCCGGGAAGCGTTACAACGTCGTAGTGCTCGCCGCGAGCCAGGGGGAAAAGTTCGGCGATCTGACACGCGACATACCGAAGACGCTGCTCAAAGCCAACGGTGTTCCGATCCTGACAAGCCAGCTCAACAGCTTCAACCGGATGGGAATCACTGACGTCACTGTCGTTCGTGGCTTTGCCAGAGAGGCGATCATCCTTCCGGGGATCAAGACGGTCGACAACGACGAGTACGCAGCTACGAAGGAGCTCTATTCCCTCTACGTTGCGCGCGACTCGATCAAGGGTAACACCGTGATCTCTTACGGGGACATACTCTTCAAGGATCACATTCTTCACGAGCTGATCAACAGCGAGAGTGACATATCAATCGTCGTTGACGCGGACTGGAACTTAGACGAGAGCTACACCGATCTTGTACAGGCCGATAAGCCGTACAGTCGTTCGGCGTTCAGCGAGCCCGTGATGCTCAGGAAGATGTCCTCCACACTTCCCCGTGAAATGGTGAGCGGTGAGTTCATCGGACTGTGGAAGGTGAATCAGCGGGGCGCGGCTATTGTGAAGACGACCCTCGAGTGCATGTCGAGGCAGGAGAATTTCAAATCTCTGCGTATGGCCGACCTGTTTACCGAGCTGGCAGGGCAGACCATCGTCTCAGTGATTTACACAAGGGGGGCGTGGATGGATGTCGACAGCATCGTCGACCTCACGAGAGCGAGCGAGTTGCAGTGATCGACACCGGTCGGTTTGGGCGGCTGTTGAAAGACTACGGGTTCACCGTCTATAGCGGGGTGCCCTGCTCCCATCTCAAGGATCTGATCAATTTCGCGGTCAACGAATGCGAGCTGATCATGGCAGCTAACGAGGGGGACGCAGTCGCTATCTGCGCGGGCGCTCAGCTGGGCGGAAAGAAGTCTGTCTTTCTCTGCCAGAATTCCGGACTGACCAATGCGACTTCGCCGCTCACTTCCCTGATTTATACCTTCCGGATTCCGATACTGGGAATCGTCAGCCTGAGAGGCGAGCCGAGCGGAAAGCCAGACGAGCCGCAGCACGAGCTGATGGGTCGGATAACCACGGATTTCCTCGACCTCATGCGAATCAAATGGTCGTTTCTGCCGACGGACGAGAGTGCCGCCGAACAACAGCTCGCTCATGCCAATCGCGTGATAGACTCAGGGGAGCCATACTTTTTTGTCGTGAGGGCCGGCACTTTTTCCCCCCAGGATCTTAAGAAACAGCCCGTGAGCGCGCGGCTGCTCCCGGAGAGAAAGGGTGAGTTCGCGTTCCGGTCGGGACCCGTGAAGTTGTCAACGCGGTTCGATGCGCTTTCGTCCATCGCATCGCTGGCCTCCAACCGAACAGTGTTTCTCGCAACGACCGGCTACACTGGACGAGAGCTTTACGAAGTTGGCGATGTCCCGAACAACTTCTACATGGTCGGGTCGATGGGTTGTGTGAGCTCTCTGGGGCTCGGTCTCGCCCTGGCACGGCCAGATCTCCGAATCGTTGTGATCGACGGAGACGGCTCGATCCTGATGCGAATGGGTGCGGCTGCGGTCGTCGCCGCCTATGCGCCGCCCAACCTCGCGCACGTGCTCCTCGACAACAACGCCCATGACTCGACCGGCGGGCAGAAAACGATCTCGGACCATGTGGACTTCATTCGCTTCGCCGAGTCGGTAGGATTTGGCAACGGGTTTTACGCGCACAACGCCGACGAGCTGGTGACTCTGATCGAGCGTGGCTTCGATTCCGGAAGGGTCAGCTTCATCTACCTGGAGATCTCGGGTGGTACACGGCCAAACCTGGGGCGACCGCGGACCAGGCCTCCCGAGATTCGCCAACGGTTCTCGCGTTTCGTCGCCGCTTCGGCGTCGGCGGCAGCGACTCCTTGATTCGAAAGGCCGTTATCGTCGCCGCCGGGCTAGCGACACGCCTACACCCGCTCACCCTGAGTTGCCCCAAATCGCTTCTGGCGATCGACGGTGAGACGCTGCTCGCCCGATCTGTTCGGCTGCTGCGGGAAAACGGTATCGTCGACGTTGGCGTCGTCGTCGGATATCGGGCCGCGATGATTGCGGAGGCCCTCGGTACTCAGATCACCCGCATCCCGAATCCGTTCTACCGTCACTGCAACAACATGGGCTCGCTTTGGATGGCGAGGGATTTCGTGGCAGACGCTCCCTTTGTCTACCTTCATGGCGACCTGATCTACAGCGAACGATTGCTCGGCGATTTCCTGAAGAATGGAGTTTCGTCGTGGGCTTCGGTCGATCTACTGACGTCCTTCGGGCCGGTGGATGACGAGGCGATGAAGGTCCGGATCGACGACAACGGCAGACTCGTCGAGTCGAGCAAGAGCATTCCCTCTGCAGACGCGCAGGGCGAATGGATTGGAATCGCGGTGATACGCCGGCCGTGTTCGCTGTTCAAAACGTTGGAGCGACACCTCCTGAACGAAAGTCTAAACGATTACGACACAGCGGCGTTCACGACAATGGCTGCAGCCGGCGAAGACCTTCGCTGCCTGCCGTCCGGCGATGAGCCGTGGAAGGAAATCGATACTCTGGAAGACTGGGAATCGGCCCGCAGTGAATTCGTCCGCGTTTGATGTTCTACAATCCCGTACGAATCCATTTCGGAAGCGCTGATCTATCCGAGCTTCCTGGCTTAATCGGATCTCGAAGTGCCACTCTCATCACGACTCCGGGAATGGTTACGCGTGGTGTAGTCGAGGGCGTGAAACGCGCCTGCGCGCCCCGAACCATCCGCATCTTTTCCGTCGTAAAGTCCAATCCGACAATCGCATCGATCACGGCTGCCGCGCAGAGCATTTTGGATTCCGCGCCCGACTTGCTCATCGCCATGGGAGGAGGAAGCACACTTGATACGGCGAAAGGCGTAGCCGCCATCGCATCGCCCGGATGCAGCCATGGCAACTGGCTATCCAGTCACTTGCGGGAAAGGACGCCCTTTCCAGAAGACTTTTCGCCACTGCCCGTGATTGCTTTTCCAACCACTGCAGGCACGGGTAGTGAGGTCACGATGTGGGGCACCGTGTGGGACGAAGCGAATGAATTCAAGTACTCCATCTCGCACCCGCGACTGTTCCCCGAAGCGGCGCTGCTCGTTCCGGAATTGACGCTCACCGCTCCGAGCGAGCTGACACTCTTTTCGGCGCTCGATACGATTTCGCACTGCATGGAAGCGATCTGGAATCGGCGCGCCTCGCCAGTGAGCGATGTCTTCGCAGTCACCGGCCTGACGAAGAGTTTCTCGACGCTCGATCGCTTACTCGACAACCTGACGGACATCGACGGCCGTCGCACGCTGCAGGAAGCAGCCCTGCTTGGAGGGCTCGCGATCTCGTCGAATGCCACGGCGGTCGCGCATTCGATCTCTTATCCGCTCACCTCGCGCTTCGGAATGCCGCACGGCCTCGCCTGCAGCTTCACCTTGCCCGAGATCATCCGCTTCAACGGCGAGCAGGCTCCAGAGAGGGTGCAGCTGATCAGCGATACGCTGGGCGCCGCCGGCACTGACGACGCCGCGCGACGGCTGGAATTGTTGTTTTCATGCTGGGAAGTCCCGGCGTACGTACGCCGATACGTTACGCGCGAATCGGCCGCTGCGCTCAAGGATCGCCTGCTGACTCCCGGGCGCGCGGACAACAACATCCGCGCTGTGACCGCCGATGACGCGCTCGGAATACTCAACCGATCTCTGCACTGACCGTGGGCTTGAAGGAGCTACCGCGGAGAATTTACCGGAGGGCCAGATGGGTTCTGGCTTTCGGCACCCCGGCGAAGCGAAGGGATCTGAACGAGGTCGCGCGCCTCACGCGATTGATGATCGGTGACAAGCTCAAGGGATCCAGGATCATCATCGTGTTCGTGGAGGAGCTCGGATTCATTCAGTTTCTGCTGCCGGTTGTCGAGGAGCTCAAACGCCGGAGCGGACGCTCGATCTCGTGGTACATCGCGACCGAGCACTCGGCTCACGAAGACCAGTTGGCGGTTTTCAACGTCCCCGCAGAACGTCGCTTTCATCCCGGCCTCGCCGCGGCACTCCTGCTGGCGGACGTTTTCCTCTCGGCGTCAGTATACGGGAAGGGACCGCGGACGAGTCTCAGGATCAACATCTCGCATAATCAGCCGACAAAATTCGAGTCGTACCCAAAAGAGCATCTCCGGAATTACAACGTTCATTTTCTTACCGGCCCGCTCCACCGCGAGCAGTACGAGCACATGTTCGTGCTTCACGCGATGGATCTTCGGCAGATCAGGCTCGTAAACGTTGGATACCCCAAGTCGGACGCGCTGCTTCAGGGGCGCTACGATCGGCGTCAGGTGCTCGAGCAACTCGGCCTCGATCCCACTCGAAAGACCGCACTCTATGCACCGGCCTGGGACGCCGGAGGCTCACTTCGAACGTTCGGAGAACAGGTCATCGAGCAGCTGCTGACTCTCGGCGACATCAACGTCGTCGTCAAGCTCCACCCTATCAGTTACACGGAGCGCTCGAATCCGAGCTTCGAATGGTATGCGGGCGGAGTAGACTGGGTTGAGCGATTCCGCCGGTTCGAGGCCGATCCGCGGTTCAAGCACGTCACAAGCTTTCAGGTGGACCCGCTTCTCGTGGCGAGTGACGTCCTGGTCACCGATTTCAGCAGCGTCGCTCTCGAATTCATGGTTCTCGACAAGCCGGTGATCTACCTGGATTGTCCGGAGTACTTCGAGAAGACCCTGAAGCATCCGGCCTACAACTCGGATCCGGACTATGTCAGGAACGACCCGAAGGCAAACGCCGGCAGGCACGCCGGCGTTGTCGTGGACGACGTTGCCGGTCTTGCGGCTGCGACGGGTGCCTGTCTCGCCCAGCCGAAGGCGGGTTCCGACGACCGCCGCAACCTGGCCGCGACGCTGCTGTACAATCCGGGAAGAGGGGCCGAGGTGGCAGCGACGACGATTCTCAAAATGCTCGGAATTCCGCCAAAGTTCACGACGCAAGCCTGACCCCGGTTTCACGCTCGAAGCCGAGAGACCGAGCTAGGGACAGGCATTGCAGTCATTGCTGCGATCTCGTCACGGATGTACCGCTCTAAAACATCTATGCTACCATTCGTCGGATTCGGCCCGCTCGACCAGCTCCCGCCCCATGATGAACTCTTCTCCGTCGATGACCCGCTCGCAGATGAAATCCAGGAAAGGATCAGCTCCGGGCAGCAAATGCTCACGCTTCTCGTGCTGGAGGTTCCACCAGAGCGAATGAGGATCGCGAACGACCGGGAGTGGAACCTGCCGCTGCATGAATATTGAATAGGCATATTGCCGGGCTAATGCGGTCTGCTCCGCAGTAGGGCGACCGATGGACCGTGCCCGCCTGAGGATCTCTCTGTAGCTGTCGATCGTGAATCCGTCGTGGGTGAATCCCTTGCGGCCGTAGTGCGCTTCTCCCGCGAGTATCACCGGCTTGCCGGAGAGTGCCAGCTCCAGTCCGGAAGTCCCGTACACCGTTACTCCACCATCCAAAAGGTCAAAGAACTCCAGTGGACTCAGCGCTTCGTCCGCCGGAATCAGCCTCAGGTTCGAGGGAAGAGTTGGGAAATGTGTCTCGATCAGTCGCTGCACCCCCACCTCCCGATCGTACCCTGTCTCCGAGGGATGGACTTTAATCAGCCATTGTACCTCGGGGATCTGCGAGACCTGCTCGATTGTGTCGATCATCCACTCATCGAACGACTGATAAGCCATCGGCGAATAGTCAGCGACACTGTCCCAGCTGATGTGGGACATGATGCCCCAGACAGGCTTTCCCCGCTCCAGTCGATACTTTGAGCGTAGCCGCTCGGTCTCGCCCGTATATCGATGCAGTATCTGCATATCGAAGCCGACGGGGTGGTGATACCGATTGTAGAGAAAGGCATCGAGACTGCTTTCCTCCTCTTCCGCAAGAGGAGCCGCAGCGCGTTCCTGCCAGGCGCGATCACTCAGCTGGTAGAAGTCGACGTTGCCATCGGCCACATGGTGAAAGAGGAAACGGGCCGCGAGATAAGATGACTTCCACGTCGTGACGGGAATAAGGTGCGCCAGCGAAGTGTGTAGCGCCGGTCCCCAGTCGACATACACTCCGTGTGACATGAAAACGCGCTGCGGCTTGAACCTTTCGATCGCGACTCTGGCAGACTCGGCTGAGAGCAGCGCGCTGTAGGCGTACTCTCGGACAACCCGCTCATCAATCTCGATGGGGAAACCCCGTCGATAACGCACCAGGGACGACACCACGTTGTGCCCAATCGCCACCCCGTTGTGGGTAAGCTCCAGAAGGTTGCCCGCCGTGCATTGCTCGGCGCGGCACCACAAAGCCTTCCTCGTTTCGGGGGCGACGAAATCTCCAACCGACGAGTACGGTATACCCATCAGCTCGACCACGCCTCGATTCGCGGCGATGCACTTCTTACACACCTGTCGCCAGTTCTCGTATGGAATCCCGTCCGTGACCTCCCGTTTAGCACAGGCGCTATACGGCGCATCGCAGAGGATCGCATGGACGTTATAGCCTCTCAGGCGGAGTGCCGCGGCAATCGCCGTTTCGACATGCAGCAAGTGCTGCATTCCCCCCGGTATCCAGAAGAGCACGGTGGGGGCGGCCGGACGAGGGGCGGTGTTCCGCTCATACAGCTGCTGCATCTGCCAGCGCTGGTGCTCGTCGGTATGTGGGAGAAGCCGCTGGACACCCAACGGCATCTGATCGACCGTTGTCCAGATCACCTCTCTCAGCCCGCGAGGCAGCCGCCGATAGAGCGTCCGGAGTCGCTCGAAGGGGCCAGCCGAAAACCGCCTCAATTCCGCCGCCCGCAAAAAGGGCTCAGACGTGCGCCCAGTGCGCTCGTGTCTGCACCGGCAATTGTATGGAATTCGATTCGTTCCACGTTTCGCTTAACGTCTGTCTGTGAGATAGGTGTCGGGCGGTCAAGGTAATCGGTGGGACAGGTACGGCTTCAACTGGTGGCCAGTCTCTCGACGAGCCCCACAAAGCCTGGAAAATTCGCATCCCAATTCGCATGGTCGCGAGCAGTCGCGACATTCGCCTCACGCATGCGAGCCGACTCATACTCGTGCGAGATCACCAGCAACATTGCCGCGGTGAGGGATTCGATATCGCCCGGAGGCGCCAATGCTCCGTTCACGCCCTCGCGAACCCATTCCAGGTTTCCAAAACTATTACTTACCACCACCGGAAGTCCACACGCCATTGCCTCGAGAAGCGAGATCGACGTGCCATCACTGACCGCAGCGCTGACATAGGCGTCGGCGGACCGGAAATAGTCGGGTAACGAGTCGTACGGCACCCGCCCGGGAGCATGGACAAAGTCCTGCAGTCCGAGATCGCCAATGAGCCGCCGAACCTCGCGCTCGAGGGAGCCGTCGCCGAGGAGGATGAGCCGCGCGCTCGGCCGCTGCTGCCGCACCAGAGCAAAAGCACGGACGAGCACGTCGACGGCATACACCGGCTCCCAGCTGCGAGTGGATATCAAGACTTCATTCCCGGCCCAGCCAAGGTCGGTTCGGATCGTCAGCGCAGGAGGGCGCGGGCTGAAGCGTGTGAGATCGATTCCCCAGGGGAACGTGACAATACGATCGTCGGGGAGCGAAGAGTGCCGGTGCACTGCATCACGCACCGCACGACAGTCACCGAACACTGCTGCGGAATTATCAAGTGTATAGCGAGTGATGAACCGGGAACGCGCTGACGCATTGGCGTCCACGAGAAGATCCGTTCCCCAGGAGACTGTCACCAGCGGCCTTGCCCGGGCAAGAGCGGCGAGGAACGCTCCGGATTGTACGGGACCTCCGATGACAACATCCGGCCGCACGTCCGAAAGAAGCTCGATCAGTCTGTTTCGGCGGCTTCTCCAGGCCCCCTGCGCGCCCGGCTCGGCACGGTGGGTCATCCAGGTCGCTGTCCGCACACCTTCGGGGAGCGGACGCGCATCCAGCTTTTCCTCGAGGAGAGGCAGATGAGTGGGAGCCCATCCGGCACCGACAAAGGACTTTAGAAAACGGTGATCGTGGGTAGTGTAGCCCCGCGAAATGTACAGGACCTTCAGGTGAGATCGGTCCACTTGAGATACTCGCCCTGCGGCAGTCCGCGACCAAGAGTGCGTCCGACAGCTTCGTGCAGGTTAAAAGGCATGATAGCGTCGGAAGGAGCGGGACGCAGAGCTTCGAGATGTCCCTCCTCAAGCACAGTCCCCGCTGGGAGGTCACGCGTTGCCCTGAGGCAGCGCCGCTGGATGACCACGGTCTCCTGCTCATTCGCCTCGACTCTCTTGACGCCGTCGCCAAGCGCACGCTCGAGGTCGCGGGTCCGATCCACCATCTCGCGCCAGCCGGCGGGATCCATCGAGAACGGATGATCGGGGCCTTCGCGGCTGCGATCGTCGGTGAAGTGCTTCTCGATGGCTCGTGCTCCCAGGGTAACGGCACCGAGCACGGTTACGTGACCGGGCGTATGGTCGCTCAACCCCAGGACCAGATCCGGATACATCGAGGCGAATTGCCGGAGCACACGAAGATTGACGAAGGCGAGGTTCTCCGCAGTTCCGGTATAATTCGTGTTGCACTGCATCAACAGGAGCTGAGGATTCAGCCCGAGAATCGCCCCGACCGCCCGTTCGACATCGCCGAGCTTCGACGCACCGGTGGCGAGCAGGACCGGTTTGTTCTTGCGCGCGATGTGCTCGAGTATGCCCGGCCAGGTGATGTCACCCGATCCGATCTTGAAAGCCGGTACATATGAATCGAGCATGTCCACGGCTTCCAGGTCGTAGGGCGACGAGAAGAAATGGATTCCGGCTTGGTCGCACGCAGACTTGAGGCGTCCCGTCCATTCCCAGGGGACCGACGCACTTTTATAAACTTCGAACACGGACTTCTTCCATTTGCTCTGGTGCGACAACTTCGGGCCCGACTCGAAGCCCTGTTTGCTGACGATGTACTCGGCGCGAAAGTGCTGGAACTTGGCCGCGTCGGCTCCTGCCTCGGCGGCGAGGTGGATGAGAGCGATCGCCCTCTCGACATCTCCATCGTGGTTTGCGGCGATATCTGCGATGAAATAGGTCGGGTTGTCTTCACCGACCACGCGCTCCGCGATTCTCAGCGCTGGCATTAGCTGACCAGGTCTCGTTCGTGAAGGCTGCTGTCGAAGCCTGCGGACCGCAGAGCGACGTAGCCCGATATCGCAGCGTCGACCGACGGCATTTGCCGGCCAAGAGCCGCCTCGAGCCGCGCCGACGACATGGAGGTATTCAGCGGGCGCGGCGCCGGCAGCTTTGCGTCAGCAAGGCGCGCACTTTTTACGAGCCCAGTGTCGACCCCAAGCGCGACAGCGAGCCGGCATGCGAATTCATACTTGCTGCAAGCGTCTCCGGCAGAGGCGTGATAAAGACCCTGAAGCCCGCAATCAATCGCGGCAAGGACGACGCGCGCAAGCTCATTGGCGAGTAGTGGGGAGAAAATCACGTCGGCGAAGCCGCCTATCCGCTCACCCGCTTCGAGTCGTGAGCTGACCCAGTCGGCCAGGCCCGCGCCGCGACCCGAGGCGCCGATGAAGTTCGTGCGAATGATGAGCGCTTCGGGAAAGGCGTCCTGGACTGCGCGTTCGCCCTCCAGCTTCGATCGGGCGTAGACATTGACCGGCGCAGGCTTGTCGGATTCCGTGTAGCCGCCGCATGTGCCGTCAAAGACAGAATCGGTCGAGATGTGCACGAGCCCGACCCCAAGCTCAGCGCAGGTGACGGCGAGTGATCGTGGAAGCTCGACGTTGACCAGGCGCGCGCGCTCCGGATTGGCTTCGCATGCGTCCACGTCGGCGAAGGCGGCGCAATTTACAACCGTTGCCGGCCGGAGCCTTCTGAGAAGCGCCCTGGCTGCTGTTGGGGTGGTCAGATCTGCGCTGACACTCTCGAGCGCGATGTGGTCGACCGGATGATGGTGGACGACCCCAACGACCGGACGCACGGATGCAAGTGCCTCGAGCGTGAGATTGCGACCAAGGAACCCGCTGGCGCCCGCTACGAGCAGCATTCGGTCACTCGGGCGCTAGCGCACCTGATCGATTATCTGCTCCAGTTCGGCAACCGACAGCCAGCGTGTGTTCGTCTCGCTGCTGTAGCGGAAGCCTTCGGGACATGGCCGGCCGCCATTGTTATCCCGAGCTTGATCCTGGTTCCAGTTCCGAACGGTCGGAAGGATCGCGTAAAAGTCGTCGTACTCCAGCGTGTTCTGCGCATCGTCCTCGCTGACCATCACCTCGTGGAGCTTCTCTCCGGGCCGCCTTCCCACAATCTCCAGGTCGCACTCAGGTCCAATCACTCGCGCAAGATCGATGAGCTTCATGCTGGGTATCTTCGGCACAAAAATCTCACCGCCGCGCATCTCCCCGAGACATTGAAGAACGAACTGCACGCCGCGGTCGAGCGTGATCAAGAAGCGCGTCATTCGCGGGTCAGTGATGGGCAGTTTTCCCGTTTTTGCGCGCTGCTGGAACAGCGGTATCACACTGCCCCGGCTTCCGACCACGTTTCCGTAGCGCACAACGCTGAACCGGGTGCGATGGACTCCAACGTAGCTGTTGGCCGCGACGAAGAGCTTGTCGGAGCACAGCTTGGTTGCGCCGTAAAGGCTGATGGGACTCGCCGCCTTGTCGGTGCTGAGCGCTATGACCTTTTCCACACCACGATCGATTGCGGCGTCGATCACGTTAGCGGCGCCGAGAACGTTGGTCTTGACCGCTTCCAGTGGATTGTATTCCGCAGCGGGTACCTGCTTCAGTGCCGCCGCATGGACGACAATGTCCACGCCGTCGAAGGCCCTGTAGAGACGATCGCGATCGCGCACATCGCCGATGAAGAACCGGATGTTCGGGTACTCGTCATCCGGGAAATGCGCATGCATCTCCGACTGCTTCAGCTCGTCTCGGCTGAAAACGATGAGCCGCTTCGGATTGAATTGGGCTAGCGCGGTCTGGGTAAACCGCCGCCCGAATGAGCCCGTGCCGCCCGTTATCAGTACAGTCTTGCCACTGAGCATTCGTTATTCCGTGATCCCTGCATGAGTTATCGCCTGCCGCCCCGGAACGGGACCGTCGCAAAATACAAGATTTGCTCCGTCAAGTGATAGATATTCCCCGAGAACCAAGGCTCCGGCCGTGCAATCTGTGCACTAGGTTTGGTGTGTGCTAACAAAACCGAGGATCGCGATGGAACAGCGCACGGCTGAATGGCTCGATAAGGACAAGGTCAACACTGAGTATCACGAGAGGCAGTTCCTGGAACCGTATAGAAGCACGATTGCGTTTTGCGATTGGCTCGAGACCGAACTCCTGATGAGTCCCGAGAGCGAGCTCCGAGTAGTGGATCTGTGTTCGGGCACGGGCGCCAACATCTACCACTTGTCGAAGCGGTACCCGAAATCCACTTTTGTCGGTGTCGACATCAATCCCGACAACGTCGAGCGTGGTAACGCCTTTTTTCAGAGCAGGGGAATCGGCGAATGCCGCCTTGAAGTCGGCGACATCTACAACCTCGATCCAAAGTACGTGTCGGAATTCGATGGTGTGGTATCGTTCCAATCCCTGATGGCGCTTCCCAAGGGCGAGGGTCCTCTCCGAGCCATGGCAAAGCTGGCTCCTCAGTGGATCGCACTGACTTCTCTGTTTTATGACGGGCCGGTCTCCTGCACGATCGACATAACCGAATACGACGCTGGTCTCGAGCCAAACCGGTCTGGTTTCTACAATGTGTACTCATTGCCCGTCACAAGAAAACACATGCAGGCAAACGGCTATGGCGATTTTCGCTTCACGCCGTTCGAGATCGATGTCGACTTGCCAAAGTACAGGGAAGGGCTGATGTCGACATTCACTGAGAAGCTCGAAGATGGACGCAGACTTCAGATATCGGGTCCGCTGCTGATGCCCTGGTATTTCATTGCGGCAACACGGTAATCGCTTCACCGAGCAGGCATTCCCGTTGCCTGGGATGGACTTGCCAGCTTCTCAGCCGATTTCCCCGATAGCTTTCATTACTGCGTGCGCGTTCTTCTCGGCCGACTGGATGTCGTTAGTCTGGAACTGCACGAGTCGGGGCTGAAGCTCCTCTGCATTCGGGCAGGTTCCATCCGGCGCAAGATGGCGAAAGGCCGGCTCCTGATAGGTGACCCGCCAGCAGGCGTACGGCCGCTCACCGCCATGCCTGCAGATGCTGTCGACAAAAGGCGGCCAGAGCTCTTTTGATTCGAGCGCAACGGCAAAGGCCCAGTTGTCGTGGAGCCAGCCATTCGGAACGTATTGCTGGCGCAGCCACGCACAGCCGCTCGCTGCCGTGGCGTAGAGTTCGGCCGCCTGTCTGCGGTCGGCCAGGAGTTGTTCCGCCTTCGCCAGCTGCTTCAGCCCTTCTTCTGCGACCGCAGGAGCCATCCGGTAATTCCAGCCGAGCGAGTGATGACGATTGAAGGTCGGTGACTTCAGCGTTGCGGAATCGATCCTAGGCTGCTTCGCATTCATGCGGTAGCCGAGGGATCCGAATTCGCGCGCACGCGTGGCGAGCTCCTTTGAATTCGTCACGAGCATGCCGCCTTCACCCGTCGAAATGATCTTGGATGCCTGGAAGCTGTAGCTCGTGAACGCGGACGGGCCATGCTTCCGGAGCGTCTGCGCTGCGTCGTCGATTGAGCGGCTCGAATACGCGTGCGGGAAGCATAGGCCGAACAGCGAGACAGGAATCGAGTATTCGGAACCGCTTCGCTGCATCAGCCATGTCTCGGGATCAACGTCGACGAATTGCGGAATCGCGCCGGCATGCAATACGGCAGCTGTTGTAGCGGCCATAGTGATGCATGGAACTGAAACGGTGTCGCCCGGCTCGACTCCCAGCGCAACGAGCGCGGTGTGCAGCGTGGCTGTTCCATTCACGCATGACACTGCGAACTTCGCTCCCACGAATTGAGCGAACGCGTCCTCGAACGCGGCTACTGCGCCAGTATTACGCACCCACGCTCTGCGCTGCGGCCAGGTCGTCGGCCGTGTCGATGGTCCAGACTCCGGGCGGTGGCTTTGGTGGAAGCGTAGGAAACAGAGCGAGCGTGATGTGCTCTCGGTGGTCAGCCGGCAGGTCGGGCTTCTCTTGCGCTTCGTCCAGCATTGCGAGCGTAAAAGCCTCGGCGCCCAGCTCCACCGCCATGCGCTCGCCGTTCGCTACTCTCCTCATCATTGCCGGACTCTTCCGCCAATCGTCCGCCGTGACCCGCAGGATCACCGAGTCCGGATGCCACCGATAACGGTGCGCGCAAAAGTAAAAGCGCGAGAGCACGTCGTCCTCGGGTCCGTTCCAGGGGAACCGCTGAGCACCAAGAGATTCCAGGTACTCGACGAGCGGCGCATTTTCGGGTGTGTCGGGATGGGCAACGACAGTGTGTCGTTTCCCGAACGCTTTGACAGTCCTGCGCCAGACGTGCTCGATGAGCGGAGCTCCTCTGATCGGCAGGAGAACCTTTCCGGGAAGCCGCTTGCTGCCCACGCGGGCCTGAATGATTGCGAGTGGCGGTGGCAGGGTCATGGACGGTCAATGTATTGAATGACGTCCCTGGACTCCAGCGCTCGCGAGATGCAGACGGCGCTGCGCGCCGGCGCCGTCAGCCGGGCTGCGGAGATGGCCAGCCGCGTGGATCGAGCAGGATGGTCAACGCGGGATCGCCGGCGAGGCGCGCGACCGTCTCTCGAAATTCCTGCACGGTGTCATCAGGTATTTCGAAGGCTGGGGGTAAGGCATCGAGCTGGGACACGTTATCGATACCGATCACGAGCCGGTCGTCACGCCGAATGACCTTGAGCATGGTGGCGATGAGCAATGAGGCGAGGCTCGTGTCGAGCTCGGCGGCGGCGTCCTGAACGGCCGCTGTGATCCCTGCCGCACCCGGAGCTCGCGCGTCTGCCATGTGCGGAGCCTCGAGCAGCACGCCCTGAAGGTAGACTGAGCGAACGTCGAGCGGGACGGGCGAGTCCCCGCGCGCCCGGATGGCTCGCGAATCGAGAACGTTCCCTGGAACCTGCAGCCTTCCCATGCCGGGCAGCGCGCAAGCGGCGCTCACATCGTCCGCGGAGTAGACGCTTTGGCCGACGATGGCGTCGTGCGCCGCGGATGCCGCCAGCAGAGCCGGCCATCGATCCGCGTCGACGGCGCCGTGCGTCAGCAGCACAACACGGCGAACCCCGCTGAAGCGGCGGAGCGCCTTGTTGGCCCTATCTTCCAGCGCATGCAGTGATTCATCCGGAGAATCGAGGCTGCACTTCGTAATAATCTCCAACGCCTCGGCGTTGCCGCGTGAATCGCTCCATGCTCGAAGCCGTCGAGCCGACGATCCGTACGCTTCTGCCGTGTCGAAAGCTCGAATGCCAAGGGACCACGCCGCGTCCAGAATTCGAAATGCGGAGTCCTCGTGCGTGACAGTCGACGCACGGTGCCGGCCGTACGGCAAACCGAGCTGCACCGTGCCGATGACGAGGCGATCGGTCAGATCTCCCTCGATGACGAACGGCTCTCGCTTAGCGAACTGTCTGCTGATGCTCGAGATTTGTCGTTCTCGCTTTGTGGGGTACAGCGGTCGCGGGCCATTCCTCAACTACGATTCGCGACGGAATAGAGAATACCCCGTATGGTTGTGATGGATCAAAATTCTCGTGCACGCCCCTTGCCCCGGCAATCACAAGCGGCGGCGTAAGGTCATCGAGGACGTCGTAGTTCACAGGCGACTGGACAACCTCGCTGGCGTGGAGGTAGAGGGGGTACTCGCCCGGCCGGATATACACGTTTGGCAGATCGATTACCACTGTCGCCGTTTCGCCCTGTGGGATGGTCGCGGTGGTAATCACATGACGCGCCGAGGTGACGAGCTCCCGCGACATTCCCGAGCGCAGCGCAACCACGATCGCCAGGCCGCGCATTGGCGCGTTCACCCTGCAGGAGATGCGAAACCGCACCGTATCGCCCATCTGGAACGTATATCGCTCGACCCCCTTGAGATCCTCGAGAGACACAGCGCTTATCCGTACCGCACCCGAGCCACGACGGTTCTCCGGATTGTTCACGCCCGTTTCGCTGTCCACGCGCATGTCTCGCAATCGCTGGTTATAAACCGCTAGCGTGGAGTCGGTTGGGCCGTCGGCTACGACGCGGCCATGGTCCAGCAGTATGCAGCGGGAACAGAGCTGTCTCACCGCCTGATTGTTGTGACTCACGAAGAATACCGTGCGCCCCTCACCGGCCACGTCTCCCATCTTGCCGAGGCACTTTTTCTGAAACGCAGAGTCGCCAACAGCAAGCACCTCGTCGATGAGAAGAATCTCCGGCTCCAGATGAGCCGCCACCGCGAACGCGAGACGCGTGTACATGCCGCTGCTGTAGCGCTTCGTTGGCGTGTCTATGAACTGCTCGACTTCCGCGAAGCTCACGATCTCGTCGAAGCGTCGCGTGATCTCGCTGCGCCTCATTCCGAGGATTGCGCCGCTGAGAAACACGTTCTCGCGCCCTGTCAGCTCCGGATGAAAGCCCGTCCCAACTTCGAGGAGAGCACCGACCCGCCCGTAAATCTCGGCGCGTCCGTGTGTAGGCTCCGTAATGCGCGAAAGAATCTTGAGCAGAGTACTCTTCCCCGCCCCATTCCGACCTACGATGCCGACCACCTCTCCCGTATTGACGTTGAAGCTCACGTCGCTCAAAGCCCAGAAGGTCTCCAGCGTCTCGGATTTGCCGAGCGCCCGCTTCCAGAGCGTTCGCGGCAGAGCGATGACGTCCTCCTGGAGTGTACGGTACGGCTGGCGGACGAGCGCGCGCGCAATGCGGTACGACTTCGAGATCCCGTCAACGATGAGTGCTTTGTCGCTCATACTGTGTCGGCGAACCCGCGCTCGACCCGGCGGAAGAAGAAGGCTCCGCTAATGAAAATCACAGTACCCGTTGCAACCGCGATCGCGACTGTCTGCGGCGTGATCGAACTTGTTCCAAGGATAGCCCACCTCAAACCCTCGATAAACGCGACCGCCGGATTCAACCCGTACAGGAGGCGCCACTGCTCGGGCACTATCGATGTGGCGTAAGCCACAGGACTTGCGAACATCCACACCTGAAGCATGAACGGCATCGCGTGGACAAAGTCGCGATATCGCACGTTGAGAGCCGTGAGCCACAGGCTCACGCCAGTTGCAGTGAGCGCCGCGAGGCCAATGAACAACGGAAGCGTCAGCAGCCGCCACGTGGGCATCACTCCGTAAATCATCATCAGCACGCCGAGTACGGTTAGCGACACGGCGAGATCGATCATCGCGGAGAAGGTGCTGGCCAGCGGAACTATGAGGCGAGGGAAATAAACCTTCGTGATGAGCCGCGAGTCGGTGAGGAGACTGTTGCCTCCCCGCTGAAGGACGGCGGCGAAGTAGTTCCAGATGACGACACCGGCGAAAACGAAGAGGAGATACGGGTGCCCGTCACTCGGCAGCTTGGCGAATCGTCCGAACATCACCGTGAAGATCAACGCCGCGACGAGCGGCTGCAGCACGACCCAGACAACTCCGAGGACCGTCTGCTTGTAGCGGAGCTTGATGTCGCGGCCTGCAAGAATCATCAGCAGGTCGCGGTACTTCCAGAGCTCACGGAGGTCGAGTGCGGCCCATCCGCGGGTCGGTTCGATGACGACTGCCGGAGGGGTCAGTGGCCGGCCCTCGTCATCATGGACTCGCTGGCCTCACGGTACCACTCATAAACCGACCGTATGCCGTCCTCTAGCGGGATGCGCGGCGCCCAACCCGTGGCGAGGATGCGCGACGAGTCGAGCAGCTTGCGTGGAGTGCCGTCCGGGCGCGAGCTGTCCCACCGCACGGGTCCGTCGTAGCCGAGAACTGACGAAACCAGACTGGCAAGCTCGCTCACCGGCAGATCCTCACCATACCCGACGTTGAACAAGCCGGTGGCGCGAGATTCCATCAGCTGGATCGCCGCCCTTGCGGCGTCATCGACGTGCAGGAACTCGCGGCGAGCCGTGCCGGTCCCCCATAGGACGACCGGCTCGTCGCGACCCGATTCACGCGCTTCCCTGGCTTCGTGAAATTTCCGGATGAGGGCCGGCAGAACGTGCGATGTCTCCAGGTCGAAGTTGTCATTTGGTCCGTAAAGATTCGTCGGCATTACGGAAACCCAGTCGACACCGTGTTCCGCGACGGCCGCTTCGACCATCTTGACGCCGGCGATCTTCGCGATCGCGTACGGCTCGTTGGTTTCTTCCAGCGGGCCGGTCAGCAGATAGTCTTCCCGGATTGGCTGCGGTGAGAGACGCGGATAGATGCATGAGCTCCCGAAGAAAACAAGGCGCTCTACGCCCGTCTCGAGCGCGGCACCGAGAATGTTCGTTTCGATGACAAGATTCTGATGAATGAAGTCCCACCGCTCGCTGTTGTTCGCCTGGATTCCACCGACTCTTGCCGCCGCTACGAAAACCACCTCCGGCGTTGTCTCGGAGAAAAACGCCCGGACGGCACGCTGGTCGAGCAGGTCGAGCTCCGCCCGCAGTCGCACTATCGGCGCCGGGTATCCGGCGGCGTGCAGGGCGCGCACCAGTGCCGACCCGACCAGCCCGCGGTGTCCGGCGACGTAACACTTCGCCGGCGTTACCGGGGTCACTTAAGCAGTGCCTGCAGAGCCGAGTCGGACGACTCTACCGTAAAGGGAATTCCGGATTGGAGCGCAGTCAGGTCTGCATCCACCATCATCTCCACTAGCTCAGTGAAGTTAACGGTAGGCACCCATCCAAGTCTTGTTCGGGCCTTCGTGGAATCGCCCATGAGGAGCTCGACCTCTGTCGGGCGGAAATAGCGCGGATCCACGGCGATCACTTCGCGACCGGTGGCTGTGTCGAACCCGGCCTCGTCAGTCCCGCCTCCGCGGAATTCGATGTCCATCCCCGCACGGGCGAACGCGAGGCGGCAGAAATCCCGGACGGTGTGAACCTCGCCCGTGGCCAGGACATAATCACCGGGCGCGTCATCCTGCACCATCCGCCACATGCCCTCCACATAGTCTCCGGCAAATCCCCAGTCGCGTCTGGCGTGGAGGTTCCCCAGATAGAGCTTGTCCTGCTGTCCCTCGCGAATGCGGGCGGCGGCCATCGTGATCTTGCGAGTCACGAAGGTCTCGCCCCGGATCGGCGACTCGTGATTGAACAGTATGCCGCTCGAAGCATGAACGCCGTACGCCTCCCGGTAATTCACCGTTATCCAGTGGGCGTAAAGCTTCGCGACACCGTAAGGGGACCTCGGATAGAACGGAGTGGTCTCGGACTGCGGAACGGACTGCACCTTCCCGAACATCTCCGAGGTCGACGCCTGATAGAATCGAACGCGTCCGAGCATTCCAAGTATGCGCAGCGCTTCAAGCAGTCGCAGCGTTCCAAGACCGTCGGCGTTTCCCGTGTACTCGGGTGTTTCGAAAGAGACCTGGACGTGGCTCTGGGCGGCAAGGTTGTATATCTCGTCCGGCTGGGTCTCCTGAACTATGCGGATCAGGTTCGTCGAGTCGGTGAGGTCGCCGTAATGCATGACGAACCGCGAATGGACGTCCTGCGGCTCGGCGTAGATGCCGTCTACCCGCTGTGTGTTGAACTGCGAGGCGCGGCGCTTGACGCCGTGGACCATGTAGCCCTTGGCGAGCAGCAGTCTGGCGAGGTAGGCGCCGTCCTGTCCCGTGACTCCGGTAATTAGCGCAGTCTTCATGTGGTTGGAGTGCGGTGCTGATCCGCGATTGTCATCGACTGGTCGGCGCCGGACGGGCGGCCAGCATGATTATTGAACGGTAATGGGAAAGCCGGAGTAATGTCACATCGGTGCTGTCGTAGGTCAATCGTCATATTGAGCAGCGCGAACGATGTAACTATCGGTCAATATGTGACATCCGGGTTGTGCGTCCGCCACTTCCGCATAGATTGGACCCGGCATGTCCTTTGCCTTGCCCGCCTACCGGGGAAGTCGGAGTGCGTGAAATTCCTTTGACAATGACCTTCGCCGGCACGTAATACCTTTGACGCTGAAGTCACTCCGTAACAGGCATCTCTTCGTCGCCGATGCGCTCGCGGTCATTCTGGCACCGCTCGTCGCCTTCCTCGTAAGATTCGAGGAAGCGAGCTGGATAAGTCAAAATCTTCGACTCGTCTCCCTCTACCTCCTACTCTCGATACCGCTTCGCCTGGCGATCTTTTACGCCGCGGGGATGTATCGGCGTTTGTGGCGACACGCGAGCGTCGGTGAGCTGAAGCCCATCGCCGTCGCGGCGTTCGGCGGCGGCGTCGTTGCCGGGCTCGTGGGTATCGTCATCCTTCCGGTGTTCAACCTCACGGAGACGCGTGTTCCCTTCTCCGTGGTATTCATCGACACCCTCCTCACGGGTGCACTCATCGCCTTGCCGCGGCTGATGGTGCGCGTAACGCGCCATGGCTCGCTCCGCCGCCGCCGGTACGAGAGCGGCAAGCGTGTTCTTATCGCGGGTGCCGGGGACGCTGGAAAGCTTGTGGTCAAGGAGCTGTTCGCGACATCTCAGCTTGGACTCGAGCCGATCGGGTTCGTCGACAGCGACGCGTCGAAGCACGGACACATGCTGGCCGGCCTCCCGGTTTTTGGCCCGCTCGCACACATCCCCGAGATCGTCGAGCGCTTCGGTGTCGCCGAGATCATCATCGCAATGCCCTCGGCGCCGGGCACTGTCATACGGCAGGTCGTCCGCGCCGCGTTGAGCTGCGGCATCCCGACGCGAACCGTCCCAAGTCTGCCTGAGATCATCTCGCGCCAGGGAAATGCTACCGGCCTGCGCGAGGTGGAGATTCAGGACCTCCTGCGTCGCGACGCCGTAGAGACGGATCTGGCCGCGGTCGCCGAGCTTGCGACGAGCGAGACCGTTCTCATCACGGGCGCGGGCGGATCCATCGGCAGCGAGCTGTGTCGCCAGCTCGCGCGGCTTGCGCCGTCAAAGCTCGTGCTCCTTGGACACGGCGAGAACTCGATCTTCGACATCTTCCAGGAGCTGTCGCTCAGCTTTCCGGACGTCGACATCATGCCGGTGATCGCGGATGTTCGTGACCGCAACCGGATCTTCCACATCTTCCAGCAGCAGCGGCCCCACGCCGTCTTTCACGCCGCCGCCCACAAGCACGTCCCCCTGATGGAGGACAACGTCCTCGAAGCCGTGACGAATAACGTTTCAGGCACGAGGAACGTTGTCGACGCCGCCATCGAGACGAACGTGCAGCATTTCGTGTTCATCTCGACCGACAAGGCCGTCCGCCCAACGAGCGTTATGGGCGCGACGAAGAGAATCGCCGAGCAGCTCGTGCAGCACGCCGCTACAAAGCATCACCGCAATTTCGTTTCGGTGCGTTTTGGGAATGTCCTCGGCAGCCGCGGCAGCGTTGTTCCCACCTTCCTCCGGCAGATTCGCGCTGGTGGCCCCGTCACGGTCACGCACCCCGAAATGCGTCGCTACTTCATGACGATCCCCGAAGCGGTGCAGCTGGTTCTACAGGCGGGTGCACTCGGGCGTGGCGGTGAAGTATTCGTGCTCGACATGGGTGAGCAGATTCGGGTGGTGGACATTGCTACCGATCTCATCCGTCTGTCGGGCCTCGAGGTCGGAACCGACATCGAGATCACGTTCACCGGCGTGCGGCCCGGCGAGAAGCTGTACGAAGAGATGTTCTTCACGGCCGAGAATGTGCTTCCGACGGATCACCCCAAAGTTCTGCGTGCGAGAAACGGGTTGCTCGCCGACGGTACGGTAAGGCGCATCGAGGCGCTCACCAAAGCAACAGATATCGGTCGGCCGGAGGACTATATCCGTAAGCTGCTGCAGACTCTCGTCCCCGATTTCCATCCGCACGGCGCTTCGAGTCACGAGGACGATTTGCGCAGCGAAAGCGTGCGAAGAGCGTAACAGAGCACTGCGGACTGCCGTCCCACTGTAACGCGGATTAATTGCACACTCCGGACTTCGTCTATTCCGGCTCGGAGCTCGAAGGTCTGGCCGACGCGCGCAATTATTACGGCTGGCTGCTGCGAAGATTTTCCCCGTTCGTCGGCGCGCATGTAATCGAGATCGGGGCCGGGACAGGGACGTTTTCCGAATTCCTGCTCACGCTCCCCCAGGTCCAGCGTCTCGTCGCGATCGAGCCGAGCGAGAACAACTTCCCGATTCTCTCCCGGCGTCTCGCGAGGGACCCAAGAGCTTCACCGGTGAAGGGCTACCTCAGGCACGCACCGGCGGGGTCCGCGGACACGCTAGTGGCGGTGAACGTCCTAGAGCACGTCGAGCGCGACGACGAATTTCTGCGAGAAGCCTGGGAGAAAGCTCGCCCGGGTGGAACAATGCTGTTGTTTGTTCCTGCCGTGCCTGCCATTTTTGGCTCGCTCGACACGGCCTTCGAGCATTTTCGGCGCTACACCAGAACATCGCTTCGACAGCGCGTCGAGACGGCGGGCTGGCACATCGAAATGCTCGGGTACATGAATCTGCCGGGCATTCTTACCTGGTTCGTTGCCGGCAAGCTGTTGCGCCGGACGTCCATTGGCAGACCGGAGACGAGACTTTATGACCGCGTCGTCGTCCCGATTGCGGCGGCAATAGAGGACCGCGTGACGGTACCGATCGGACAGAGCCTCATCGCGATCGGCCGGAAAGCTGACTCAATCACATCCTAGGAGCTTACCAACGATGCGCGTTTCTGCACTCATGCCCGTATACAACGAAGCTGCTACGATCGTTGAGAGTGTCAGGCGCGTACGGGCTGTGCCGCTGGATATCGAGCTCATCTGCGTCGACGACGGCTCGTCGGACACGACGCACGAAGTCCTCGAGCAGCTGAAGGCTGATGGGGAGATCGACCATTTCGCTGCCCACGAGCGAAATCGCGGCAAAGGGGCGGCGGTCCGCACCGCTCTTCAGTACGCGACGGGCGATGTTGTCGTGATTCAGGACGCGGACCTGGAGTACGATCCGCAGGAGCTCCCTCGCCTGCTGGAGCCGATTCTGAGCGGGCGCGCTGACGCGGTCTTTGGAAGTCGCTTCAGAGGCGACACGCGTCGCGTCCTTTACTACTGGCACAGCATGGGGAACAACCTGCTGACAATGCTGTCCAACATGGCCACAAATCTGAACCTCACCGACATGGAGACATGCTACAAGATGATGAGGACGGATCTGATGAAATCACTCCCCCTGAGCACTGACCGCTTCGGCATCGAGCCGGAGCTGACCGCCCGTCTCGCCCAGGCACGAGCGCGAATCTACGAAGTCCCCATCAGCTACAGCGGGCGAACCTACGCCGAGGGTAAGAAGATCGGGTGGACCGATGGGGCCGCGGCGTTGTGGCACATCGTACGATCGAATTTCCTGTCGGGGAAGGCGCCGCTCTACGTGCCGCCTGCCAGTGCACCGCGCCTCACGCCCAGCGCGTCTCTACCGTCGATTGGTGAAGCCCGGGAGCGGCGAGAGGGAAGCGCCATACAAGGCTGAGGAGGGGAGCCGAACCACCGATGAACCGGAAGTCGGCGCGCCGGCAGGCGCCAGCAGCGTGAGACCCTTACCATCGACCGCGAACGCGCACTTCCCGAAGGATCTCGATCATCTTCAGCGTCCGCGGGCCCCGCCCCAGCTCGTTCAAGTGGTACCTGGTATCGAAGAACCAGCTGGCCGGATAGACGAAGTCCTTCGGAGTTCCGAGAATAGGAATCCGCATGTCGTTCGCGAGTCGCCGCCGGATCCCATCGATCGCTTCCGTGTTGACCGTGTAAGAGCGGTCGATATACGATGGAAAGAGAAAGTATGCGTGGGCCTGCCGCGCGCGGGCGGCGTCGCCGATGTCGTTCAGGTCGTCGAGTGTTCTCTTGTTGAATTCGGTCCGTGGTGGAAGCTGACTCACGTAGATCGAGTCGGGGTTCATGCTCTTTCGTCCGAGGTGACTCATCATGTCCCCGAACTGGTTGAACGAGCGGCGGTTGTAGACGGGGTTGGTGTCGGGCGGAAAGTATTTGTCCTTGACGCCAAACAGGTCTGCCACAGCCTGCAGGAATCCGCGGCGCGCATTCTCCACCCGCGGGCGGAGCACAATGTCGATCACGGAGTAAGACTTGATGAAATCACCGATCCGATCCGCCGGTGCGTACAGCAGCGCCGTGTTCAGCGTGTTGTCGCCTTCGGAGAACTTTCCGTAGAACTGGTCGTACTCCGGCGAGATGACGACAACGTCTCCGGGTCGGATGTATGGCTTGACCTGAGCCAGCATGTACCGGAGCCCGAGCCTCGCGTAGAGGCCCATGTTGACAACGTTAACATTGAGCGAGTCCCGCATCATCCGGCTGTCGATTCCGAAGGCCAGGTTCGATCCTCCGACGAGGATGATCTTGGGGGAAGGCGCTGTCCGGATGAGACGATCCTTCTCCAACACGGCCGCGAGGTAGTTGTCGTCACTTGCCCGTGTGTCGTAGCGGCTTATCAGAAACCCGCTGCCGACAATCGCCACACCGAGGAGAAAGCATTTGGCGAGGAAGCGCCGGACACGGTGCTTCCTCCGGTCGTCGGGCATCTCGAGCGCTCCAGCGGTCAACTAACCTGCTCGGCCAGCTCGGCCGCCATCATCATGTGAACCACGTCGTGCATGTGCGCCCGGGCGGACCAGCCCAGTCGCTCCCGGGCAAGCGCCGGATTGGCACGGGCGAAGTTGATGTCGGCCGGCCTGAACAACCGCCGATCCACATCTACGTGATCCTGCCAGTCGAGTCCAACCTCGGCAAAAGCGCGCGCGACGAATTCGGCAAGCGTGTGTGATTTCCCGGTTGCTATGACATAAGTCGCGGGCGCATCCTGCTGAAGCATCTTCCACATCGCCTCGACGTATTCCGGCGCCCATCCCCAGTCTCGCTGGACGCTCAGGTCGCCCAGCTGAAGCCGTTCGCCGCTTCCCCGGGAAATTCGGCACGCAGCAGCGACTATCTTCTTCGTCACGAAGCGCTCGGCGCGCAGGGGCGATTCGTGGTTGAACAGAATCCCGGTGCACGCATAAAGACCGTAAGCGTCCGCGTAGTTCGCCACTTCCCAGTGCGCGGCAGACTTTGCGACTGCATAGGGGCTGCGCGGCCGAAACGCGGTTTGTTCATCGGCCGGCTCGCGAGTATCCCCGAAGCACTCACCCGAGCCGGCATTGTAGAAGCGTACCGGCCGGTCGGTAAAGCGAATTGCTTCAAGCAGGTTGAGCGTGCCGACGCTGATGCTTTCCAGCGTCTCCACCGGCTGGTCGAAAGAGAGACCCACCGAGCTCTGGCCCGCAAGATTGTAAACCTCATCAGGCCTCACACGTCGAAGCGCCTGCAGGACGCTCCGGAAATCCGTGATCGTCAGCGACTCGAGGCGTACCGAGTCGAGCAATCCCAGCTTGCGCAGATTCCGGAAGCTCCTCGCCTCGGCGTCGCGCGATGCGCCGTGTACGGTATACCCGCGTGTGAGCAGGAGTTGAGCGAGATACGCCCCGTCCTGCCCCGACACACCGCAGATCAGGGCCGTTCTACTGGAGTCGCTCATGCGCTGTCAGAACTGAAAGTAGATGAAAGCCTTCGCTTCGTTGCTGACGCCAAGAAGCCAGATCGACATGCAGAGCAAATAATACGCGGGCCACCTGACCCACGCAGGCTGGATCGCAAAGCGGCGCGCTATGTCGACCCGAGCGCTGATCGCCTCGAAAAGCATCAAGCCGCCGATCAGCATCCCCGAGAAGGCGACCTGGAGCTTCGTGATCCCTTCAGCGCGCAGCCCGTCGGGAATAATCTGGTGAAGGGTTGGGCGGACGAGCATTTGAGAGATGATATGACCGGCGTCGCTGAGTGACCCGGCGCGAAAGAATATCCAGGCGAAACAGGTGAGCGCGAATGTCAGTCCGACTCTCGTCACCGCGTGGAATCGCGGATGGTCCATGAGGCCAGTCCGAGCGGCGATGCGCTCGCGCATGCCCTGAGTGGCGATCGAGGAGACGAGGTAGAACCCGTTGAGGGCTCCCCACACCACGAACGTCCAGTTCGCGCCGTGCCAGAGTCCGCTGAGGAGAAACGTTACAAAAAGGTTGAAATACCACCGCGGCTTCGGCACCCGATTCCCTCCGAGTGCGAGGTACACGTAGTCGCGGAACCATGTGGAAAGCGAGATGTGCCATCGCGACCAGAATTCGCTGATCGAGCGTGAAAGGTACGGACGGTTGAAGTTCCGCATGAGGCGGAATCCCATCACCTCCGCGGCGCCGAGCGCGATGTTGGAGTAGCCCGCGAAATCGCAATAGATCTGAAAAGCGAAGAATATCGTCGCGACGACGAGCGTGAGACCGTCGTAATCGTAGGGTGCGTTGTAGACCGGATTGACGTACTGCGAAAGACGGTCGGCGATGACGACCTTGAGGAAGAGACCCCAACCCATGCGTCTCAATCCGTCGGCGACGCGATCGTAATCGAACTCGTGGCGCTCGCGGAACTGCGGAAGGAGATTCTGCGGACGCTCGATGGGTCCGGCAACGAGCTGCGGGAAGAACATCACGTACAGCGAAAAAATTCCGGGATGGCGTTCGGCTTTGTGGCGGCCGCGATATACCTCGATCGTGTAGCTCATCGCCTGGAAAGTGTGAAACGACAGTCCGATCGGCAGGATGATGTCGAGCGCCGGCATGTCGTATGGCCAGTGGAAGACCTCCGCAATGGCGCGGGTGTTCGCGTTCAGGAAATTGAAGTACTTGAAGATCGCCAGCACGCCGACATTGGCGACGATACTCATGGTGAGGAACATCCGCCTTCTTTTTCCCTGGGAGTCCTCGATGAGTATCCCTGCCGCGTAGTCCACGGCGATAGTGAAGAAGAGAATGAGGATGTAGACGGGAATGAACGCCATGTAGAAGTAGCAGCTCGCCGCGAGCAGCCACGCCCAACGGGCCCGGTGCGGCAGGACGAAATAGATCGTCACGACGACCGGGAAGAAGATCAGGAAGGTGAACGAGTTGAAAAGCATTCAGGCGTCGTTCATGCGCGAGGGAAATTGCCGTTCAATCCTGCGCCCGCCTCACCCCGTGATCGTGGGAGTCCACAAGACTGGCTGCGCCGGGTCCGCTGGAGTAGGTGAGTGCATAAACGGGGACCGTTCGTGCAATCCCGGCCGCGCGCGAAACTGCAGCACCCTTATGATCCGCGAAATTGGTGCAGTCGCGGATCAGCTTGAACGCGGCATCACCCGGGGTTACCCGGCTGAGCTCAGCAGCTGCTCCTGCGCTGTACGCCGGAAAAACGATCGCGCCAATTGCAGCCGGGCCGCGCTGGACATGTTCCGGATCGATCATCACAGCCTCACGCTCGATTATGCCAATGGCGTTAGGCGGGACCTCGCGGCGAGGGTGAATCCGGCGGCGCGGAGTCTGTGGAAATGGTAGCACGACGTCAGCGTTCATCCTTATCGGCGCGATGTCGTCCGACAGGAACCGCCAGTCGCGCTCGCAAAGAAGGGTAACCAGCGTGCTCTTGCCATTGCCCGACGGGCCTGCGAAGAGCACTGCCTTTCCCGCTCGCTCCACTCCTCCGGCATGTACCCACATGAGGTCCTGCCGCGTGCTGATAAAGTGAAACAGAATTTCGGCCTTCATTGACTCGAACAGATATCGGAGCGAAGGAGCGTGACCGACCTCCCTGCTTCCGCGAACAGCGTATCCATTCCCGCTCCGCAGCACATCGAGGCGACCCATACTGGACTTCTCCTCCGGAACGAGCATGGCGGAGTATTCGTGGGTGAGAAACTCGCGTATCTCAGGCACGTCCGTCCCCACCGTGAGCTGGCGGCCGTCGAATTCGATACAGAGCTCCGACAGTGATTTCGCCCCGCGGCTCGCCTTCTTGGCCCGGACCCCAGTCACGAGGCGTGTGCAAGACGCCGGATTGCTTTCGCGGCGAGCCGGACCGGGCGGAATACGCGCTGCAACTGGCCACGGCTGCTGTCGCCCGCCGCGGGGACAAAGAAAAACTGCGCGCTACATGCGAGTCGATCGCTCATTCGCTCACGCGACAGGAGCCAGAATGCCAGCGGCTCCATGTAGTGATGGATATGTGCCATTCGCCGTGGAACAAGCCCACTTGAGGCGACCGCTTCCGAGGTGAGCCGCGCTCTTACGAGCGCCACGAGTCGCGCCGTCTCGCGCTCAGATCCGAAGGCTGCGGGCGGAAAGGGCGAACCCTCCTCCCCGAACATCTCGCGGACTAGGCGCAGCCCAAGAGCCAGAAGTCGTTTCGCATGAGCGTCGTTGGCGAGTCCCATCACTCGCTCCGCCTGCGTTGGAGTCAGACGGTCGGCGAGCTGGGCGATGTCGCAAACCCATCGAAAGATCCGCCACTCATGCTTTGCGCCGTGGGCGCAGAGGTAGAGGAAGAGATGTTCAGGCGCAAGCACTCTCATTTGCGAGTCCATGCACGGCGTCACCACTGCGTGGCTCCAGAGATCGTCCACGTCGAGATTGAATCGGAGATGACGGGATAACAAAGTCCAGTGAAGCTCCACGCTTGTTCGGGAATCGGAAAACTCCAGCGCATGCTGGCCGGCTATCAAGCCATTTTCTCGCTCAGGGCGATACCGGGCCGAGTACCCTCTACTGAGCACGAGGTCGCGCGCCCGGATGAGATCTCTCCGCCGCACCAGCAGGTCTGCATCGGCAAATGTGCGTCGTGAATAGTCATCGTACGCGGCGATCGCCACGGCCGGTCCCTTCAACACAATGGACGGAACGCCCGCCCGATCCAGACTCTTCACCAGTTGCGTGAGGATCAACGTACGCGATATCGCATACGCCCGGGACAGCTTTTCCAGTTCGGCCGCGCGGGAAAGCACCGCCGCCGGCATTGCCTCGAGTAATTCCGATCCTAGATTTCCGAAGACGGCGGGCTCGACCTGCCATTGCGTGGCGAGCGTCAGAACCGCTTCCCAGTCAATCCCTTCGCCGACCAGCCGATGCACGCGCTGCCGCGCTGCATCGCGAATCGGTATGCGGCTCAGGGCGATGACGAGCGCTGTTTCGGGTCTCATTTTCCGGGGTGCTGGGTCACATGTCTGCGAAAGGCGTTGCAAAATCCAGGTGGGGCGAAAAATCATCACCATCGCATCATTTCGAAAGTACACCGATTCCCTGTGGCCGAAGCATTCAGTCATTTCTCCGACGCGCGCCGTGGCAGCTCCATCTTTATTTTCCTTTGACCAGCTACCTGCTATGATTGTTTCCGGCGAGATGCTTTCTGGAGTTTCCTGGCTCGTGCTCGGCCCGTGGGTCGTTGGCGCGGTCTTTCTCTGGGGCGGAGCGATCAAAGCGATAGCGCCCCACGTTTTCGCCGCGCATCTGACACGACTTGGATGGATACCTCGCCGGCTCGTTCAACGCGCGGTATTAGCCGCTGCCGCGTTCGAGGGCGCCTTGGGAGTCGCACTGATCCTGAGAGTGGCGCCGGCCGTGGTGTTGCCCGCTACTGTCGTGTTGCTTGTTGCACTCACCGCCGTGAGCTGGTGGGGCGTAAAAAGCGGACAAACGACCGATTGCGGGTGTTACGGCGGATACGTAGTCCCTTCAATGTCCCAGAGCATCGCGCTCAACGCCGCCCTCGCCGCACTGGCGCTCTCGGCGTGGATATTTCTGCCTCCGTCGCCCGAGACGCTTCCATGGAAATTCGTCGCAGCGGCCGCGGTCGCGGTCGGGCTTGGCGCTTTCGCCTTTGCATCTCAGCAAACGCTTCGCCGGCACGGTCGGTTCATGATCGACATGAGCCCGCTTAAAGTCGGACGGCGCTGGCGGTCCGCGTGGGGCGCTGTCCCCGAGGACGAAACGGAGTTTCTGGTTTCTTTTCTGGGGCCTGACTGCCCGTACTGCAAGCAATGGGTGCGTGTGCTCAACGCCATTCAGCCGACCCCTGGACTACCCCGAGTGGCTGGGGTCGTCGCGACATCCAGGGAGAGGCTGGAAACATTCGTCGAAGCCGCGGGGATCCGTTTCCCGATTACGACCATACCGCAGACCCTCATGAATCGGCTGGTGTGGAGCGTGCCGACCACCGTGCTTGTGACAGGTGGAAGGATTCAAAAACAGTGGCGTGGGAACATGCCACCCGAGTTCTTTCACCGGTTCAGGCAAGCATTCTTCCCCGAGGCTGAAACGCCGCTGGAGCCAATCAATCGATTTGAGCAAGCGCCTGCGCGGCTGAGTACCTGACCTCTTCTGATCACGGATGCGTGCCACAGAAAAAGGGCCCCTCAAAGAGGGGCCCTTTTGCGAAAGTTCTGTTCGGCTGTAAAGAAGATGACCTCAGGGAGCCTGGCAGGTCCCCACTTCAGTGCCAGGATCCACGTCCTGACACGTATTGGGCGTGCAGCATGGTATCAGGTTGGGGTCACAGAGATGGTCGAGCGGAAGACAGGACGCCTGCGCATAAGCTGAGGTCGCGGTCAGCGTCGCGATGGCCGGAATCAGAAGCGCCGCTGCACCTGCCATTCCAACCTTCCGAAGCAGGTCGCGTCGATTGATCTCAGTGAGGGGCGCCACCGGAGCAGAAACGTCATCGAGGAGATCGGCCTTTCTCAGCTCGTCGAGCGAGAGCTGCAACAGGCTGTCGCTCTCCCCCGCGTTCATTCGGGTCGCCAGCTCCGCGACGATTCCCTCGCGGCCCCGGCCACCTTCCTCGAGGAGTTCGAACACGTGACCTGTCGTCGTGTCCAGAAGGTGCACGCGGTCGTCGCGAGCGTCGTAAATCAGCACCTGCCTGTCGAGCTGGTGACGGAGCAATCCGGGGCGAACGCGAGGAAGCGAATTCATATTTTCCATCTCCGCGGGACGTTGTCGTTGACGCGAGGGCGACTTATGGACCGTATTTATATGTGTTCCCGGCTCAGGGCGCAAGCATGGCCCGCTTTTTCGCAGATGGCGGGTGTCGGTAGAATCTCCTTTGTCGGGGAGACCCTGAACTTTCCGAGCCTCAGCGTGATCTACTTGCCGAGCGCTCTCATAGACCCGCGCCACGACGGAGCACGTAGACTGTCGTTTCGGTAAAGTCGCGCATGAACCGACTGCTGTAGAGCTTCTCCCGGGACTGATGCACTGGAACCAGCGTGCCCTGCAACATGGCTGATCTGACAGCGCGCGACATCGCCGAGCCGCCCATGAAGTCACTCCAATCCCGATCGTCGTAGATCAGGTAATCGTATGCCCCGTCACGCACGATCTTATCGACATCACCGGCTGACGCAACACGCGACCAATCAACAACACCACTGAGCCAGGGATCTGCTCGGCGATACCTCCGGTCGAGGTAATAACTGTGACCCGAGTACGCGACGACCAGGAAACGCGAATCGCGCGAAGTGTTGTGATTCACCCAGTCATAAACCGGATAATACCACGTGAACCGGTGGTACTCGGCGCGATTCCCGGTTACTGCGTAGCGGATGTAATCGCCGGAAAGAATTGCCGACACGGCGAGCATTGCGACGACGGCCGCCCCGAATGCGGTGTGCATCGCGCGGCCGGCGGCATGTCCCACTGTCCGCCCTTCGAGCGCGGCGGCCGCCAGCAGCGCTCCGATAGGAAGAAGTAGCAGGACGTGCTTCGGAAAGAGTCGCGGCTGTGCGATGGCCCATAGCACAAGGATCAATGTGCCAAAAATCGCGACGCGCCGATAACGTGCCGCGGGCGATGCAAGAGACGCGGGGACGAGCAGAACGAGGACGAGCGCCAGCGGCAGTACCAGAGGGGTCGTAATGAGCTCCAGGAAGCGCACCACGAATGCCCGAAAGTCGTACTGTCCGACAAGTGAAGTGGAGTACAGCGCCGCTACCCGATTGGCGTAATCGAGAGTTCCGTTGATCTCGCGGACGAACAGGGGCCATACGGGGTTGCCGAAGTCCCTAAGGTTGGCGACGTAAAAGGGGACGCATAGAACCACTGCCGCGACCGCACCCTTCGAAAAGCCAAGGGCCGTCCGCCATCCACGGGGCCGGAACGCCATACCGAGGAAGACGAGACTTCCCGCGATAGCGGCCGCCAGCATTTGATAGCGGCTCTGCGCGCCGATCAAGCACACGAACCCAACCAACGACGCATGTGATGACTTTTCATCGTCTGCCCGCAACAGCAGGACTGCGATCGAGTAAACAGCGAAGACCGCATACGCGTCCGCCGTTGCGCTCGAAAACACACGAAGGACGAATGGATGCGCCATGAAAGCCGCGCAGATCAACGCCGCCGGTGGTATCGTCCTCGCCGCACGGGTAATGCTGAGCAGTCCGCCGAGCATAGCGAGCCACAGCCCGACGTTGACGAGGGCGGCCGCCTGGGGCAGGTGCATCCGCTCGAAGGGCAGGTAATTGAGCGTCCATCCAAACGGAAACGCGTAGTGATAATCAAGAATGGTCTCCCAGCGGCCATCGCTGATTATCTGTCGTATGTGTGCCAGATGATATCGCATGACGTCCGCGTCTCGAGGCGGACCAATCGCGCCAATCCAGAGAAGCGCCGCGAGAGGAACTGCAACCATGCGCAGGAGCTGGCTCTCGCGCAGCGTGGCCCGATACTCGGCAGCGAGACCACGGATTATGCGCCACGTAACAGCTGGCCGAAGGGCGAGAGCCACGAGAGATACCGTGGCGACGGACAATATCGCTCCGTCAACTACGCCAAGCCGGGTGAGTACCGCGTAGGCGGCTGCTGTCAGTCCGCTCCCCGCGAGCAGCGACACCGGCAGCGTTAGGACGCTGTCATCAGCTGTTGTCCTGACAAAAAAAGAGCCAATGGCAATCCACGCGCTCAGGGCAAGAGCGGCGATCAGTGTCGCAATGACGCCCTGAATCAGTGGATGCAGATCGCTCAGCGTAATGACCTGGGAAGGAGTCGCCGCCAGAATGCCGCACGCTGCTCGAGGAGGGGTGGTACCGGCAGGGGCAGCTGGTCACAGAGCAGGCGCTCGGGGTTGGTCGCTGTCAGAGCGCGCAACTGGGATGCTCCTCCCCGTCGCTCGAACGCGTCGGCGCAAGGGCGGACTGCGCACTTGCCGCGCGAGTGATAGTCGCTCGAGAGGTAATCCACGCACCCGCGCTGGAGGAGACTCCACGCAATCGACTTAGCGGCAGCTCCATAATATCCGATGAACGAGCCGGCATTCACCTGGATCCGCGCGCCCGAGTCGCGCCAATCCTCAACCAGATCATAATTGGTCGGAATGTTCCTGTAGCGCTCGGGATGCGCGATTACAGGAATCCATCCCTTTCGCGCAACTTCACGAATGGCGAGCGTGCTGTGCGGCGGTATCGACATGAACGGAAACTCGAGAAGCACAAACGAGGTCCCGGCGAGACGCAGCCGCGGATCGGCAAAATCGGGCCGCGGGACATCCAGCATGATCTCAGCGCCACGCTCCACCCGCATCTGGGGGAACTCGGCCGACGCCAGCGTTTTCAGCGCGTGCCAGGCGTTATCGAGAACGTCGAGGTAGGCCTCGAAGTCACGGGGCCGATCGATCAGCGACGCGCGAAGGTGCGGGGTGGTGATGAGCGTTTCGACTCCATGCGATACCAGAACCGAAAGCCCCGACCGCGCTTCATCGATGTCGGCAGCGCCATCATCGACGGCCGGCATGAGATGGTTATGGAAATCCAGCATGTGGCGCAATTTAGCGTTGGTGTGGAACTTCCACGCATGACGGCTGCCGAAAACTCCGATCGCCCGCACGCTTCGCCGAGGCGCGCGGGGCTCCCGTGGGAGGGAGAGGGCGTGTTGCGGCACTGGCTGTTCCCGATGGTCTTGCTCGGGCTTGGCGCGTTGTACCTCCTGCAGACCCTGAGCCCACTGCGACTCGATAGCGATGCCGTGGACTACCTCAGCACGGCTGCGGCGATGGCCGACGGGCGCGCACTGCCAACGGTTCCCTTCCCGCCCGGCTACCCGGTAATCATCGCATTGCTCGACCGCACCGGTCTGGGATCGACTTTCTTCTTTATTCTTGCCAATTCCCTTTTTCTCGGGCTCGGAGTCTGGGCCACCTGGCGGATATTCGGTGATCGCGCGATTCAGGTGCGGATGTGGATTGTCGTCGCTACGCTTCTCCTCGTCCAGGTCGTAAGGAGTGTTGCTGCGCCGCTCCCCGAAGCCGCCTTTTTCGGAGCATCATTGCTTTCGCTGGCCGCAGCGTCGACGGCATTATCGGCCAACGGACTCAAGCGCTTGATGCTGTTCGGACTGTCGTTCGCCCTGGCCGGCCTGGCCGTCAGCGTTCGACTCGTTGGACTGGCGCTCATTCCCGCTCTGCTCTGGGGATGCCTCTCGGCGGTGCACGATGTGCGGCCAGCCTGGAGATGGAGACAATTACCCGCGGCCGCAACGATTTCTCTCGTCGTCGTTCTTGCGGCAGTGGTGCTGATTCTGTCGAGAACGGCAGCCTTTACCCATTACATGGTCCATCCACGGTTCTGGTACGTGCGTGGCGGTTTGAGCTCACCTGTCGTTGATCGGCTTTACGGAATGCTCACCGGCTTTGGAGAGCTGATCATCAATCTTCCCCTCTCACGGTTTCACGCTCTTCAACCGGTTTTCGCCGCGGCCGGTCTCGTTGCCCTGGTCGCGCTGATGCTCGCGCGGCAGAAGCCGTCCCGCCTCGATCTGGCCGGCGTTTACCTCATCTTTTATCTGGCGATTCTGGCCCTCTGGCCGTACGACTCGCCGCGGCTGTGGATGCCTATCGCGCCGCTCATCGTCGCCCATGTCGTATCGACGCTCGCTCGAGCTCCAAAAAGTCGAGCTGTACGGCTCTTTGTGCCGGTGTACGCAGCGTGGGTAGCGCTGACTGGAATTGTGGCGCTTGCTTACACGAGCAGAATCTCACTGAGCGGCGGAAACTTCGGCCGGCTCTACGGTACGGACGGTGGCATGGCGACTGCCGCGCTCCACACCCTCGGCCCCGCGGAGAAGCAGAAATACAACGCCCGGGCAGACAGCATTCTGAGCCGTTACGGCGGCGGCCGAGCGAACCGTGTTTACAACGCTCAGTCTCGACCGTAGCTGATGCATCCTTGAGAGTACTCGTCCTCGTCACGGACGCTTACGGTGGAACGGGCGGAATTGCGCAATACAACCGTGACCTGATCGCGGCGCTGGCTCGCTACCCGGACACGGAAAAGGTCACGGTGATCCCTCGGGTGATCGCCCGCGAGCCGGAGCCACTGCCGGCACGAACGACCCACCTTCACGGCGCCTCTCGGGGGAAATTGCAGTTCACGTCGACAGTTCTCGGCACAGCGGCCCGCGGAAACGTCGACTGGATTGTCTGTGCGCACATCAATCTCCTTCCAGCCGCAGTCGCAGCAGCAGCGCTATCCGGTGCCCGGATTATTCTTGTGACGTACGGCATCGAGGTGTGGTATCACCGCGGATGGATTACGCGACTGATGCTCGCCTTCGTGTTCGGGTTCGTATCCATCAGTGAGATCACTTTCGCGAAAATGCGCGCGTGGACGAAGGTTCCCGAGAACCGATCATTTCTCATCCCTAACGCGATAGACCTCGCGACGTATGCTCCCGGCACGAAAAACGAGTCGCTGATTGCGCGCCTCGGTCTCCAGGGCCGCCGGACATTACTGACCGTGGGGAGGATGGATGCGGCCGAGCAGGCAAAGGGATTCGACGAGATCCTCGAAGTGCTGCCTGCAGTTCGTGAAGAGATGCCCGACGTTGCATATATCGCGGTAGGCGACGGATCGGACCGTGCTCGACTGGAGGCGAAAGCTCGCGGACTCGGTTTGGAGGATCACGTACGTTTCGCAGGCTACGTAGACGAAGCGGAAAAACGCGATTACTACCGGCTGGCGAACGTGTTCGTGATGCCGAGCCGGCTCGAGGGGTTCGGTTACGTTTTTTTGGAAGCGCTCGCTGTCGGAGTCCCCGTCATCGCGAGCAAGATCGACGGCAGCCGTGAGGCGCTGAGGAACGGCACCTGGGGTTTGCTGGTAGATCCTGCGCGCCCCGATGAGCTCGTAGCCGCGATTCGCTCGGCGTTGCTCGATCCCGTCGTGCCTCCGCGCAGTGAATTGGAATACTTCTCGACCGCCAGTTTTGAGAAGCGCTGCCACGAGGCGCTAGCTGCCTACGAGGCTTTCGACAAATAGCCAATTGTGCGCTGCTTCCCTCCGGCTGTGAGCGTGCGATCGAGGAGGTAAGCGGACCCGCCAAGAACCGCCAGGATAGTGATTGACGGCCCAATCAGCATCACCCACGAAGCCTCGTAAACTCCGAGGGTTGACCAGACGATTACTGCTGTAACGCCGACGCGCAGCTCGTCGTGCCTTATGTGGCGATTCAGCCAGCGATAAGCGAAGCCGAGTGAAAGTCCCAGAATGAACATCGGGACGAACATGAGGGGAAGTCCGAAATCGACGTACGCTTCGCCAACATATCCGAACGCGAAGCTGGTGTTGATTTCGCGGCCTCCTACCCAAACTCCGGAATATTTTCGCACCTCGTCGCTCTGCGAGGGGAGCACCGGCTTGCTGGGAAAGAAGAGCCGCGGTGTGAGGACGTTCTCGATCGCGCCCCATAGGATTGCGCCGTTTTCGTGCGGCATGACCGCTGGTATCCGCTTGTACGCAAGTCCCGCGTAATAAATCGCCCACAGGCGTGAAACGAGGTTGTCGGCCTGGCCCTTCCATGCTCCAGCCCCCCCGGCGAAGGTGGGTCCGGTCAGCGAAATCACCGCGTTCAGACGTTCGGCGGGTGAGGCGGTGGCCAGGGCAGGCTGGCGGACGATCGGCTTGGCGGCAGTCCAGATCAGAGCGGCCGCCAACGCGAGCGCCGCGATGGACCCAATGAAAACCCACGTGCCGATTCTCTTCTTGTCCATCGCCCCGAAGATCGCAATCGCCGTGATTACGAGAGGCTCCCGAAAGCCTCCGTAGAATCCCGTGACCCCGAGAGCGACTTCTGTCGCGAGTATCGCTGCGATCAACGGCCAGCGCAGCCTCGGCGTCGTGAGTCGCGTCACGAGCAAAAACAGCAACACGTACCGAACGTGGCTGAAGACCAGGATTACCTGCGTCAGGCCACCCGTTGACAAGGCAACTTCCTGGAGGACTCCGGACAGGGCAACCGTGAGGACGTAGAAGACTGCGATCTTGAGCGTCGGCCAGGGGAGCAGGCGTTGAGCATTGGCGCGCAGTCGCTTCGCGCGGCCGAATCCTCCCGCCAGATAGAAGCCGGTAAAGAGCACCACGATGGACGTGAGGCCGATTACGGCCATTGGCCGGTAATCGTCCGAAAGCATCTCGATAACACGCCGGCCCGTGAACACGAAGTACAGAATCCCGGCGACGACCTGAAGCCACTGCATGCTGAACGCGGCAGCCACGATCGGAGGCCCCGGCTCCCGGGAGAGAAATTTCCAGGCCACGAAAAGAACGGCCAGGGCAACGCTGGCAATCCAATCCCCGGCTACAAGCCCTATCAGGGGAATCGCACCAAAGCCCGCCAACCGGAGAAGCGATCGGCGCACTGGTACGCCCGCAGGCCGCAATCGCTGCGACGACGGCGTCAACGCTGGATGAGGGGCTGAATCACCCCAGCCCGTCGGCAACGCTGCTGCCGGCGCCGGAATTACGGGCGGGTTGCCGGTGATGGTCATGATGGTGGGAACATGCTTAACCAAGCTACAATTCCGATGGGTTCCGAGGCAATCCGAAACGACACCGCGCTCAGGCCCGCGCAGGCACTCCTTATCCGAGCCAGGGCGGCACCAGTACGATCATCGGCGGCCGCCGCGCGACACCTGCGAGTGAAGCTTATTAACGGCGGCCGCGGTCGCGCTCACGAACTCGCCAATCGACCAGCCATCGATCAGCTGGCCGGCCTCTTGTCCCATCGATCTCAAATCTTTCGTGTTCGCCACACAGTAGGCCATCGCTTCTTCCAGGCTTGCCTTGTTGCCGGCTTCGAAGACAATTCCCGTCTTGAGCGGCTTGATCAGATCGAGTGCGCACCCGACGCGATCGCTCACGATGGCAGCTCTCTGGGCCGCCATCGACTCGTTCACCGCAAGTCCCCAGGTATCCCGCGCCGATGGTAACATTGTCACATCGCCAAGACGGTAGACGATCGGCATCACGCTCTGGTTCTGAAAACCGGTGAAGTGGACGTCCTCCCGCGAGTCGCATCGCGAACGGAGCGACTGCAACAAATCTCCGTCACCCGCAAAGACGAGATGCGGAACAGGGGGGACAGCGGACCGACTGATCCCAATGAACGCCTCCAGCAGCAGCTCGGGGTCTTTCCATCTGACAAGTTTCCCCGAAAACAAGAATACGACGGCGTCCGGCGAGATCCCTAATCGGGTTCGCCACTGGCGCGCCAACATCTCCTTCCGCGCGGCATCACTCGAGAAACGATCGTTGTCCACGGCGTGTGGTGCCCAGTGAAGCTGCTGCGGTTCAAGCCCGTGCGCCAGAAAGTACCTGCGGCTTGCCTCGCCCGGATACAGAGCCGCATCGACATTGCGATAGACCATTCGAAGCGCGGCGCGACGTGCAGCGCGACGCCACGCTGGTCGTTCGTCGAGGAGAGTCGAGTCCCCGCGAAACAGGATCGGAACTCGACCATGAAAATACCGGAGCGCCCGAAGGTGCGACGCATGTGCCCACCCGTACACAAGGAGCACGTCCGGTCGCCACGCAGAAATCGCGTCGACGACACCTGGATTGTCGATTCCCCGGAAATGATGCGTCCCAGGGTCTTTCGCCCTGTTGGGCAGGAAAGACGAGTCGTACCCGTCCAGCAATGGAACGTCCCAGGCGACCGTTCGGCCGAACTCCCGATCCGGTTTTATCGAGGTGCCCTCCCACTCGTAAAAAACCTTCACCTCGAGATCGGGGTGGCCGGCAAGACCCGCGAACGCCGGGGCGTTGTATTGAATCGGGTGTGTCGACAGAATCGCGAGCCGCACCATGGCCTGAGGGACTGCTCAGATTACGGGCAGACGCTGTCGAAGACTCTCGCCACTTTCCGGCTCATCGCCTCCGCAGTGTATGGCGCGAATCCAGCCCAGTCCGTACTGGGAAGTGCGTCGAATGCGCGATCCCGAAACCACAACTCAAAAATGCCGTCGGCGGTCTCCGCTGCATGGGACGCAACGTCAAAGCAGACTGAGACTCCGGCTTTCGCCGCGTGCATCACCTCGTTGCCGGAGCTCTCCGCGTGGAGCACAGTCAGGAGCGGCTTCTTCGCCAGTATGTAGGGGTAGAGCTTCGACGCGGTATATCCCGGATCGTCCCAGCCGAAAAGAAGCAATGCGTGCGCCTCCGTCAGACATTTCAAAGTCTCTAGATACGGAATGCGTTGCGGGTGCTCGGAAACGATGTCACCGAAGCCGAACTCTTGAGCAGTGGGAATGATCCGTCGAACTGCCGCTCCCGCCGGTGCGTAGTCCGTCCCCACGAAATGAATTCTGAGAGAGTCCTCCTCGATTATCCCTGCGTCCAGTGCACGCTTTAGCGCGAGGAAGAAGGGAATGATCGTGGAGCGTATTCCCGGAGGCGCTGTCCCCGCGTACAGCCAATGTCGCCGGCCATCGGAAGGGTCAAAAATGCGCTGCGAGCGGGTGATGCGCTGCATCAGGTCGAAATCACGGAGCGACCCGCCAAAGGGAATAATTGAAAATCCGGCAGGTGAGAGGAAAGGATATCGTTCACAGAGATCGTCTCTGTATTTCGGAGAGACTGAGATGACATGTGCTGCCGCCCTCAACGTGCGACCCTCGGCCGCAGCGGCGATCATTTGAGTGGCGCGATGCTTGACCATCCCTCCGGGCGGCGGGGTCCCGGTAATCCGATAGTGATTGTTCACCCACGGGTCCTGCAGGTCTACCACGAACGGTACGCCGTAGCGGCGCTTCCATCTGGAGCCGAGCGGAATGACGCCGAATTCAGTCGTGGAAAAGAAGACCAGATCGAAATGGGAGGCCTCGATAAGCGCGTCTCCGTTTTTTCGCAGCGATGCACCTGCCCGGATACCCAGGCTGCCGAATCCGAACCTGCGCGTCAGTTCCTGCGGCACGGCGCGGCAGCGCACGATTTCCGTCCCTTCAGGGATCGTCAAGAGGAGATCGTCTTCGAGCGGCGCCTCGACGTAGCGAGGATCGACGGCCATCACCACTGCGTGCCAACCGAGCTCGGAAAGGCTTGGAAGCATCATCCGCACACGTTGATGATCAGGAGCGCTCGTAGGAGGAAACCTGGGACTGATGACCAGGACCCGTTTGGCCCGCGAGGCGGCTCCGTTCTCGTTCGTCATTCCCGAGCTCGGACGTTATTTCGTGGCTTCCGCATAGATGCCATTTTGTCGGTGGTACTCTCTGTCGATCGGCCCGCCGGGAAATTCACCTTTGGCGTACTGCACTCGCTGGCATCGACCAAACCCCGCGTTCTTAAGAAGCCTTTCGAGACGCTCATAGTCCCAGCCACCGTAATGCTCGTATCCCTGCTGAAAGACGTGGTTGAGAGCTTCCATTTTTCCAGGGTACACCTCTGCCCAGTTTTCGCCACCGTAACTGATTTCGTTCAACGCTTCCCACCCGGGGGATAAGTACGCTCTGACGAAGAGCTCGGCGTCGGGCACGATGACACGAAGTATCCCGCCTGGCTCGAGCGCTCTGTAGCAGTCGGAAAGAAAGGAATTCAGCTCATCGAACGGATCGAGATGCTCGAGGAACATTTCAACGTGAATTCCGCGACATGACGCGTCCGCGAGAGGTAGGCGCCGCCGACAGTCCGCGCGAACGTACACGTTTTGCAGTTGGTGAAGATCCAGGTTGATCCAACCGTCGGGCTTTCCATAAGGTCCACATCCGACGTTGACCAGAAGAGACTTCTTCGCCTTGAGACGCCGCACCCGGGCTACATAGCCGGGATGAACCAGGTGAGCGATGCGAACCCACATCGCATTGAGCTCCAGGCGAAAATGATCGAAAACGTGTCGGGAAACCGGGACGGAGCGGAAAACAAATTTCCCGATTTTCTGTTTCAAGGTCATCCTGCACCAAATCTCACCCTAGTGAGTCTCGGAATAGATCGCCAGGTACCGCGATGCAATTACGTGATCGCTGAATTCCCGGACCGCGGCAGCGCGACATTCTGCTCGTGAGAGCTCGCCGAGCCGGGCAACGTCGCGAGCCATCTCTTCGGGTGACGTACTGATGAAGCCTGTTTTTCCCTGGATGATTCCTTCCGGAATTCCGCCTCCGGGAAACGCGAGCACGGGAGTGCCGCATGCGAACGCCTCGGGCAGCACGACCGGGAACGGCTCTTCCCATTGAACCGGAAGAAGCAGGGCCGCTGCCTGTCCCAGCAAAGCATTTTTCTGTGTGTCGTCCACTTCTCCTATATAACGAATCTGTCCGGCGTCAAACTCCGGCTCGAGCTCTGAATGGAAATATTCCCGCTCCTCAGGGAGCGAGGAAACGTTACCAGCGATTACGAGATTCCGGCCCGAGAGCTTCGCTGCCCGAATTGCATTGTGCGCCCCCTTGCAGCGTTCCAGACGCCCGAGAAAAACCAGAGGAGCAGATGCGTCCACTATTGACGCGAACGTGAATCGTTCCACTGGGGCGCAGTTGTATACGGTCCGCCAATCACCTCCGCCTCGCGCTCCCGTCTTCGCTATCGCATTCGATACGGCGGTATAGGTGAGGTTTCGAACCCCGATGCTGTTCAGCAGCTGAACGTTTCGAGATCTTACCCGACGCATGTACGTCTGAATCTTTCGAATCCTGTTCCAGGCCACCGGCAATAGAAATGCGAGGCGACCGAAGTTGTGCAGCACATCGTGCCCGCCGATCTCCTGCCGCAGCACGGCATTCACCTCTTCAATCAGCGAATAGTCAAGTCTCGCCGATCCGTTGCCGTTTTTTCCGAAGGTCACCAGCCTGTCAGGGGATTTGGAATTCGGTCCCGCGACAAGAGTCACTCTGTGTCCCATCGAGCTGTATCGGCAGGCGATGTCATAGATCACTCTCTCAATTCCGCCGTAGTGTACCGGCGGAACGGGAAGAAACGGGTCCATCAGCAGGAGAATGCGCAGAAAATCAGCCGGCCGGGGTGGACCACGGAAAGAACAGCGTCAGCATGGAAGCGCTGTTGCCAATTGAAGAGTCGGACTGTCTCAGGCGAGGGCCCGGGATACTTCGCCCACGATCGCGGCCCGCTGCTCCGCCCAGGAAAACCGATGATTGAAATGTTCTCGCGCTGTTTCCCTGATCTTCATCAGGAGAGTCCTGTCCGACACCAACGCGGTAATCGCGCCGGCCAGCTCGGATGCGTTGCCCTCGTGAACCAGCATTCCAATTCCCGGTGCTGCCGAGAAGACCTCACGCTGACCGGCAGTGGCTGTTGCAATTACAGCCAGGCCACCCTGCATGTACTGAAAAAGCTTGTTCGTGATGGTGAGGTCCCTGCTTCGGGTCGTCGAAGACTCCAAGGCGAGCCCCACATCGTGCTCTGCGATCCGCCGGGGCAGCTCCTCGTTGCTCACTGTACCGTGAAAATAGATCCGATCGCGCCATCCCGGGGGAATCTGGGACTGAAGCGCTGCTTTCACTTGCGCTGTGACAGCTCCTCTTAGATGGATTTCACACGGGACCTCGACCCGTCGCAGCGACTCGAACAGAAGCTCCAGCCCCCGGCCGGGGCCAATGGTCTGGGAGAACCAATGGAGTGACACCTGCTCACTCGAAACGCGATCGCGCCCCGGTTTCGTGGCGCCGCGTGTACTGTCTGGCGGAAAAACATTGTATACCGTCGCCGGGGTTCGGGATTCGTATTCGGCTGCGAGTGCCTTCGCCAGAGCGTTTGAGGTTGTCACCAGGTAGGCACACTCGCGTACGTGTCGCCGCTCGAGCTCCTTGATTCGCGTTATCGGCTTGAGCGCCCGGTCGTGACCTGCGAGATCTTCGGAGAACCAATCCTCGAAATCAGCACCCACGTTCATGTTCCGGTCGAGGAGCCTGTCTCCGACCCATAGGCCCGCTTCGGAATGCACGATCGTCAGCTCTGCCTCGAGTTTCAACGCTGTCGCCAGCATCTCCGAGTGGCCGTAGCCGTGGATTGCCGGCAGAACCAATCCCAGCCGTTTGAAAAGCTCACGGGCGGCGCGCGTTCGAGCGCGGACCTGAATGTTCTTGATACGTCCCCGCAGGGTGCGGGGCCTGAAATCGAGAATCGGCCGGAAAGTCCAGGGCTTGCCTGCATAGATGGCCCGATCTCTGGATTCCGACAGCGAGTCAAACCATACACCGCCGACGCTGACCTCATGGCCAATATCGGCGAGAACGTCCGCTTCCTTCTGCGTTCTCGGGTTCGTCCATAATGGCCCACCAATGAGGATCAGTATTCTTGCCAAACTCAACAGCTCAACGGAACAGGATCCTTCATCTCGAGGGAATCTCGCCATCATTGCGCTGGGCAATCACAATTATGTTGCCGCAGAGCTGAGGAAACGCGTCCGCCAGCTTTTCCGAAACATGTCTGAGAACGGGAAAACGCAGCAATCTCTCGGGCAGGAAGCTGACACCGATGCAGCTACGCACGACAAACCCGTGCTCCGACAGGAGTGCTTTCAACTTCGCGAGGTTGAACAGCCGCACATGGTGAATCACGTTGCGATACTCCAGCGAGGCAGGGTAAACACCAAACGGCACCAGTACCCTGTTCCGGAGAGAATTTATGTTGGGTGTGCTGAGCACAAGATACGCGCCGGGCATTGAAACGCATTTTACCGCCCGGAGAAACCTGTCTGTGTCCGTCATGTGCTCGATGACTTCGAGGGCCGACACGAATCGAACACTTTCGCGGCGCAAATATGACGGCCACTCGTCACCCGCCAGGTCGGTCTGATAATAACGAAAGGACGTGAACGGCATCGCCGCTTTCAGGTCCCAGTCATCCATGCCGATCCATGTACCGTCGTGCACGCGGGATATCACCGCGAGAAACTGCCCATGATGACAACCCAGATCCAACCACGTGTCGCTCTCAGCTGGAGCGACGCCGGCTGTTTTCAGGAGCTCGATGATTCGGCAGAACCGGTAATAGGGATCCGATAGTCGAAGCCTCTCCGCAGAATCCTCTACCTGGAACTTCCGACTCACGAATTGAACCACGCGGTTGTTTTCCAGCAGCGTAGTGTATTCGTCAGGCATCAGATCGCGGATTCGAGGGGAGCGATTCGGTGGGCGCACCTGAAGCCCGGTGCGGAAACGCTGGAAGAGCGAGCGCCTCGTCAGTGACAGACCGGTGGATTTCCAGCATCCTTTCCGTCGACTTTTCAATCGAAAGGCAATCGAGAACGAACTGACGGGGTGCAAAGTCTCCGGACGCGACGCCTTCCATGAAAGACTCGAACTTCTCGGGGAACTCGTTGAGTTCTCTGAACGTACTGCCGCAACGTCCATCGAAAAATGGCACCGAGGTGGCTGGGACAACTGGCATCCCGTACGAAAAGCGGCTTGGGTCGAGCCAGACTCCGGGATTCCACGCGATCACAGGAATATTGCTGGATAAGCACTCCTGGTAGGCGAGGCCCTGACTCTCGTGCGCGGAAAGAAACAGCATCGACTTCGCTCTGCTCAGCGCGCTCCTGTATTCCGCAGGTGAATAATCTCCGTACCTGATTTCCAGGGAGCTGTATCCCCTGGAGTGGAGATATTCCCTGACGGGCTGGAGTAGCTCGGCTTCGAATTTCCTCCTTTCGAAATAGAGCTTGTCGTAGATGAGGACGTCCACGTCCTTTTCCGCCTTCAGCTCAATCCACTCCCGGGTATCGATTCCTGCCGGCCAGAGATCGAAGATCGCGGGATCATAGATGCCGAAGGCTTTTGCGAGGTCGAGAACCCATGCGGAATGCTGCAAATACTTTCGCACGTTGTGATCGCGGCAGAGACTCGGCAGCTCGGGTGGCAAAGGCCATCCAATCGCCGCAATGACGGGGGTGCCACGCCTGAGCCCTTCCACGCCTTTCGCGCCGAGTCCGAAGGATATGACAGGTGCCGATCGCGGGACGAGTATTGGCAGCGGGTTGAAACGGTAGCGTATCTGCCGCCGCTCGAGGCCGCGCAAAAAGTTGCGAACGACCATCTGCATTCCACTTGGGTAGCGCGGCTTTCGGGGCAAGGTGCTTCGAGCTATTGCCCTTATGAACCGATCGCCGCGCACCCACCGATCCTCTGCCTCTCTGTAGAAAACGTCCATCAGCGAACGAGATCAGTCAGCAGAAATTCTCCCTGTATCGGGGTCGCTTTAGAATCAGCAAGCCGCAGCTATGCCTCGGTACGGTCGTCGTGGAATACGAAAGCCGGTTTCGCCTGGGACGATCGCCGCCGCAGGAATGGAAAAAGGCGCGCAACCCGGCGCTTCGCCTCGACGGCTGAGTGTGCCAGCCTGTTTTGAATTCGTTCGCGCAGAAAGACACTCCTGTAAGCCTCACAGTCGAGAAACCGGTATCGCTGCTCGGGCACCTCGAGATTCATGTTGCGGCTGATTGGATCCGTCGCCGACCACATGCCGCTCGCCGGACGAGGACCTATGACCTCAGCAGCGTCGGAAAGGAAAGCTGCCCACCACGCGAACGAGCTGTTCGACATGACGATCTTGTTGAACTTCCGGATGAACATAAGATTGTCCAGAGCACCCGATAGATAGGCTGGACCAATTTCCCCTCGTTGGAAGCTTCCGGCGCGGACGACGGCAGAGTGCCGGCGGCTGAATTTCTTTACGAACGGATCGTCCGGCTCGTTTGTGCAGACGAATACTCTGTCATGTGAGATCGACGACAGTGCATCTTCGTAGTAGGAAAGGGGAAGCCCGTAACGAGGTATATAGTCGCGACCGCGTCTTATGCTCACTACTACGTCGTCGCTCGTTACGTCGGAGGGAATGTTGTCCTCGACAGACAGCCATTCTCTGATCCGGTTGCGGTGCGGAAGGTAGTATTCGTATCGTTGAAAATATCCGGTAAGCAGCAGGAACTGCGGTCTGTCCGGCGCTTCGAGAAAGGAGAGGTCGGGCTTCTGCCCCCGAAGGACTAGTGGCTCGCGATCCGAATAGTCCGCTCCCCTGACCGTGTCGCGGGTGCCGGACATACCCGGAATCGGCGGTGCCTCGAGACGATAGACCAACCTTTCCGCCAGGATACGACCGAAACAATACTGGAAAAGCCAGTTTCCGAGATTCCCGTCATAAACGACTTTTACCACCGCCAGGCCCCCAGTGCATTTTGAGCTGTCCTACCCTCCTCCAACGAAAACTGCCAGGTATTGCCTGAATCACACACGCGGCTCTGCTCTGTCGAGCCGCGGCCGACTCCATCATCCGCATCAGGAGAGTCACTCGACGAGAGGGCTCAATGGCTAGCGGCAGGTCCCGGCCCTTCTACGAAAGAACGTTGCCGTACAGGGCAATGCGCTTCCTCTTTAGCCCGAGCTGGAAGCGGTTCAGGGACTTCGTGCTTCAACGAAGATACCGCCGAAACGCGTTCGACAAAACACTGGACTGGGGCTGGGGCGAGACACACTTCAATCGCATAGCACTGGTGAATCTTCTGGTCTCCAGAAAACAACATTGCTCTTATCTGGAAATCGGTTGTGCGACGAACGACTTGTTCAATTCTGTCGCGACCCCCGACAAGACCGGCGTTGATCCGGAACGCGGAGGGACCATCAGGAAAACGTCAGATGACTTTTTTCTGTCGAACGACTTGTCGTTCGACGTGATTTTCATCGACGGGCTGCACACCTACGAACAGGTTCACAAGGATGTCGTAAACTCGATGATGATTCTGAAGCCTGGCGGCTGGATAGCTATTCACGATTTGCTGCCCAGCGCGTGGATCGAGCATCATCGTCCCCTGCTGACCCGTGGAGCATGGACGGGGGACGTATGGAAGGTCGCTTTCGAGCTGGCACGCACGGAAGGAATCGATTTCAAGATCCTGAAGATCGACTTCGGCGTAGGCGTTCTCAGGCTGACGAGAGAGAATCCGGAGCTGGTCGATATGGCGAAGGAACTGAGAGACAAGGAGTTCGCCTACTTCTACGAAAACGTTTCCAAGCTTCCAGTCGTCGAATGGGACGACGCCCAGGAATGGCTTCGCAGCTGAGCTGGCAGCTCACACATGGCATTGCTTGTCGAGGCGGAACGAGGAGTTTTCCTTTACAAGAATGAGATCGCTCTGCCATAAAGCGAGATCGATGGGGACCACGGGCTGAGACAAAGCAGATGTCATAAGCCACAAACCCCGCGTCGGGCTCCATACAAAGGGCTCCGCTCATGACGAAGCTGCCGAGTGTTCAGTTCCCTTCGACCCTCGATCACGTAGCCCAGCAGATCGATGAGTGGCCGGGAGAGGACTACGAAGAAACGAGCCTCCAAGCGGGTGAGGGCTGCAAGCGGTGCGAGAACGTGAAGTGGACTATACCGGCGCAACAGTAACTGGTTCACACCACCAGTGCTCTTCGTGGTCTTCCGAGATGAGACGGAAGCGGTAGCCAGCAGATGCGAGGAGGTCTGAAATCTCTTTCGGTGAGGTTTTGTAGTCTGGGAGCGCTGGAGGATGGACACTCAACAGTAGTGTCGGCCTTCTCCCCTTCAGCGTCTCACCCGCACCATCGAGTACCAGCTTCTCAGCCCCCTCGACATCGCACTTAATGAGGACCGGAGTTTCGCTCGCGGTATCCTTCAGGAGATTATCGAGACTCGACACCGGTATTCCGTCCTCTCCATCGGTTAGACAACGGTACCGTGCCGGCGTGTTCGGCTGGATCGCTTCAACAGCTTTTCTCGCGCGTGCCTCTGCCACTTCCAATGTTTCGGTCACGCTCGAGCGCGCGCCGACGAAACAATGGACCAAGTGAAGGTTTCGGTTCGCCGTGTGTTTTACAAGTTGTTGGGTCAGGTAGAGGCTCGGGACGTCCGAGTCTATCGCAATCACGGATGAGTCAGGCGAAGCGGACAGAGTCAAGAGGCTGTAAATGCCGGTCGAGCATCCGATGTCAACGACCAGTGCCTCCGGGTTGTTGCGGATCCATTGAACGAAGAGCGTAACAGCTTCAGCTTCATAGTTCTCCCACGGGAGCCAGCTCGTGGCTTCTGCGGGGATCTCGACCGTTATGAGGTTGTTGACGGTTACGGGCACCCCGTCGTTTCCGAGCCCCAGAAATGCCTGGTAGGGGCCTCTTGCCATGTTCCAAATCCAGTCCATGCGATTGACCAGCGGGGCGTGGCGAACTCTGCGAGCTATTCGGTAAATCGTCTGCTTCATCTCAGGGGCGCACAAATAGGAAATAACCTGCCTGTTCGGTGCTCTCACAAATTGGGTCCCCGATAATTGTGGGACTCGCGATAAAACCCGAAACCATGACGATCTGGAACCCGCACTTCATCTCAGCAAAGCTCAGAAGAGTAATCGATTCAGGGTACGCGACGGCAGCGCAGATAGCTGAAGACTCGGGGCCGGCCCTCTAGCTCACGCGCTCAGACATCGACCTCGTGAAGCGCGAGATCCAGCAGTGGGAACAAAAGCGTACAACCGGAACAGAGTGTGGCGTGTTGTGGATTGGGCATTGCCGACCGTCTGGGGATACCCGAAGGAAATCCTCTCCGGTCGCAGCATCACTCTGTGTAAAGCCTCTGATAATACGAGTACAGGACACTATCGATGTCCGGCCCTGACTGAACAACAAAGCTCATCAGTGATTTCCTTTCAACCACCCTGCGAATCGCACGAGTCAAGTCGCTCGCCTCGCCGCGTCTGAAAAGAATTCCATTCACGCTATCGGTTATGAACGCCGCTGCGGAGGAAGTATCAGATGAAATGACGGGGACGCCGTTCTGAAGTGCTTCCTGTATCACTAACGGGGCCATTTCCTCGGACAGGGAGGGAAAGATCAGGTAGTGTGCGTCACGAAGAGACCGCTCTACATCGTCTGGTGATGCTTCGCCTGGAAACGCGAGCTTGAACCCGGACGCGCGAAGAGCGTGGAGCGCCTCGACCAGCTCCGGCTCCAGGTGCTTGCCCAGAAAAGTCACCTCGAGCTCCCCGTTCAGGTCCGCTACTCCCTTCAACGCCTCGATCACCACGCCCACTCCTTTATCCGTGGACAGGCGACCGACGAACAGAAATTTCATTCTTTGAGCACCCAGTCGGCGCAACGGGCCCGCTGCAAAGCTATCGGGCCTCAGGAAGTGGTTAGGGCGGAGGCCGATGCGGTCGGGTGCGAACCCGTTACGCATGAGCACGTCGTAGAACCACGGGCTTAAAACGTCCACACTGACGCTGTTGCGTAAAAAATCCAGCAGCATCGTTTGCTGGAGAACGCCCTTCTGGTACGGAATTCGATCGGCGATGTGCCTGGATCCCCATCGATTCACCAGAAAATCATTGAGCGGAATCGTTATCGCGTCGACAAGCGACGTGAACTGCTTCCGGTGTCGCTGCAGACCGATGCAGGTGGAGCACGTCGCAAAGTCCACCCGCCTCGTGCAAAACTGACCCGTCTCGTTCCTCAGCGTCTGATTCGGGCAGACCACGTTGACGAGATGAATCGTCAACACCATCCTGAGGTCATTTCTCCCCGCCAGCGGCTCGAAGAAGCTCTGTAAGAAATAATCGATGCCATGCAAATGCATGACATCTGGCGAAATCGTGTCCACCATTTCCACGAAAAGCCGCTGAATTTCCTTTTTGTTCGGTCCCGCCGCACGGTCCGTGTCAGTCAGCCCATAAGGGTTCGGGAAAAAACTCACGCCCAGTCCGTCGAGCTGTTCGTGCCCCGCAACTCTCGTGTCGTTGGGAGCGATGATCGATACTTCGTCACCGCGGCTCTGCTGCAGCTTGGCAAGCTGCATGAGAAATACTTCTGTGCCACCCCGTGTCCTGGGCGAGTGCCATGGGAGGAAATGCAGGATTCTCATTCAATTCACCTGCGAATGGCAACCAGCCCGCAAAAGACGGAAAAATGGCGTGAGTCCGCCTTGGAAAGCTTTCGAATGTTCCAGAACAAGTGAGTGATTGCCTTTGACACCAGACGATTTGCCGACGAGCGTTTCGCCACGGGGTCCACCCAGAAACCGATGTTGCCATAGTACCCCGCGAAAAGAACCTCGAAACCCTGGCGTTCCAGAGCCTCGGCCCAGCGAAGCGGATTCATCGAGGGAAGGTAGTGCTTCTCGAGATTGCTCCTGTCGAGAAGGTAGTGTAGCCACTTCTGGATTGAGCCAGCGAAATTCGGGGTGGAAAGAAAAATGTAGCCGCCTGGCTTCACCAGACTCGCTTGTCTGAGAATGATCTCTTCGAAGTTCGTAAAATGCTCGATGAACCCCAGCGAATATGCCAGGTCGTACTTGCGGTGGGGGCTGAACTCCAGGAAATCCTGCGTGAAAAACGATCCGACTTTGTACCCGCACGCCTTGAGCCACGCCGGCACAGCCGTGGCGTTGGCGGGGTGAAAGTCAATCCCGTTCAGCTCACATCCATATCTGCCAAGTGCCGCCAGAAACGGCGCTGGATAGCTGCCGACTTCAATGACGGAATCCAATGCCTCCGGATCAACGTACCTGAAGAGGAGACGAAAATGGTCGTTGTCAGGTTCGTACTCAACGAAGCCGGCATCCCCGTAGCTGCGGATCCAGTACTCCTCGTTGGTCAGGGATGTTCCCATCAGGCGGACCCGCGGCTCATCAGCCAGAGTCCGAACTGACACACCGGCGGATTGTAGCCAAAGCGCGACGCGAGGGATGATAGCTCCAGCTCCGCGGATTCACTGTGCCACTCGACGCAAACGGTCTCCACGAGATGAAGCCATTCGGCATGCTGCATCAGGTGTCGCTCATGTCCCTCGATATCGATCTTCAGAAGATCGATCCGGTCCCAGCCCAGCTCGTGCATGATGGTAGGGACCGAGAGACTGGCGACCCGTAGCACGCGTGAGCTCGTGTTTTCGGCTGTCGCAACCTTGTGGCCGAAATCTCGTGGTGCCACCTCCATAAGAACCGTAGCGTCACGCGTATCTACAGCGGCGCGGAATATGGTGGCCGAGATTCCGTTCAGCTGCAGATTCGTTTCGAGAACCCGAATGTTCTCGGGCATTGGCTCGACGCAGGCAATCATTGCATCGGGGTAGTGCCTGCCGAAATACACCGCGGTGAAACCAGCGTTCGCTCCGAGGTCGAGAATGGTCTTCACGCCGCGCAAGGGAAAACGATAGTACTGGTGCTCGAACACTTCGCTGTGAATGAAGTTGTCCGCGCCCAGGTTGTTCCTGACCAGCAGGCGTATCGAGCCAACAGGCTCGGGGTAGCGAAAGCGAATACAATATTCGCTCCGCGTCAGCTTTGCGGGGAGCATTGGCGAATAATTCCACACTAATCGCCGCAGGAAATCCCTGAAGGTGCCACGCGCCCGCCATGATGTGGCGACATTCCGGAAATGCGGGCCAGGCTTCATCACGGCTCGTGGAGCTGGCGTCAGCTAGTGCGACGCAGCGGCAATCCGGCGAAAACTGGAGCTGGACGAGAGTAACTCGTCATAGGTGCCTTGGCCGGCGACGATTCCATTTTCCAGCTGCACGATGAAATCGCATCCGCGCACCGTGCTCAGGCGATGCGCCACGATGAGAATGGTGAGCTCGACGTCCAGATCCTTCAGCGAATCAACAACCGCCTGCTCAGTTGCGTTGTCGAGCGCGCTCGTCGCCTCGTCGAGGATCATCACGTCCGTTTCCTTGTAAAGCGCTCTCGCGATGCCGATCCGCTGGCGCTGGCCCCCGGATAGGTGAATTCCCCGCTCGCCGACGCGGGACAGATAACCGTCGGGGCGACCTTCAATGAAGTCAGCGATCTGCGCGTTTCTCGCTGCGCGCTTCAGCCGAGCATGATCGATCGCGTCGGGACTGATGCCGAAGGCGATGTTTTCTGCCAGCGTCGCGTCGCTCAGATACACAGTCTGCGGCACGTGGGCGATCGTCCTTTGCCATGCCCGCATATTGCTTTCCGACAGCGACACGTTGTCCACGGACACTCGCCCCTCCGTGGGCGAGAGCAGGCCCATTATCAGATCGAGAGTGGTTGTTTTCCCGCTTCCCGTGGTGCCCACGAAGCCGACGCGCGCTCCCTTGGGAATCGTAAGGCTCAACCCGTCGAGAACCCATGGCGAGCTCGAGCCGTAGCGGAACCTGACACGCTCGAGTCTGACCGCGTCAGTGAATTCCAGCGGTCCAGGACGAGGGAGCAGTAGCTCGGGTTTGACGGCCTGATCGAGCATCGCGAGGACGTTTCGAAGCGAAGCCTCGCTTCCAGCGATGTTGGACCACGAATTATAGATCTGCTGCAAAGCAGGCAACAAACGCTGGGCACCGAAAGCCAGGATTCCGAGTGTAGGAATCGCATCCGCGGCACCTCCCGGTTTTCGCATCAGAGCAAATGCGAGCGCCGCAATGATCACCATCCCCAGGGTTTCCATGGCATAGCGAGGGCTTTGGCCGATGTACATGTTCTCGGCCTGAGCCAATCGCACAGGCGAGTCCGCTTTGCGATAAGTGCTCAGGTAGATCTCCTGAGATCCGTCGAGCAGGACGTCCCTGATGCCGCCCAGACCCTCCTGCAAGGCCTTGATCACCTGGACCTGCTCCGCGGCGATTTTTTCGCTGTTCTCCCGCAGGCGGCGCCGTGAGAAGCGCGTAATCGCCAGATAACTGCCGCCAAATCCGACTGTCGCGGTAAACGCAATCGCGGGGTTGATTGCAATCAACGTCGCCATTATCGCGATCAGCAGGATTGCGGCGGCGCCAAGTATCTGCAGCGACATCAAAACCCCGGCGGCAACATTCACCTCGTGCGTGATGCTGCTGATAACCGAACTGGTGTTGCGTGAAAGGTGGACCTCGTACGGTTGGTAGAGAGTACGCCGATAAACCTCGCTGCTCAGGTCCGCACCGCTTGCGAATACCAGCCGCGTACTCAGTCGCAACAGCAGCATTCTTATCGCACCGGCAACTAGTGCGGCAGTGGCGAACGCAATTGTCACTGGCAAGACAAGCTCGCTCGGGGAGCGCACTCCGAACATCTCCGCCATTCTACGCACGGACTCGTACGCGAACAGACGCTCGGGGGCGACGAGAACGCTCAGGAACGGTATGACCGCGCCGAGGCTGAGCACTTCGGCAAAAGCGCTTACGAGCATCAACGCGCCGAGGAGACCGAACTGACGCTTGCGACGAGGCGGCAGTTTCTCCCAAAGGCGAAGTACCAGATGAGAGATGCCGCGGCTATCGGACTTCATTCAGGTTGCACAGATAAACCGGCACGTCGGCATCCCTGCATTCCTGCTTGAAAGAACGGCTTGTGATTTCGCGGCAGATCGCACACTACTAGGTTTGGAGTATCAATGAATGCCTTCTCCGCAGGATCCTCGAGAACGATCGCTCTTGTTGATATTCGCCGAGCCGACTCTCTCGGCGTCCTCTACTAATGTGCGGCATCTCGGGTGTTCTTTCCCCCCACAACTGCCGCCAGCTGGTGGAGCGCATGACTGCGGCCCTCGTGCATCGCGGTCCGGACGACTCCGGGTTCGCCCTCCTTGCTACACGAGAAGGCGCTCCGCGAGGGATGTTCGGGCACCGGCGCCTGTCGATTCTGGATGTGTCGGCGGCCGGTCATCAGCCGATGGTGTCTCGCGACGGTCGATTCTGCCTCAGCTACAACGGGGAAATCTACAATTTTCGAGAGCTTCGCGAGGAGCTGAGGCGCACCGGAGTCCAATTCAGGAGTAGTGGCGACACCGAGATCGTGCTCGAGGGCTGGGCGCACTGGGGATCAGGTCTATTGCCGCGCCTCCGTGGAATGTTCGCCTTTTCACTTTGGGATCGCGACGAGCAGAGATGCTACCTCGCTCGTGACGTTTTCGGCATCAAGCCGCTCTACGTGCACGAGGACGCGGGGACGGTGTTGTTCGCCAGCGAAATCCGCGCGTTGCTCGCGACTGAGCGGATCTCCAGAACGCTGGACCCTGCAGCGCTGCAGACATATCTAGCCACCGGATCGATAGCGGAGCCGTTGACGATAATCGAAGGCATTCGAGCGCTACCCGCAGGGACCTTCATCGCTGTCGACTGTCGCCGCGGCTCGAACCTCGTCGCGGAGCCGCGTCGATTCGACGAGCCATTTACACCTACGGTCCGCGACACCGGTTCTGTCGCTCCAGGACCCCGTGAGCTGAGAGACATCCTGCGCGATTCGGTTTCGCGTCATCTCGTCAGCGACGTGCCGATAGCGCTTTTTCTCTCCGGGGGCCTCGACTCGTCATCGGTTGTCGCTGTTGCGAGTGAAGTTTCTGCCACGAAGCTGGACACGTTCACGATTACTTTCGGCGAAGCGGAGTTTTCTGAGGCCGCTCCCGCGAGGCTAGTCGCCGAGAAATTCCGGACATGTCACCACGAGATTCCGCTGTCGGGCAAGGAGCTTCTCGCATCCCTTCCGGACGCGTTTTCCGCAATGGATCAGCCGTCTCTCGACGGATTGAACACTTACTCAGTGAGTCGAGCAGTCCGCAATGCCGGAATAAAGGTGGTTCTCTCCGGGCTCGGCGGTGACGAGCTGTTCGGCGGCTACCCGTCCTTTCGCCGCGCGGCGCTCGCTGCCCGTGTCTGGCGATTTCGGCGCCTGGCGCGCGAGGCGCTCAGTCGCGCGCCTGCGATAGGACGCGGCGCTTGGCTGCAGCGACTGAAGCTCCTGTTCGACGCTACCACGCCGGCGCGTGGCGCGTACAGCGCTTCGCGAAGGCTTTTCGACGATTCGCAGACACGGTCGCTCGTTTCGGCCGCGGCCCCCGTACCATCGCCGCCGCTCATTGCGTCGAATTCCGACGAGCGGCTTTTCTCACTGCTCGGGCAAGTCTCGCTCTTGGAGACGGCGGGATATATGCGCAACACACTGTTGCGCGACAGTGACGTTTTCAGCATGGCCCACGGACTCGAGCTTCGCGTACCCTTCGTCGATCGCGAGGTTGCTCGAGCCGCGATCGGCTTTCCGGATTCCGTGAAACTCAAGCGCGGCGTATCGAAGCCCATGCTCGTCGATGCGATGAAGGACATACTTCCCCCTTCGTTGATGGATCGTCCCAAGCAGGGCTTTACCCTGCCCTTCGAGAAGTGGATGCGGGATGAGCTTTCGAGCGAGATCCATGCAACGCTCGTCTCGGCGAGCCTCGGTGATGTTGGACTGTGCGACCGCGCGGTGGCCCAAGTGTGGTCGGATTTCCAGAATCGCCGTTCGGGTACAACGTGGAGCCGACCGTGGGCGCTGTACACGCTCAAGCGGTGGGCAGATCACAACGACGTCGCGCTCGCGTCAAGCGGCAGTCCCGTGGCTGCGCCGGCATCGTTCGCCGCGATGCGGTGAAGGTCCTTCATGTTTCACCGAGCATCGCGCAATCATACGGAGGTCCGACTCATTCCCTGGCGGGATACGCAGTGGCCTCGCAGCGCGCCGGGATTGAAGTGTCGATCGCGGCACCCAGATGTGCTCCAGCCGACGTCGAGTCTTTCCTTTCGCGGGCAGGAAGTGTGGACCTTCGGCTTTTTTCGGCATTCGGGGCCAATGCTTTCATCACGTCGCCTGCGCTGATCAAGTGGGTTCGACACGCGGCGAAAGCGTATGACATCGTGCATGTGCACGGTCTTTTCAATCCAACGAGCTCTCTTTCGGCGCGTCTGGCCCTCGCGTCAACGACCACGGTACTGAGGCCGTTCGGCACACTCTCCAGATATACTTTTCAGCATCGCCGTACAGCTTTGAAGAAAGCGTACATTACGTTGCTCGAGCGGCGAACCCTGCGTCGGGCAGCCGCGCTGCATTTCACTACGGAGAGAGAGAGGAGCGAAGCAAACTGGCACGGAGTCGACTTCTCAGGGCGTGCGTATGTAATTCCTCCCCCGTCGCTCGCCCCAGCGGGCGGTACGCGGGCACGCGGAAACGAAGCAGTCGGGAACCGAGTGGTTTTCCTCGGGCGCATCAATCCCGTCAAGAATCTCGAATGTCTTCTCGACGCATGGGCAATTGTACGCAGAAGAGTCCCCACTGCCCAACTGGAGATCGCGGGAGACGGCGAGCCCGTGTACGTGGCAACACTGAAGTTGCACGCCTCCAGAGCCGGCATCGCCGACAGCGTCGCCTTCGTCGGTTTCGTCTCGGGAACGGAAAAGTCAAACCTGCTGGCCTCGGCGGGCGTTGTCGTTCTCCCGTCTCATCATGAGAACTTTGGAATCGCGGTGCTTGAGGCGGTCGAGACGGGGGTTCCCGTCATCGTGTCCCCGGAAGTACACCTTGCTGACTTCGTCCGGGAGCACGGTGTCGGACGAATCACCCAACCCGACGCTCATTCTTTGTCCGACGCGATCGTTGATGTGCTGTGCGACCCGCGAATTCAGCAGAGCGTGCGGAACCGGGGTGCGGGGATCGTAGCCGAGCACTTCTCTCCGACGGCTATTGGAGAACTACTTTCGAAGATGTATCGAGAGGCCATCGACCGTATCCCCTACGGCGGCAGGCAATGAATTCGGCGACCTACATCCTGGGTATCAACGCATATCACGCCGACGGCTCCGCCGTTCTCGTTCGTGACGGTGAGCTCGTTGTCGCGCTCGAGGAAGAGCGATTCCGCAGAATCAAGCACTGGGCTGGTTTTCCGGCGGAGACGATCCGTAAATGTCTCGAGATTGGTGGTATCGACGGATCACAGATTTCGCATGTCGCCGTGAGCCGCGATCCGCGCGCGAATCTTCTCCGTAAGGCCGCGTTCGCGTTCTCGAACCGGATGAAGATCTCGAACATCGTCAACCGGACGCGGAATCTGAAGAAAGTCCACGACATTCAAACGCCGCTCGCTGAAGCTCTCGGGTTATCTGAATCCGGGTTGCCACCGCTGCATTTCGTGGAGCACCATCCGTCGCATCTCGCAAGCACGTTCTTCGTCTCGCCATTTGAGGACGCCGCGATCTGCGCGATCGACGGGTTCGGCGATTTCATCAGCACGTCGACGGCGGTCGGGCGCGGCAATCAGATCCGCATGCTCGGCAAGGTATCGTACCCGCACTCTCTCGGCGTGCTCTATACCGCCGTGACTCAGCACCTCGGTTTTGCGAACTACGGGGACGAATTCAAGGTGATGGGCCTCGCACCGTATGGCTCTCCCGAGTATGTCGACGAGGTTCGAAGGCTTGTGACGTTAAAGCCTGGCGGTGGCTTCGAACTTACGAGAAAGTATTTCCGCCACTGGGACGAGGGCGTGGAGATGGACTGGGAGGGCGGGTCGCCAACAATGGGCCCACTCTACACCCCGGAGCTGAGTCGCATCGTCGGCCCACCTCGCGCGCCAGGTCAGCCGCTCGAACCGAAGCACGAGAATCTCGCCCGCTCGGTTCAGGCGGTGTACGAGGAATGCGCCTTCCACGTTCTGAACGGGCTGTGGTCGGCTACCGGAAACCCCCGTCTGTGCATGGCGGGGGGCTGCGCGATGAACAGCGTCGCAAATGGCAAGATCCGCGAGAACACGCGGTTCGAGGAGGTTTACATCCAGCCCGCTTCAGCCGATAGCGGAACGGCGCTCGGTGCAGCGTATCAGGTGTGGAACCAGATCCTCAAGAAGCCGAGGGGTTTCACTATGGTGCACGCGTATTGGGGAACGGCATATCCGAACGCGGACGTCTCGGAGATCGTCCGATCCCGCTCGGACGGTGCCTGGCGCTACACCTGCGAGACGCTTCGCGAAGATGAGCTGCTCGACAGGACGGCCCGGTTGATCGCCGATGGAAATGTTGTCGGATGGTATCAGGGTCGAATGGAATGGGGAGCGCGGGCGCTCGGCAACCGGAGCATCCTTGCCGACGCCAGGCGCGCCGACATGCGGGAACTGATCAACACGAAGATCAAATTCCGCGAGAAATTCCGGCCATTCGCACCCTCCATTCTCGAGGAAGCAATGCACGATTATTTCGTCGGCGCCGCGACCGATCCGTTCATGCAACAGGTCTACCCGGTGCGGCCCGAAAAGCGCGACATTCTGCCCGCCGTGACGCATGTCGACGGAAGCGGCCGTTTGCAAACCGTTAGACGTGACACGAATCCCCGCTACTACAAGCTTATCGCGGCATTCGCCGAAATCACCGGCGTCCCGGTGGTGCTCAACACCAGCTTCAATGAGAACGAGCCCATAGTCGACACCCCGGAACAGGCTTTGGACTGCTTCTTCCGAACCACAATGGATGCCATTGTCGTGAACGACGTCGTCGTCGTACGCCATCCCGCAGGGGAAAAGACAATGGATTCTGCCAGTACGGGGTGATAACTTTGCAGCTTCGTACACACAGACGTTTCGGATACGCCCGCCATGGCTATCCCTCTACTCCGCAATGACCAGAAAACTCAAGTATCGGCTTCTAGCGACCATGTTTCTCGCCGCTACGGCCGCCGACGCGCAAAGCGCCGGCGGGCCTCAAGCGCTCAACCCCGGAGATCAGGTCCGAATCGTCGTCTGGCGAAATGTGGAGCTGAGCGGGGACTTCACCGTTGCAGCCAACGGCACATTGAATCATCCGCTGTACCGGGAGGTACAGGTCACCGGCATCCCGCTGAGCTCCGTCGAGGACCGTCTCCGGACGTTTATCAGCCGCTATGCCACCAATCCGCAGTTCGTGATTCTACCGCTTTTGAAAATCGTCGTCGGTGGCGAGGTGCGCTCGCCGAATGTATTCAGCGTGCCTCCTGAGACCACGGTCACACAGGCGGTAATCCTTGCCGGCGGTCCATCGGAGCGAGGGAAGCTCGACAACGTGCGGTTGCTGCGCGAAGGGCAGACAATCAACCTGGATATGGGACGCCCCGACTCGCAGGCGGCTTCGCTCCAGGTTCGATCGGGGGATCAGATCATCGTCCCGCGCTCCACGAACGTGTTTCGCGATTTCCTTGGACCCACCGCCAGCATGGTCGGGGCGATTGCGGCGATCGTCAGCATTTTCATGAGATAATTGTAGTGGCCGAAATAGTTCCCTATCGTCCGGACCCCCGCGGCGGAGCGTCGGGCCAGAGGCACGGTCTCCCCACAGGGTACCCCGATTCGTATCCCGAAGCGCCGTCGGACGCGCTTGGCATTCGGGAGTATGTCGCCATTGTGCGCCGCCAGATCTGGCTGGTTCTCGCCGTCGTGCTGTTCGCCGCGGGAGTTAGTGCTTATAAGGTGACGAAAGCCCCGGCTCGCTATCGCGCCGTCGCGACAGTGCGACTCACGGATCCCGGACGTGGAATTACCGGCTCGATGGCCCGGCCATTTGACGGGTCGATCGGCCGCGAGAATGACCTGCTTCAGTCCCAGATTCAGATCCTCACAAGTAAAACGGTTGCGGCCACGGCCGTCGAGATGAGCGGCTTGCGGCTAATGCCGACGGCAAAAAGGCCGTTCGTCGACGAGGTGACCGAGGTTCGGGTCGCCGACGACGCACCGAGCGATTCAATAAGTGTCACTTTCGGGCCGACATCCGTCACCGCCCGGACCAGCCGCGACCAGGTCACGAGAGCGTACGGACAACCGATCGAGATTCAGGGCGTTTCCTTTACGGTTACTCAGCGACCGTCCATCACTTCCGCGACGTTTCGGGTAGTGCCGAAGGAAGTCGCGATCGGCCGTGCGCTCGGCGGATTCGGCGCCAGTCCCAGGCCGAAGACGGATATCATCGATCTGTCCTATACGGGCAATGAGCCCCACGAAGCCCGCCGAGTTACAAATGCAATGGCGCTGGCGTTTCAGGCGCACAGCGCTTCCACGCTGCAGAAACAATCGCGGCGACGAAGAGTCTTCCTCGAGGGGCAGCTGAAACAGACGGACTCGATGCTCCGCGACGCAGCCTCGGCCTACAGCAGTTTCCGGAGCCGCGGTCAGGTCTTCAGCTCGAAGGGCAAAGCTACGGCGCAGGAGCAACGACTCGTCGACATCGACATGAAACGCTCGGAGCTGGACGCCGAGCGACGCACATACCAGTCGCTGCTGTCGCAGGGTCAACGAGACGGTCAGGTTTCCGAGTCAAACCTTCGTGTCCTCGTCTCGTCCCCGGGCATTGCCGCAAACCCGGTGATTCAGCAGCTGTACAAGCAACTCACGTCCTACGAGGAAGTTCGCGACAGTCTGGAAAGCGCGGGCGCCGCCGCGACAAATCCCGATGTCGTGTCGATAAACTCTCGCATTACGGCGACCGGCAGCAAGTTGATGAGCGCCGTGCGAAGCCAGGTTCAGTCACTGGACGCGCGCATTGCGGCAATGGACAACCTGCGATCAGCCAGCTCATCGCAGATCGCCGCTGCTCCGGCGGCCGAGACCCAGGAGGGACAGCTCGAGCAGCAGGTGAAGAATGTTCAAAAGATGGCGGATGCTCTTCAAAGTGAGCTGCAGCTGGCCAAAATGTCCGAGGCGATCGAAGCGGGACAGGTCGAGATCATCGATCTAGCCGGTGTTCCTTATGGGCCGATTCCGACCGGCGGGACGCGCAAGATCGCTCTGGGCGTGGTCATCGGACTTCTCCTGGGACTGGGACTGGCGATCGTCGTCGACGGGATGAATACGTCGATCAGACGGCGCACCGACATCGAACGCATGCTTCAGGTGCCTGGGCTCGCCGTCATTCCTCGCCTGGCGCAGGGCAGAAGCGCCGATCGCATCATTGCGCGCGCACTCCCGCGGCGTGCGGGCAATGGCAAAGCGTCCAAAGGGAATCCCGATCTGGTGACCCTCGCGGATGTTCGATCGGCCAGCGCCGAAGCATACAGAACGCTGCGAACCAATCTGATCTTCTCGCAGTCTGTACACGCCTTGCGCACGATCGTCGTAACGAGTGCGTCGCCCGGAGAAGGCAAGACGACCACGGCCGCCAATCTCGCGGTATCCTTCGCCCAGTACGGAATGCGCGTCTTGCTGGTGGACTGCGATCTCCGGCGCGCACGCCTGCACAAGGTATTCGACATCGGCCGCGAGCCCGGAATCACCGAGATGGTTCTCGGACGGGAAGAGCCTGAAGCTGTCACGCGCGAGACCGAGACGCCCGGGCTTTACGTGATTCCTTCCGGCGTGCTCCCCCCGAACCCTTCCGAGCTGCTGGGGGGAGAGCGAATGCGGAAATGCCTCGCAACCCTGTCCGAGGCTTTTGATCTGATCATCCTCGACACGCCGCCATTGCTGGCGGCATCCGACGGCGCGATCCTCGCGACACTCTCGGATGGCGTAGTGCTGGTGCTCAGGGCCGGCGCTACCGAGGGTGAAGCCGCACAGCAGGCCTTACAGCAGCTGGCCGCAGTCGGCGCCAGAGTAGTCGGAGCGGTGTTGAACGATCCTGATGCAAAAGTTCCGATGTACTCCGGCTACTACCACTACGAGTATGCTGGGACAAACACGTAACGCGCGATAACTAACGTCTTCTGCCGCGCCACGCGATCGCACGCCGCTTGGCTGGACTGATGATCCCCTCTACGCCGTAGCCACTTGCGGCAGGCTGATCGGCGGCCGGCGAAACTTGCCCGAGGAGCCACTGCTCCAGACCCGGCGCGATGATCTTTGCGGCGCGCTCCGCACCGTAGGGTCTCACGTTGTACTCCGCGCTGCACCAGATGGAGAGCTTGTAAACCATTGCGGAAGCGCCATCGACCGGCGGACGGATTGGATATTCGAGCTTCCACGCCCATGCGAGCGGCACTTCGCTGGAGATCGAGCTCCGACCGTCTTCAGGGACAAGCTCCATCCTCAGAAACCCGAAGCTTGGAGCCGTGGACGCGAGAAGCGACGAAACCTCATCGAGACCGCGCGCATTCTGGATTCGCGCTGTCAGATCCAGCGCGAGTATCTGATCGCTGATCACGCGTCGCACACGCGATGGCGCCGTCAGCAGAACCTCACCGGCGACCACCAGCTCATTATATGAAAGGAGGTTCGTACCGTAGATCACCAGAATGCTGAGACCGACCAGTCCGAGAACGGCAATCGATGTCGCAACGTAGGGAGCCGTGAGCGCGATGATCAATCCAAGCGCGGCCATCGCGACAGCCAGGCCCCAGAGAAAGATCGACGTGCGTTCCTTCGACAGTCCAAGTGCCATCAACCGATGGTGAATGTGACGCGCATCCGCGCCCGAGAGAGGAACACCGCGAAGCCAGCGCCGTATGACCGCCAGCATCACGTCGAGGAGCGGCACGAACAACGCGAGAATCGGGACAACCACCAGCACGGATGGACCAGGTACTTCGGCTGCCTTCAGGAGGAGGACCGACAGGAGGAACCCGGTGCTCAGGCTTCCCGAGTCGCCCAGAAAAACGCGCGCCATCGGAAAATTGTAGTGCATGAAGCCAAGCATCGCTCCGCCGAGGGCGACGGCGGGCACCAGAACAGCGATGTTACCGAGAGTCATGGCGACGACCGCAATCGTGGCGCAGGCAACGATCGCGATGCCTGCGGCGAGGCCGTTCAAACCATCGATGAAATTATAGGCGTTGGTAATCCCGATGATCCACAAGAGAACCAGCGGAGCTGACAGAACGCCAACCGGAACTCCGACACCGTACCCGAGTGTCGCGCTCTCGAGGCGGACGCCGAAGTAATAGGCAACCAGTGCGGCGGCGACCTGGGCGACGAATTTCGCGCTCGGGGGAAGACCTCGCACATCATCGAGCACTCCGACGACGAAAAGCAGAGACGCGCCGATGAGAACTCCGGTGAGCATTCGGAGGTCGGCCGGTGCAATCGCATGGCCGGGAACGAATACGACTGTCCCGAGAAAAAAAATTCCCAGCGTGACGCTCGACACCGCCAGGTAAACCGCGATTCCGCCGAGTCGCGGCACCGGCGACGCGTGCAGGCGACGCACACCGTCAGGTGCGTCGTAAAGCCGGAGAGCTCCGGCCGCGCGAATCACCAGCGGGGTGATGAGCAGACTGGCGCACGTTCCGAGAAGGAAGACGGCGCCAAGCCATCCAACGAGAATTATTGTGGCGGAGGACGAGGACATCGGGCCTCCATAATACCGGTGATGCGGACTACCCGCTACCCATCAACTTCAGCGGGAATTTCGGACCGCCGCGCCTGCTTTTCTGAGGCGACCAGCAACCGATGCGTCCATCCGCGCATGCAGTATCAGCTCGTCGCCGTCATGGACCTGATCCAGCACCTCGGTATCTCGATGGATTTCGGCGAGGAGCTTCCCCGCTGTCACGGGGACGCGAATCTCGGTGATGGGGAGACGAGTTCGTCGCGCCGACAGGAGAGCACGCCGGAGAGGCTCCAGGCCGCCGGCGGCCGTTGCAGAAACAAATACAGATTCAGGAATCTGATCGCGGATTCCCGTTTGCAGCGCGAGGAGGTCTTCCTCCGGAATCCTGTCGATCTTGTTGAAGACGTTCAGAACGGGTTTTCCGCCGGCGCCGATGTCGACGAGGACGCTCTCCACAACCGCTCGCTGCTCGCTCCACGCCGGATGAGACAGGTCGATCACATGCAGGAGCAAATCCGCTTCAGCCACCTCCTCCAGGGTCGCGCGGAACGACGCCACGAGGTGGTGCGGCAGCTTGCGAATGAATCCGACGGTGTCGGTCAGAAGTATCGAGTTCGCGTCGTCGAGCCGCACCTCGCGCGTGAGAGCATCGAGGGTCGCGAAGAGCCGGTCCTCGACAAACACTGAATCGGTTCCCGAGAGACCGCGGAGCACGGACGACTTTCCCGCATTCGTGTAGCCCGCGAGGCTGGCACGAAATTCCCCGCGCCGCGAGGTTCGCTGCACTTCGCGTGATTTCTGAACATCCCCCAGGCGCTGGCGAAGAACCCTGATCCGGCTGCTGATGAGCCGCCTGTCCGTCTCGAGCTGTGTTTCGCCCGGGCCCCTGACGCCTATTCCGCCTCGAAACTTCTCGAGGTGCGTCCACATTCTCGTCAACCGGGGGAGCATGTACTGGAGCTGAGCCAGCTCAACCTGCATGCGCGCCTCACTGGAGCGTGCGCGCGTTGCGAAGATATCGAGGATCAGCTCTGCGCGATCGATCACCCGCTGACCTGTCGCGTCCTCGATGTTCTTCCCCTGCGCCGGGGTGAGCTCGTCGTCGAATATGATGACTGTTGCGCTCGTGTCGCTGATGACGCGGCCGAGCTCCTCGATCTTTCCCTTGCCGAGATACGTCGCCGGATTCGGCCGATCGAGCTGCTGCGTCAAGCGGCCGACCACGACAGCGCCGGCCGTGTCGGCGAGCTGCTGCAGCTCGTCGAGATGCTCGTCCATGACCTGCGAGCGCGTAAGGGCCGCCGGCCCGGCGGATCCGTTTCCGTTAGGGCGCCCATGCGGCCCTTTGATCTGTGCCCCGACGAGGATTGCTCTCTCGACCGGGGGTTGAAGCTCGATCAATTCTCGCGCGATGTTCTTACCTTCTCTGCTGGCTGGTGCCGCTGAAGCTCGAGAATCGGCCGCTTTGGTCGTACGGTGCGGTGAATCGTCCAAGCGGCGTCTCGAGACCGATGTCGCCAACCACGCGATAATTGACTGCACCGCTCGACAAAAGCTGTCGGCCGGCTGCGCCCAGACCGGCATAAGTGAAGTCCATCGGGATGGTGACGAACGTCGAATCCCGATCATCCACCCTGAATGCGCGATCGAGCACGCCGCTTCCGAGCTCCTTGTCCTCGACCATCAGCTTGTAGGTCAGCCGCGTCGCATTGAGGTCGAACTGGTTCGGGTTATAAACGCTCAGCACTATATCGAGCGCCCCCCCGGTAAGTCCGAGACCGCGGATCTTGACGTCACTGAACTGTACGAGCGGCTGCTTGAAGCTTCCCAGCCCGATCGACGCGCAACCTCCCAGCGCCACCGCTATCGCAGCTACAAAAATTCTCCTTCGCATTTATCCCTCCCTGCTCGCCTTGCCATCGGGCGGGCCTTGATCGTTGATTTCGTCGGCAACCCGGCTTTTCAGCTCGCTCCACCAGGCTAGCCGTTTCGCGATGTCCTTCTCGAAGCCAAATGGTCCCGGCTCGTAGAAGACAGATCCCCGAAGAGCCTCCGGCAAGTACTCCTGCGGGATGTATGCCTCGGGGACACCGTGCGCATACTGGTACCCCTCCCCATAGCCCAGTTCCTTCATAAGCCCCGTTGGAGCGTTGCGAATGTGGAATGGAACAGGAGCTCCCGGCGTGTCACGGGCAGCGTCAAATGCCGCATTAAGCGCGCGGAGGCCTGAGTTCGATTTTGGGGCTGTTGCGAGGTAGATGATCATCTCGGCCAGAGGGAGGTAGCCCTCAGGGGGACCGAGCATGTGGTACGCATCGCGGGCGGCAACAGCGATCTGAAGGGCGTTCGGATCCGCGAGCCCGATGTCTTCCGCGGACATCGCGATCGCGCGGCGAAAGATCGTCATGGGGTCCTCACCGCCTTCGATCATTCGCGCCATCCAGTAAAGTGCTCCGTTGGGATCACTGCCGCGCAGCGACTTGTGGAGCGCCGAGAGCATGTTGAAGTGTGTTTCCCCGGCCTTGTCGTGCAGCGCGAAACGCTTCTGCATCGCGTCGCGCGCAGCGTCGGCGGTAATGTGTCGCTCATCTCCGGCGAGCAGCGCTGCAGCTTCGAGCACGCTGAGCGCACGCCTCGCGTCACCGTCGGCCTCATGGGCGACGAGCTGCATCGCGTCTTCATCGACCTCGAGGTTGAGATTGCCGAGTCCGCGCTCGGAGTCCGACAGCGCTCGACGCATCAGCACGAGAATGTCCTCGGCTGATATCGGCTCCAGGACGAACACACGCATGCGTGAAAGCAGCGCTCCGTTCATCTCGAACGAGGGATTCTCTGTGGTGGCGCCGATCAGCGTGACGGTGCCGCTCTCCACGTGAGGTAAGAACGCGTCCTGCTGGGCCTTGTTGAAGCGATGAATCTCGTCGACGAAGAGTATTGTCTGGCGACCCAGCTCGAGCCGTTCCTCAGCGGCGGCGATTATCTCACGAACACGCCCGACACCTTCGGTCACGGCGGAGAACGGCACGAACTCGCGCTCTGTGTAGCGCGCTATGAGTCGTCCGATCGTGGTCTTTCCCGAACCGGGTGGGCCCCAGAAGACCATCGACGTAATTGCTCCGCGCTCAATGGCTTCACGAAGCGGCTTCCCGGGGTCCAGCAGGTGATGCTGGCCGACGAGCTCGTCGAGCGTCTTCGGCCGGATGCGCGCGGCAAGCGGCTGGGCAGATGCCGGTGGAGTGAAAAGGGATTCCTCACCGGACGATCTGCGCTTGGTGGCCCCCATCGCGGCGCTGCGAAATTTCTTAGGCATCAAAGAAAATCATCCCATCAGTTTCCGCGCCAACAGGTACAATCCGCACCCGGCGAAGAAGCTCACGGGCAGTCCCCATCCTTTCTTGCCCTGAAATTCGGGCACGAGGTTCGACGCGCCGACATACAGCGATACGCCCGCAGCGAGTGGAAGTCCATAAGCCCGCAGTGGCGCGAAGTATTCGGTAGCAAGACCGCCAAGCAGCGTTGCAGCGCCGAGCGCGGCTCCGGCAAGGAGAGCGTGCCCGCGTGATGCACCCGCGGCGAGAAACAGGCTCGAGATGGCGAGGCCTTCCGGCAGCTTGTGCAGCACGATCGCGAGGAAGACCAGCAGTCCCAGCGATGCGCTGACCTCGAATCCGCTCGCAATCGCAACACCGTCCACGAATGTGTGCAGCAGCAGACCGATCAACGCGGACATGCTCACGGCACGCGTGACCTGGTGCACTTCTTCTCCGAAATGGAAATGCGGGGTGAGAGTGTGCTGAGTGAGATGCACGAGGACGTATCCTGTGAGCACGATCAGGCCGGCACTCGCACCGTGCACTGCAATCGCTTCCGGAATCAGGTCGAGCAGCGCCACTGATATCATGAAGCCCGCCGACAGCGCGACGAGCTTGTCGAGCGCGGACATGCTCCACTGCGATCGGGACGTGACAGCTGCCGCACCCACTACGTTTGCGGCGGCCGCGATCAGCGTGTACGCGATCGCGGGGCGTATCACGCCGGCGTCAATGCGAGCCGATCCGCGGCGGCACTGATGGCAGCGGTGAGTGAAGGCGCCAGTGCGCGATCCCAAGATTGCGAGCGCCACGAACGATCGGCGAGCGATGCTCTCTCTTCCAATCCCTTACCCTGCAGCAGATAAATCCATCGATCCGACCGCGAGAAGATGTACAGCTCGAGCTGCGCGGTCAGGGTCAGCTGATCGTCGGGTGTATAGAGGGAGATCTCCACACCGCCGTAGGTCGCCAGCGGCACCTTTAGTCGCGCAATGGCATCGCGCACGTCAGGAAGCGCGACTGATTCTCCGCGCCACGTTGTCTCCGATCGCAGATCTTCGAGTACGACATCGATGGCCGGCGCGAGCTGTTCGCTCAACGTATAGAAGAGATCGACCACGCGCTCCGCGTTCGCGGCAATGTACGCCTCGTAGATCTCGCCGTTCTTGACGAAAGTGAATCCGTCTGTTCCCGACCGGAAGCGCTTCCAGACAGTCACGTCCGGGTTTCTGCCGCGAAAGAGCATGTGGATTACCCGCCGGGCCCGCGTTGTTGCTGCGACGGACCGCCCGCTGCGAATTCTTCGCCGCTGGCAATAGCCAGCAGGCGATCGTGAGTGTTCACATTCGGGTCATTAATAACCCTTTCGAGCAGGCCGCGTAACGCGCGCCCTACCGCCGGCCCGGTTATGCCAATTCTCTCCAGGTCACTCCCTCCAATCGCGAGATCGCCGACATCTATTGGATCCCGGTACGCGATACGTATTGCCCGCCGATACACGGAGGACACACGTTCCCTGGATGGTGCCGGCACGCCCGCAGCGCACTCAGCCCACCAAAGTGCGTCGGCCAGACGAAGGACTGAGGCAAGACGCGTGCGACCGGCAATTGCTGCCCACCGGCGAAGCGCTCGATCAGCCGGAGCGACATCAGCCATCAGCGCCTGTCCCATCTCGTCCGAAAGCTGATGCCACGCATCCAGAACGCCCGAGATCCACCGCGTTTCGGCATTCGAGAATCTGAGTGACTTCAACGTCGCCGCAACCTCACGAGGCTTCGCCCCCGCAAAAAGACCGGTGAGACGCATCACTTTTCTCTGAGGCCGCGTCACCATTCCCGGGATCCTCAGATGGTCGAGGGCTGCGAGGTGAAGATCGGTTATCTCGGCCAAGGCAGGAATGAGAACGCCGAGCGCACCGCTGTCTCGCCACATCCGGAAGGCGCGGCTCGGCAGACGCACCTGCTCCATTGTCTTCTCGATCTCCTGCTTGACGCGCTCAGCCGAAAGGCGGGCAAGGTCTGGCGCGCTCGCGACGATGGACCGCCAGGTATCGGCCTCGATCTCGAAATCGAAGCGCGCGGCAAATCTCATCCCGCGCAGCGCCCTGAGCCGATCTTCGCGCATCCTTTCAGATGGCTCCCCCACCGCCCGGACGACTCCCTGCTCGAGATCGACCCGCCCGTCAAATGGATCGTGCCAGCTTCGCTGCGTTGGCGAAAACGCTATGGCGTTGATGGTGTAGTCCCGCCTCGCAAGGTCTTCGTCGAGCGTCGCACCGAATTCGACCACAGCGTGCCTGCCGTCAGTCTGAACGTCCCGGCGATAAGTCGTCACCTCGTGCATCACGCCCTTGTTGTCGAGCACACCGACTGTTCCAAACTCGATTCCCACCGGAACGGTACGCGCGAAAATTCTCCGGATCTCCTCGGGCTTCGCCACAGTGGCGAGATCCCAGTCGAGATGTCGATGGCCGAGCAGCGCATCGCGCACCGCGCCGCCTACGCACCATGTCTCGAAACCCGCCTTCTCAAGCTTGCGCGCGATCTGCAATACTTCGCGCGGTGGATGTACGTCGGGCGTGACCGGATGGGGCCGTGCGTCTCCGCGCTCCGGCGGTGTCATCGGGTCAGCCTTCGCGGAACATCGAGCGTATCGCTGTCATGCGCATCCCCGCTCCGAGTGCAAGCATCAGGTCAATTCGAGCCTGCTGCGCGCGACGTGACCCGCCAAAGATCACACCCATCTCTTCCAGTCGTCGGCCTCCGCCGGCGTAACCATACGTGTGACCCACACGGCCTCCCTGCGTTCGAGACGTGAGCACTACCGGCTTGTCGTCTGCAATCCACCGCTGGATTGCCGGCACCACGGCGGGCGGGACATTGCCGCGGCCCATCGCGGCGATCACGACCGCGCGCGCCACGCCTCGCGATGCATCGAGCAGTCGCTCATCGCAGCCGGCCGCGACGAATATGATGTCAACCGGCATTGCCAGTGTCGCAGGATCGATTATTGGCGGGGCCGGCGGCAGCTCCCGGTGCATTATGAGCTCCCCTTCATCGAGCACGCCGATTGGGCCGAGCCCGGGACTCTCGAATGCGTCGAGCAGATGGGTGTTTGTTTTTGTCGCGTCCAGCGCCGCGAAGATCTGGCCGCTGATGACGACCAACACACCGTAGCCCCGCATCTCAGGGCTGGCCGCGACTCGCACTGCCTCGAGAAGATTTGCCGGACCGTCCCACCCGAGGTCGCTGACCGTGCGCATCGCCCCCGTAAATACCACCGGCTTCTCCGCCGACAGAGACCGGGCGACCAGATAGGCGGATTCCTCGAGCGTATCTGTTCCATGAGTCACCACAACTCCTGTGACCTCGGGTCGCACGAGGTGCTCCGCAATCCGGTTGCGGAGTGTCCACATGCGCTCGACTGTCATGTGTGGCCCCGGGAAAGCTCCCCACTCCTCGGTCTCGACACCAGTGACGGCTTCGATGCCGCGCGTTGCTTCCAGGATTTCTGCGGATGTCAGTGACGGCACTGCCCCGCTTCCGCCCGGGTCGTTTCGCATTGCGATCGTGCCGCCTGTGAAGAGAATGACTATCAGGTGCCGGGCTCCGTACAGTCGGCAACCCAAGTCATGTCGATTCGCCCCGATCAGCGCCCGTGACAGCCGCAAGCCGCAAGATCATTTCATCGGTGAGCGCGGCGAGCCTTTCGCAATCCTCCGCGGCCGCCTCGACGGCGTAGGTGATCAGAGCGTCGGCGGCGAGCAAGTCGAGTGCGGCAGTTCCATTCCGCTCATTGCCTGGCTGGTCGACAGTCTCGTGCAGTATGGCCGCTGCGGCCGCAATGAGCGCTCGGGGATAATCGTTCGCTTCCGAGCCGGCGGACGCCGGTACTGCCGCGGCGATTCTCGCTGCCAGGCGCGGTGGCGGTGATGGAGTCCGCGAGGCGAGCCAATCTCTCAACATTGTCGCTCAATAATCGCGCTTCGGCGAGTGCGCTGCAATGCAGCGGCGCAGATCGAGCGATTAGAGAGACGCGAGTTGTTTCTCCACGGTCGGCATGACGGCGGCGAGAGCGTGCGCGACAGCAGATTCATCCGGAACACCGCCTTGCGCCATGTGAGCTTTCCCGCCCCCTCGTCCTCCGGCGGCTTCAGCAATCTGCTTGAGAATGCTGTCCGCTCTCATGCCTCGCTCGCGCAAATCATCCGTCACGACGCAGAGAAGGCTCTGCTTTCCGTTTATCTCCGCCGCGAGTACTGCGACCCCGCTGCCGAGACGGTCGCGAATTGCATCGGCGAGAGCGCCAAATGTCCTGGTATCCGGAGCGGCTACGCGTTCCACAACGACTCTTATTCCTTTTACATCTTGCGCTCTTTCCACGAGCCGCTCGACCTCGCCACCGTTGCCGCTGCGCATCGCTTCGTCCACACGCTTCTCGAGCGAGCGCTTCTCCTCGACGAGTGACTGGACGCGACGGACAACGTTTTCGGGCGTCGTGCGCAGTACGTCGGCGACCTCGTCGAGAGCCCTGGCCGTTTCATTCAGCCGGGCGTACGCCTTTGGCCCGGTGATCGCCTCGATCCGGCGAACGCCGGCCGCGACGCCGGATTCCGCAACGACTCGGAACAGCCCGATTTCCGAGGTATTCCTGACATGGGTTCCGCCACACAGCTCGGCCGAGACGCCGGGAATGCGCACTACACGAACGACATCGCCGTACTTCTCGCCAAACAGCGCCATTGCGCCCGACGAGAGAGCTTCACTGTAGCTCTTTTGTGCGATGTCCAGCGGAATCGCATTGAACACTTCACGGTTCACGATCTCTTCAACGCGCGCAATCTCCCCTTCGGACATCGGACCGTGGTGCGTGAAATCGAATCGCAGCCTGTCGGGCGCGACGAGCGAGCCCGCCTGATGGACGTGCTCACCGAGCACATCCCTCAACGCAGCGTGCAGCAGATGAGTTGCAGTATGGTTCCTTTCAGTGTCGAGCCGCTTGTCGCGAGGAACCGCTGCATGGGCGTGACCAAGCTTGATCTCGCCCTCCGCTTCGCCAACCACAGCAGCCTGGCCATCGACTTTCCGCACCTCTTCCACGTCGAGCCTCCAGCCTTCTCCGGTGATCGTGCCAGTGTCGGAGACCTGTCCGCCGGATTCGGCGTAGAACGGAGTTTCTTTCAGCATCACCGCGACGCGGCCATCGGCGAGCTTCGCGTAATCGATTACCGTGGTGTCGGTCTCGATACGGTCGTATCCGACGAAGGCAACGGCTCCGGCATTTCTCGCTGCGCCGGCGCGCCTGGATTCACCATCTCCGCCTGCAGAGCTCTCACTTCCGCCGTCCGCGTGCCACGTCGCGCTCATGAGATCATCTGCCGAGACGCCGATTTGTCGAGACCTGCGCTCCTCCTGTGACTGCGTCCGTTGCGCGGCAAGTGCCTGCTCGAAACCGGCAATGTCAACGGTGTAGCCGCGCTCGCGCGCCATGAGCTCTGTAAGGTCGATCGGAAAACCAAAGGTGTCATAAAGACGGAAGGCATCCTCCCCCGAAACTGTTCCGCGAATAATGTCCGAGCCCTGGGTCGTCTCAGGGGGTGCGATCTCGTCGAACCTTCGCATCCCGCCGTCGATCGTTGCGAGAAAGCGTTGCTCCTCTGCCAGCGTCGTATCGATGATGTGTTTCCGACGCTGTCGCAGCTCCGGATAGACGTCACCCATCAGCTCGATCACGCGCTCGACGATCTGGGCAAGCATCGGCGTCGAGCGGCCGAGAAGCCATCCGTGCCGAACTCCGCGGCGCAGAATTCTCCGCAGCACATAACCGCGTCCTTCGTTTGACGGGAAGACTGCGTCGGCAAGCAAGAATGCGACGGCACGCCCGTGATCGGCGATAACGCGGAACGACGCGGGATCGACCAGTACCCGGTTGTCCTTTTGCACCGCGGCCGAATAGTCGGCACGGTGCGGCCCCGAGGTGAATTGGTGCCAAAACGGCTCGTCCGAGTCCTTGCCGCGGTACGGGATCCCCGTTGCATTCTCGACACTCTCGATAAGCGGTCTGAACAGGTCCGTGTGGTAGTTGTTGTCTACTCGCTGCACGATTGCGCTGGTGCGATCCAACCCCAATCCGGTATCCACCGAAGGCTTAGGCAGCGGAACCAGCGTGCCGTCGGGCTGCTTGTCGAATTGCATGAACACGAGATTCCAGAATTCCAGGAATCGGCCGGCTTCAGTGCCTTCGACGAATGCGTCCTTGGAGAATTCGGTGCGATCGCGCTCTGTCCACTCTCCTGTCGCTCCTGCTGGGAAACGATAGTCATCGGTGACATGAGCCAGATCCGTGAAGATCTCCGAGCAAGGCCCGCACGGACCGGTATCCGCCATCTGCCAGAAGTTGTCGTGCGCGCCGAGCCCGTAGATGCGCGAGTCAGGCAGTCCGGCGATCTCCCGCCATAGTGCCCGCGCCTCTTCATCCTCGTGAAACACGGACACCCGCAAATGCCGCGCATCGAGCTTCAGATCCTTGGTCAGAAACTCCCACGCGAACCTGATTGCGTCGCGCTTGAAGTAGTCTCCGAAGGAAAAATTCCCGAGCATCTCGAAGAACGTGTGATGCCGCGCGGTATGGCCGACCTGCTCGAGATCGTTGTGCTTGCCTCCAGCTCGAACGCATTTCTGCGAAGTCGCCGCGCGTCTTCCGAATGCGGGGTTCTCCTGGCCAAGGAAAACCTTCTTGTATTGAACCATGCCCGCGTTCGCGAACAGCAGCGTCGGGTCGTCCTTCGGGACGAGCGGCCCGCTCGGCTGCACCGAGTGGCCGTGACGCGCGAAATAGTCGAGGAACCGCTGTCTGATCTCCGCCGCTTGCATGGACGTAATATACGCGGCGCCCTAGTCTGCCCTCATCACCTTCCTCATCACGACGTTGATTTCGTCGACGTCGTAGCCGCGCCGGGCAAGGTGCGAATAGAGCCTGCGTTTTACAACCGGCGGCTCGAGTCCCGAAAGCAATGCGAGTTTCTTGCGGGCGTCCTTCTCGATTACCGCGGCGAGATCGACAGACTCCTCAGCGATAACCGATTCGATTGCGGCTTCGGCGATGTCGCTCCCGATTCCGCGCTGGAAGAGCTGCTGGCGGATACGGCGGCGGGAGGATCCCGGGCCCAGTAATCGGCCGCGGACAAATTGCGCGGCGTATCGATTGTCGTCGAGGATCCCGTTGGCCAGCAGGCGCGCGATCGTCGCATCGACGTCCGTCAGCGCGAATCCTTTTTGCGCCAGCTTGCGCTTCAGATTTCGCGCGGTGTAGGGCCGCGCTGTCAGAAGATTCAGCGCTGTTTCGTAGGCCGATGCGGACACTTATCCGTCACCCGTTACCGGTTCACAGATAAAGGACTGGGGCCGAGTGAGCGTGTCGCATGGCGGATGAACACCGGGCCCCGCCACCCGGAACACTCAACCGACCCCGAAACCGCTAATCCTCCGCTGCTTCAACCTCGGTCTCACCAACCGGCGGACGAATGCCGAGTACCGTCTTCACCTTCTCTTCCACTTCGGCGAGCAGTACCGGATTGTCCTTGAGGTACATCTTTGCATTCTCACGACCCTGCCCGATGCGTTGCGAGCCGTAGCTGTACCACGCTCCCGATTTGTCGATGATCCCGGATTCAGCCGCGATGTCGAGCACCAGCGACGCGTGACTTATCCCCTCAGCGTACATGATGTCAAATTCTGCCTGCTTGAACGGCGGCGCGACCTTGTTCTTCACGACCTTGACACGGACGTGCGAGCCGATGATGTCCTCCTTCTCCTTCACCGCCGCAATACGCCGGATGTCCAGACGGACCGACGCATAGAACTTGAGCGCCTTTCCACCGGTGGTCGTCTCCGGATTGCCGAACATCACGCCGATCTTCTCGCGCAGCTGGTTGATGAAGATGACGGACGTCCTGGAACGCGCGATGGCACCCGTCAGCTTCCGCAGCGCCTGGCTCATCAGCCGCGCCTGCAAACCCATGTGCGAGTCGCCCATGTCGCCTTCGATCTCGGCGCGCGGCACGAGCGCAGCGACTGAGTCGATGACCACCACATCGACCGCTCCCGAGCGAACGAGGATCTCACAGATCTCCATCGCCTGCTCACCCGTATCCGGCTGGGACACGAGGAGGTTGTCGACATCGACACCGAGCTTCTGCGCGTAGTCGGTGTCGAGCGCGTGCTCGGCATCGATGTATGCGGCTACGCCGCCGGCGCGCTGCGCGTTGGCGACGACGTGCAAACAGAGCGTCGTCTTTCCACTCGACTCGGGACCGTAAATCTCGGTGACCCGCCCACGGGGAATGCCGCCAACTCCGATTGCCGCGTCGAGGTTGATCGCGCCCGTCGGAATTGCATCGACGCGAACGCGTGAGTCGGAGCCCATCTTCATGATCGAACCCTTGCCGCAGTTCTTTTCGATCTGCGCGATCGCCAGGTTCAACGCCTTCTTTTTGTCTTCACCCATTACCGACACGGCCATCTCGCTCACCCCATGGTTGACGTTGAACATCTCTGGCTAGCGGCTCCGCGGGGGGGCGCGCGGGATGCGGAAACTCGCTCAAAAACCCCCTCGGACGCTACCCGAATAAAATACGAAGGTCCCACCGATATCTCAAGGTTTACCTCACGGCAAAAGCATTCTCGATATGCACAAGCTCGGGTTCTGCCCCGCCGAAGATCACACCGACTACATCGAACCGATACACGTCTCCCCGACGGTGGAATCGGCTCATCCAGTCGCGAGCCGCTTTCGCCATTTCCCTCTGCTTTCGCCAATGCACGGCGCCCAAGGGGCCCCCGTAAGCGCTGGAAAGCCGGGTCTTGACCTCGACGAAGACGACGACCCTTTCCTGTCCCGCTCCAGTGAGCTCCGCCACGAGATCGATGTCACGATGCCCGCTCCGAAACCGCCGGTCGATGATCGTCCACCCTTTCGACACGAGCCATCGTTCGGCAGCTCGCTCGCCGCGTTCTCCCAGCACCTGACGTGTTGCGAGCATGGAGATGAACGTAGTGAGGCTGGCCCGTCGGGAAGCACCGGTTCGACACGCGGGTAATCGATATGCCGCACCTACCCGCGGCAGGGCGAAGCCTTATCTGGGTCCGCAGATCCTGTCGAGGTCGTCGAGACCGGCCAGGACGTCCCGTGGCTTCGAGCCGTCTGGTGGACCGAGTATTCCCGCGGCATGCAGCTGGTCGATAATTCGGGCGGCGCGGCCGTAGCCGACTTTGAGTCGCCGCTGAAGCAGGGACGTCGAGCCCTGCTGGTGCTGAATGACAACCTCGGCTGCTTCACGGAACAGCTTGTCGCGATCACCCTCAGTGGTTTCGTCACCGGTGGGCGTGCCGGACTCCTCCGCTTCCTTCTGGCGGATCCTCGCGATGATGTCCTCCTCCGGTCGCTCCTCAAGGAACAGGCCCTGAGCTTCGGCCATCGCCCTGCGCCTCTCTCGGCGCTGATTGTACCAGTCAGTGATTCTCTCGGTATCCTCGCTTGAGATGAACGCGCCCTGCAGCCGCGAGGGCTCCGACTTTCCGGGCGGAACGAACAGCATATCGCCGTTTCCGAGGAGCGCTTCCGCCCCCATCCCGTCGAGAATCGTCCGACTGTCAATCTGCGACGCGACCCTGAATGCGATGCGACTCGCGAAGTTTGCCTTGATCAGACCGGTCAGGACGTTCACGCTCGGGCGCTGCGTCGCGAGTATGATGTGGATGCCTATCGCGCGAGCCTTCTGTGCGAGCATCGCCAGCGGGGTTTCGACCTCTGCCTGAACGGTCATCATCAGGTCGGCAAGCTCGTCGATGATGAGCACGATGTAGGGCAGGATGCCGGCGGTGTATTCCGTGTTCTCGAACGCGACATCGGGCCGCTTCGGCAATTGGAGCTTCGCGCCTTCCTGAACTTTTCGATTGAAGTCCTGGATATTACGCGCACCGTTCGCTGCCATCAGCTCGTAACGCTCCTGCATCTCGAGCACAGCCCACTTGAGCACTGCGGCAGCGTCGCGGTTGTCCGTCACGACTTTGTGCCTCAAATGCGGCAGCACGTTGTAGACGGAGAGCTCCACCATCTTGGGGTCGACCATCAGTAAGCGCAGGGTCTTTGGCGTATGGCGAAAGATCAAACTGGTGATGAGCGTGTTGATGCACACCGATTTTCCCGACCCGGTTGCTCCCGCAATCAGGAGGTGCGGCATCTTCGCGAGGTCTTCGATCACGGGACGCCCCTGAAGGTCCTTGCCGATTGCGATGGGCAGCGCCGCGCGCTTCTCGCGCCATTCACGGGTTTCCATCAGCTCGCGGAACGGCACGACTTCCGGAGTCGGATTCGGAACTTCGACCCCGACCGCGCCCTTCCCCGGGATTGGTGCGACGATCCTGATGCTCTGTGCTCGCATTGCGAGAGCCAGATCGTTTGCGAGCGAAGCGAACTGACGAACCTTGACTCCCGCCGCAGGCGTGATCTCGAATTGTGTCACCACCGGCCCGGTGGTGCGGCCCACGAGATCTCCCTCGACGCGGAATGTTCGAAGCGCGTCCATCAGCTTCACTCCCATCGCGTCGAGTGCGCGGTTGTCGACTTCGGGATTTCGGCCCGGCGGCATGGCGAGCAGCTCCGGCGATGGTCGCTCATCGTCGTCTTCGTCGCCGGCAACGGCGCCGGCGGCGTCTATCTCCGCAGCTATCCTGTCGGCATGCTCGCTCGCGATGTCCGCCTTGGTTTTCTTCTTCTTCTTATCACCACGCGCTGAATCGTCGCGCTCGATTGGCACGCTCTCGCGACCGGGTTGCAGGCTGAGGTCGACGGCCGGCATCTCCTCCGGCGTCGGCTCGGGCGGTCGAGCCGAGCGCGCGGCGCGTGAGCTCGACCCCTGGAGAAGTGTCTCATCCTCGAGCGCCGAGCCGTCGCCTGCGGTTCCTGCCGTGCGCGGAGTCTTGCTCACGAGCGCGCGAACCGGATTCCACGAAAGTGTTGCAGCCATGAGTGCGCTGAAAGCGAGGAGCAGTATAATCCACGCCCCCGCGTTTCCGGCAAACTGAAGGAGATAGAAAGCGACAAAGCTTCCCCAGACTCCCGACAAACCGGTTGCTTCGCGAAGGCCGCCCTCTCCCAGCCCGAACACGATCGGCAGCAGCAGCACGACGCCGAGGAGAAAGACCATCCATGACCTGTCCGTCCGCTGGTCCAGTCTTCCGAACAGCCGGAGTGCGTGCGCGGCCGGTGCGAGCGGAAGCATTGCGGCGGCAGGCCACCCGAGGGCGTTGGCAAGAGGGAGAGCGAGGAGATCCCCGACCCAGCCGAAAGCGCTTCGGACGTCGGCGCGACCGCCGAGAAGTCTGACGCCTTCGGCCGTCAGCGCGCCGGCGAGGAACAGCGCGAAGAGCAGGAGCCCGATGCCCGCGAGCTCGCGCCTCAGGGCGGAGCCTGGAGCGGCGTTAGCGTTCGCGGTCGGGCCCGAGTCGAGTGATTTGTCGGTCCTGATAGATGGGGACCACAGGCTGCGAATCCAGTTCAGCACAGGACTCGAGGTCCTCCCCGAACCCTGCTTCGGCGAGCGCTTTCCCGTGTGACGAGTCCCGGAAGATCTTCGCGATGTTGTCGCCATATTTTCGATCGATGATCTCGCAAGCGCATGCCGCATCGTTCAGAACGACGGAGCTTGGGTTGCGCTGGGAAAGGGAGCGAACGTATCGGCCCGCACACGCGGCGTCCTCGAGACTAAAATGTCCCTCGTCGCCCGCACATACAATCGCGACGTCAGTGTCAGCTCTAACTGCGGTCCCGAGCATGGCCGCCACCGCGGCGTGATTTACGTACGAAGCAATGACGACGTCCCGGGCGCCGATCAGCCCCGTGAGCGCACGCGTTCCGTTCGTAGTGGTCAGCATTATCGTCTTTCCGCTCACCGCCTCACTCGTGAATGACGCCGGCGAGTTCCCGAAATCGAATCCCGCTATCGCCTGCATCTTCTGCTCGCCGGCGAGCATCACTTCAGAGCGGTCGAACTGCCTCGAATGAATGATCGCGAGATCGGCGCTTTCCAATGGAACGATGCTCCGCGCTCCGTTTGCCAGCGCGGTCGCGATGCTCGTCGACGCGCGGAGCACGTCGATTACGGCGACCACTTGTCCGAGTACCGCGCCAGGAGAAAGCTCGTGCGGCGACGGAAAGACTCGCAGCTTCACTACACTGGCTCCCGGAGCAGATGAGCCTCACGCTCGAGGAACTTCGTGTCGATGTCGCCCGCCTGAAAGTGCGGATCGGCCATCACGCGGGCCAGAAACGGAATTGTCGTCGTCACTCCTTCGATAATGAAGCTCTCGAGCGCAACCTGCATTCGCCGGAGCGCCTCGGCGCGATCCCTCCCCTGGCAGATCAGTTTCGCCAGGAGTGAGTCATAGTACGGCGGCACAGTGTACCCGGTGTAAACGTGAGTGTCGAGCCTGACCCCGGGCCCGCCCGGAGGATGAAACACATCGATGCGCCCTGGCGAGGGTTGAAAATTGCGCGCAGGGTCTTCTGCATTCACGCGACACTCGATGACATGCCCGCGCAGCGCCGGCGGCTCACTGACCGAGAGCTTTTCACCTGCGGCCACCCGTATCTGCTCCTTCACCAGATCCACGCCGGTGAGCATTTCCGTCACCGGATGCTCGACCTGGATTCGGGTGTTCATCTCCATGAAATAGAAGTTTCCGTCGGCGTTGAGCAGCATCTCGATCGTGCCGGCTCCCACGTAATCGATTGCCTTCGCCCCTCTGACGGCCGCGTCGCCCATGCGCTCGCGCAGATCGGGAGTGACAGCCGGGCTCGGAGCTTCCTCGATCAATTTCTGGTGGCGCCGCTGCACGGAGCAATCCCGCTCGCCGAGGTGAATTACGTTGCCGTGCCTGTCGCCCATGATCTGAAACTCGACGTGGCGCGGACGCTCGAGATATTTCTCGACATATACGTCGCCACTCCCGAACGCGGACAATGACTCGGATCGTGCGAGCTGAAATGACCGTGTGAAATCTTCCGGCTCGGCGGCAACACGCATTCCCTTCCCACCACCTCCGGCCGCGGCCTTGATGATCACCGGAAATCCGATTGCCCGCGCAAACTCCAGAGCCTCGTCGGCGTCGTCCACGGGACCGGGAGTGCCGGGAATGATGGGAACGTCGACGCGAGCCATTGCATTCCGTGCCGCAGCCTTGTCGCCCATCACTCTGATCTGCTCGGCTGTGGGGCCGATGAAGGCGATGTTGCTCGCCGCGCACGTCTCGGCGAACTCCGCGTTCTCGGCGAGAAATCCGTAGCCCGGGTGTATTGCGTCGGCGCCGGCGATCTCCGCGGCGGCGATGATTCGCGGAATTTTCAGGTAGGAATCGCGGGCCGGAGCAGGGCCGATGCAGACGTCGTCATCCGCGAAGCGAACATGGAGGGACTCTCTGTCCGCCTCCGAGTAAACAGCTACTGTCTGTATCCCAAGCTCGCGACACGCGCGGATGACGCGAAGCGCAATTTCACCGCGATTCGCGATCAGGATCTTCTTGAACATTTCAAGCTGTGGATCAGCTTCTCACTTCCTGGTTCAGATGCTCCCACTTGGAGTCGCTGGCACTCGCAATTCCCTGCACGCGCAGCGCGAATTCGCTTGGATTCGTGGCCGAGTACATCGCGTTTTCATACGATATGACGTCCTTCGTGTACCAGTTCATCAACGACTGGTCGAAGCTCTGCATTCCATACTGAACTGTTCCGTCGGCAATCAGCTCCGGGATGTCGAGCGTCTTCGACACGTCGCGGATGTTGTCCCTGACGGCCGCTGTATTGACGAGCACCTCCACTGCGGGGACCCGGCCCCTCCGGTCGGCACGCGGAATCAGTCGAAGCGAGATCACTGCCTCGAGCGCGCTCGCCAGGAGAAAGCGCACCTCGGACTGTTGATCCGGCGGATAGAACGAGAGGACGCGGTTGATGGTCTGCGTGGCGTCGGTCGTGTGCAGCGTCGAAAAAACCAGGTGCCCCGTATCCGCCGCCTTCATCGCGGTGTCGAGCGTCGCGAAATCGCGAATCTCACCTACGAGCAGAACATCGGGATCCTGGCGCAGCACGCGCCTGAGAGCCTGCTCGAAGCTGCCGGTATCCGTTCCCACCTCGCGCTGACTGATGCGGGACTTGTTGTCCCTGTGCAGAAACTCGATCGGATCTTCGATGGTAATGATGTTGGCGGAGCGATTCTGATTGATGTACTGAATCATCGCCGCAAGAGCGGTGGATTTTCCCGAGCCGGTGATCCCCGTTACAAGAACGAGCCCGCGCGGCTTCAGTGATATCTGCTCGACTATCGGCGGAAGGTTCAGCTCGGCGATCGTATGAGCCTGCAGCGGAACCACACGAAACGCATAGGCGATCGTGCCGCGCTGCTGAAAGGCGTTCACGCGAAAGCGGCCGATCCCCGGTACACCGAGCGCGAAATCAGCCTCCTTCATCTCCGAGAATTCGCGCTGACGCTTCGGAGGCATGATCTGATCCGCCAGAGCTTTCATGTCGTCGGAGCGCAATGGCGGCAGAGGCAGGCTCCTCAGCTCGCCGTCGACGCGAAGCGTGGGAGCGCATCCGACTTTCAGGTGAAGATCCGAGGCGTTCTGCTCGAGCATCTGACGAAGCACGCCGCGATAATCGAAGCCGGATCCGACCGCCTCGGTTTCTCCGTCAGGCGTGATCTCAACCATTCGGATCGACTCTGAAAAGCACCTGGCCGTACTCCACCGGATGCGAATTGAGCGCCAGTATTTCCTTTACCACTCCATCGAACTCGGACTCGATTTCATTCATGATCTTCATCGCCTCGATGATGCAGAGTATCTGGCCCTTCGATATGCGGTCACCGATCGTCAGGTAAGGCTTCGCACCTGGCTCCGGTGCGCTGTAGTAAGTGCCGACCATCGGGGACTTCACCTCCAGATATCTCGCTTTCGGCTTCTCCGTCCGAGCGGCCAGCTCGGCCGGTGTTGCCTGGTCGCTACCCGGCGCTGCTGCCGGTGCAGTTGTCGCCGCAACCATCTGCGGCACCTGCATCGGAGCGGCGACTTGAACCGTTGCCCGCTGATTCGAATTCTTGGAGATGCGAATCCTCATCCCCTTGTCGGACGAAATCTCGATCGAGTCGACGGATGAGCCGTCGATCATGTCGATCAGCTTCTTCACGAAGCGCAGGTCGATCATGCCGCCAGCTCGGCCGTGAGCGTCCAGTCCCGCCCGCCAGCAATGCCGCGCAGTCTACGATTGAGGTGTCTCATGCTACCTCTAGTAGCTCACGGGAAAAATCCGTGAGGATCATTGGACCCGCGGCCGAGAGGTGAACGTCGTCCTCAATACGGACGCCTCCCCACCCCGCGCGGTAAATTCCTGGCTCGATTGTCACCACCGCGCCGACCTTGAGCGCCGATTCAGCGGTTCGCGCCAGTCGCGGCGCTTCGTGCACTTCCAGGCCCAGTCCGTGACCGAGGCCGTGACCAAACGCCGCTCCGTGGCCGCGCCGCTCAATGTAGCTCCTCGCGAGCGTGTCGGCAGCCTTTCCGGTCATCCCTGCGCGCACCGACGACGACGCGATTCGATTCGCCTCGCGCACTATCTCGTAGACCTCCCGCTGCTCCGGACTTGCCGCGCCAACGACGAGCGTCCGCGTCACGTCCGAGCAATAGCCCCCGAACTGCGCCCCGAAATCGAGCAGGACAAAATCTCCTCTCTCGATGACTCTGCGCGACGCCCGGGCGTGCGGCAGCGCGGCCCTTGGGCCCGATGCAACGATTGGGGGAAAAGGTGCCTCCTCACTTCCTTCGTCACGCAAAGCTTTCTCGAGGATGCCGGCCACCTCGAGCTCGGAGAGTCCCGGATGAATCATCGGAATCACACGCGAGAGCGCCTTCGTCGCAATTCGGCCAGCCTTGGCGATCAGCGCCACCTCCTCTGCGTCCTTCGATTCGCGGAGATCCTCCACCAGTCCAGCCTGAGCCCGCCACTGCCAGCGGGAGCCCTCGTTCAGCAGACGCTGAAAGTCGCGGTGCACGAGGTGGGCGGACTCGAACCCGAGGACTTCAACGGTCTGCAGTCGCGGCAGGCGATCCCACAAACCGGTCCACAGGCTCGTCTTCTCGATCAAAACCTCCGCAAGGTCGCCGATTTCCTCCGCCACCTGCGTCTCGTACCGGAAGTCGGTGATGACCACCATGTCCGCGGCCGTGACAAGAAGCAGCGCGCTCGTTCCCGAAAATCCCGTGAGGTACCGGATGTTCGGGAGTGAGTTCAGAAGCAGTGCGTCAATCTTCTCGGTGAGGAGGCGCTCACGCAAAGCGCCGCGACGGCGCGCGCGTGCCTGAGTCATGCGGAGAGCTTGGTCACGAGCCCTCGTAAAGCCAGCTCATAGCTCATCGCGCCGAAGCCTGCAATGATCGCGACGGCCGCGTCCGCGAGCACCGAATGGCGTCGCTCCGGCTCACGCGCGTAGATGTTCGTGAGATGGACTTCCGCAAACGGAATCGCGACGCTGGTCAAAGCGTCGTGGATCGCAAGACTCGTATGACTGTAGGCACCGGCGTTGACGAGTGCGCCGTCCGCGGAACCCTTCAATGCGTGAATCGCGTCGATGATGTCACCTTCCCCGTTGAACTGGGCGAAGCTGAGCGCAACGTCCAGCTCGCGCGCGACTTCGCGAAGTCTCGCTTCGATCTCGGAAAGCGTGGTCGTTCCGTAGATCGTCGGCTCGCGCTGTCCCAGAAGATTGAGGTTCGGTCCGTTGATGACCGCAATTCTCACGACTCTGCCAGTCCGTCGAGCCATTCTCGAAACCGCCGAATGTCCTCCTCGGATTCCTTCACCGGGTCACCGCTCTGGCGATTCGCCGGGACGTCGCGCGCCAAGGGAGCGGCCGGCGTCGTGAGCGGTGTCGAGAACGGCGCTCCATGCGCAACAGCACCGCTCAACACCGCGGCGGCGCGACTGTCCTCGGAGTCGACCGGAACGCCAGCGAAGAGGTTCGCGAACGCATCGTCGGCGATGGGATACTCGTCCAGTGCGCCGACTTCTTCCGAGCGCTCCGGTTCGTTCACCGGGGCGACCGGCTCAGTTGTCTCGGGCGTCTCCTTCTCGTAGCCAGACGGCGGGCGCGCCGCACCGAGTGTGGCAAAAAACTCGCGCACGGTAACCGGCGGCTTCGAGTAAGATGGCCCAGGTTCCGTTGCTGCTTCGCGCGATAACCCGGCCGGCCACTCCGCTCTTGCTTCCCGCTCCGATTCCCGTTCGGGCTCCGCTTTCGGCTCAGGCTCCGGTTCGGGTCCAGGCTCCAGTTCCGGTTCAGATTCCCCTGCTTCGTATGTCAGTGCTGCCGGCGTCGCTTCGGCTGTCTCCTGCCCGGACTCCGCGATATCCTCCGACAGCCCGAAAATCCCTTCGCGATCCTGCACGTCGGCGAACGGCCAGTCGCCCCATGAGTCGGCTGAATCCCACAGTTCGTCAGACAGCTCCGTCTCAGCCGTAGAATCCCCGTCCTCGATGCGTTCCGCATTCACGCCTGTGGTGGCCGCCGAAGCCATCTCGGGCGTACCGGTATCCTCTGCGGCCTCGAGGGGCGCGGCGGCTCCCGCGGCACCGACGTCTTCCCCAGCGAGAGGCGCCGCTGCTCCCTCGCCCGACAATTCTTCGATACGTGCCTGAAGCCCTGCGTCGCCGGGCTCCTGATCGGCGAGCTGACGGTAAATCTCGAGGGCCGGCTCGATGTAGCCCTGCTGCAGGTAAAGCTCAGCCAGCGTGCGGGTCACGATCGGCGCGCTTTCCGTCACCGGGGTCGCCGCGCGTGACGGTGTCCTGCGTGCGGGCGGCTCAGGCGGCGCCTCCGCCTCCGGCGGAGTGCGAGCAGTATCCGAACCGCTCGCGGGAGCGGGCGAGCTTCCTTCACCAGCCGGAGCTTCCGCCGAAATCGGGACCTCGCCTGCCTCGTCCTCTAAGCGTGGGACTCCAGTCTCCGGCGCGTCTGGCGTTTCACTCCTGACGGAGTCCCAGGCGTCATCCGAAGCTGACGATTCCACGAGCTCCAGGTACGGGCTCTCGTTGAGATCCCATTTCATCTCTGACGGTGCCGCGAAATCCATTTCACGCGCGTACGGCGAGACAAGAGAGTCTTCGCGTACTTCTGTGTCGTTCGTATCGGCGTTGTCGAGTGCCGGCTCTGGCTCTGGCTGCGGCTCTGGTGCCGGTTCCGGTTCTGGTTGCGGTTCCGATTCTGGTTGCGGTTCCGGTCGCGGCTCGGTCACCGCTTTTGCCTCGGCCGATTCTGCGGCGAGTCCTTCCGACTCCGCACCGGTGAGAGCTTCAGCCTCCTCATCCGCGCTTTCCAGCTGAGCTTGCGCAAGCGCCTCGGCACCAGACTCATGCTGTACTGCGGGCTCAGCGGGTTCGATTTCCCGCGAAGCCTCTTCCGGCGGCGAATCCCGTTGCGCCTGCGGCGCAGCCGTCAGCGGCTCGGTGAGCTCGGCGAGATAGGCAGCGACCTCCGCATCGTGAGGGTCGCCATCAAGCGAGCGCGAATACCAGCTCCGCGCTTCTTCGACATCACCGCGCTGCCGTGCAATGTCGCCGAGATGACGGAGCACGATGATATTCTCGGGATCGAGCGCGAGGGCCTGATGAAATACGACACCGGCTTCGTCCATACGGCCAGCGTCATAAAGAGCCTGACCGTAGACAACGTGGCCGCTCATATGACCCGGCTGCTGAGCAAGGTGAGCCCGACAAATGGCAATCGCCTGCTCGGGATCTCCTGCTTTGCGGTATTCGTTGGCAAGCGGCGCAAAATACCGACGCGGATTCTCGTGGAATTTCTGCCGTAACTCTTCGATCCGTGGTGAACTCTGCATCCTTGAACCCCGCTGGCGTAGCGTCCCCGGCGCGAGCGGGGCAGAACGGCTCAAGATACCGCGCATTGAGGAATGGCGTCAATGTGAAGTCAGTGCGCGGCTTGCTTTTACGCCCTCTGAGCCGGTAGTTTTTGAGGTTCTGCTCGTTCAGGGCACGACCCTCAAAAATGCGCCGTCCGGAGTAACACGCGTGCTGCAGTCCATGCGGAGTTCCGCAAAATACATCTGGATATTCCTCATCATTTTTTTTGTCGGGGGATTTCTCCTAGCTGAAACGTCGGGACTTCTTGGCCGAGCCCCGGTAACGACTTCGACCGCGGTCGCGACGGTCAACGGTGAAGACATCCTGGCCATTTCGTGGTTCGACGCGACTCAGGCCCTCGATCAGCAGGCCACGCAGCAGAGCGGTCGCACCCTTTCCCTCGACGATCGTCAGCGACTGAAGGACCAAGCCTTCGAGGAGCTCGTCGACGCGGCGCTGCTGAGGCAGGAGTACAAGCGGCGAGGAATCGTCGTGACCGACGAGGAGATCGCCGACGCTGCCCGCTCGAGCCCGCCACCACAGCTCATGCAGAGCCCCGAGCTTCAGACGAACGGGAGATTCGATCCCGAGAAGTATCAGCGCTATCTCGCCAGTCCGGCGGCACGTCAGGAAGGACTTCTCCTTCAGCTCGAAGCGTATTATCGCGACGCCATTCCGCGCGAGAAGCTCTTCCAGCAGGTCGCCGCCGACGTATATGTGAGCGACGCAAGGCTCTGGCAGATGTGGAAGGACACGCGCGACACCGCCCAGATGTCGTACGTCGCATTCCGCCCGGAGATGCTTCCCGATACCGGAGTGGCTGTGCCGGACAACGAGATCGCCGAGTACTACGAGAAGAACAAGAAGGATTTCGAGCGTCCCGCGCGGGCGACTGTATCCGTGCTTGCGATTCCACGCGCTGTGAGTCCGGCCGACAGTGCAGCAGTTCGCACGCGCATTCTCGGTCTCCGCGACCGAATCGCCAAGGGCGAGAAGTTCGAGGACATCGCGAAAACAGAATCGGCCGATTCAACCTCGGGCGCTGCCGGCGGCTCGCTCGGCAAGGGAGTCAGGGGCCGCTTCGTACCGCAGTTCGAGGATGCCGCATACGCGCTCAGCGTCGGTGAGCTATCGCAGCCGGTCCTCACGCCGTTCGGCTACCATCTACTCAAGGTCGACGAAAAGAAGGGTGACTCGATATCGATTCGCCACATTCTGCTGCGAATCCAGCAAAGCGATTCGGCCGCAACCGTCACCGACAGGAAGGCCGACGAGCTGGCCAGAATTGCCGCCTCCACAACCGACAAGCCGGAAAAGCTCGATGAAGCCTCGCGCACGCTCGGGATTCCGATTCAGAAAGCAACCGTAGTGGAAACTGACGCCCTCACGATCAATGGACGGTACGTTCCGAGCGTCGGCTCATGGGCGTTCACCGGCGCAGCGGTCGGTGAAACAAGTGAACTGTTCGACGCCGAGGACGGATACTATCTCGGTCGTCTCGATTCGCTTACGCCGGGAGGAAATCCGTCGCTGCAGGAGGCGACCGCGGAGATCAAGGCGCTTCTCGCGCGACAGAAGAAGCTCGACAAGGCAATGCCTCGAGCACGGTCGCTGGCGACGCGGGCGGCGGCGACGTCGCTCGAGCAGGCCGGGAGCAGTGAAGGCCTGGAGGTCACGAAGAGTCCTCGCTTCACGAGAGTTGGCGGAGCCGAAGGAATTGGCCGCTTGAATGAAGCGATCGGCGCCGCGTTCTCTCTTCCGATCGGTGTGGTGAGCGCCCCGATCAGAACGCATGACGCCATTTTTGTCGAGCGCGTGGACAGCCGCGTCGTTGCCGATGGCGCAGCGTGGGCACAGCAGAAGGATGCCCAGCGGGCGCAGGTGATGAATCAGGCGCGGCAGCAGCGTGTGCGGGAGTTCCTCACCAACCTGCGCGCGAACGCGAAGATCGTCGATCGTCGAAAGGAGGTCGAGGCGGCGAATCGCCAACTGGTTCAATAGCTCGTGCCCGGGCTCCCCGGGCACGCTTTCCTTCTCAGATCAGCCGCTTTGGCTCCGGAGCAGGAGTCGTTTCTTCGGCTTGAGCGGCGCGGCGCTGTTCCAGCTCAGCCGCACTGAGCCGCGGCTCGTAACGCGGCGCGTCCGAGTCGATCTCGCGGGTCGCCTCGTTGATGTTCTTCTTGAACTCCTTGATACCCTTGCCCATCGAGCCTGCAATCTCGGGAATTCGCTTCGCCCCGAACAGGAGCAGCACGATTACCATGATGATCAGGATCTCGGGAAAACCGAGGTTTCCGAACATTTCTTCCTCCTAGAAGAGAGAGCGCGCGATCAGGTAGGCGATCAGCACACCCACGAGACTCAACAACGAGACATCGAGAGCCACCGGGCCAAGCGCGAACTTGAGAATGACCATGTCCAGCGTCAGCGGCCCCACCGATGGTGTTACCCCGGTGGTGAAGAATTCCTTCGCCGATCCGGGCGGTAGAAACGTCCTCGCCACCTGCGTCAGCAGCCCTCCTACAACGAAGCCGCTGGCGAGGACGAGTCCATGAAACACCGCGCCACGGCGGGCCGCTCCACGCGGAGGCATCAGGCGTGTCGCTCCATTACATACGAAATAGAGTCTATCAGCGCTGTTCGCGCCACCGTGTCCGGAAGGATCCGCAGAGCATCCTCCGCCTGAGCGGCAAACCGGGAGCCGGCCTCGCGAGCGTAATCGAGTCCTCCTGATTCGCCGACAATGCCTATGACCTCGGCAATCGCCCTTTCATCGGGCGAGTCAGAGGCGAACAGGGCCTCGACGCGGGATCGCGCGCTCGAGGGCATGATCCTGAGCGCCGCAATCAGCGGCAACGTCATCTTGTGCTCCTTCAGGTCGAGGCCGGTCGGCTTCCCCGCCGTCGCCTCCGCCTCCGTGTAATCGATAAGGTCATCGGCGATCTGAAAAGCCATACCAAGCAGCTCTCCGTATTTCGCCAGAGTCTGACGGTGATCGCTCGCGCCGCATAGCGAGCCAATCTCACACGCAGCGGACATCAATGACGCGGTCTTTGCGCGAATCAGCGCATAGTAATCGCTCTCCGAAAACTGGAGGGGATCATCCACCACGAGCTGTCGAAGCTCTCCAATCGACATCTCGGTGGAAGCGCGCGTGAGAGCCTGCAACGCTCCGAGATTGCCTTGCGTCACAAGCCGCGAGAGCGCGGTTGAATAGAGAAAGTCGCCCATTATCACCGAAACCTGGTGATTGAACAGTGAATTCAGCGTGGGCATGCCGCGGCGAAGGATCGAGTGATCTATCGCGTCGTCGTGAACCAGTGTTGCGAGATGAATGAGCTCCACCGCGGCGGCGAGCGTCACAGCCGCCGGTTCTGGCCTGTCCTCGACGCTGCTCGAGAGCAGAACGAGCGTTGGACGAAACATCTTGCCGCGCATGGCCATCAGATGAGAGCTCATTTGTGCGACGAGAGGAACGTCGGCGGCTACCGCGCGCCGCATCTCCTCGGTGACTGCGTCGAGCCGCTCTCGCACAGGCTCCTGGATGCGCTGGAGGGCGCTGAGCTGTGTGTGGGTCGTGCTTTCCTCGGGCGCTGGAGCTGCGCCCAGCGCCGTCATCGGCGCGCCTTTGCCAGCGAGCTCAGTCGTCGCGCGGCGTCGCGAAATCCCATGTCGACGGCAATCACTCTTTGATAAAACGCCGAGGCTTCACCGGGCTTGTCGAGCTCCTCAGCCGACCGCCCACGGAGGTAGAGCACGCCAACAAGCGCATCCTCAGTGAGCCCGGACTCGTCGACAATACGATCGAGGATCGTCGCCGCGACGGCCGGCTGACCACGCTCGATGAAACACTCACCGAGCGCTTCGGACGCGCGAAGCCGATGGCTGCTCCCGCGGGTCGCCTTCTGAAAGGCGGAAATCGCTTCGTCCATCAAGCCCATCTCGCGGAACGCGATGCCGAGGTCGTAGTGACTGTCGAAATCAGTGTCGTCCACGCTCCGTGCGACTCCCTCCTTGAATTTATCCAGCATCTCGGCGAAATCCTTCTGCTGGTTGTTCAGAGGCGCTTCATCGTGGGCAACCATCCGCGTCGACTGCGGCGTTCGATTGTCCTCGTACCAGCGCGCGAGATCGACGAACTCGTCGTCAGCTTCGCCAGTCTCGACGGAGTAAGCGGAAGTCGTGCCCGTCGATATCACATCGAGTCCAGCGAGCGGATCGCCTAGCGACGTTTCGTGCAGAACGGGAACCGTTGCGTCCTCGCCGACTTCCTCCTGGTCGGATGCCGGGTCGGATGCCTGGCCGGATGCTTGCTCGGATGCTTGCTCGGATGCTGACGACGGCGCGGCGTGCTCGCCCACGAGCGGCGTGAGCTCCAGAAGCTCCGGCGGAGGGCGCATGTCCACGAGCTCCAAGCCCGGACCATCCGATGGCTTTTGCGCGCTGTCGGCTTCTCCCTTCGACGCGAGCGCCGTCAGCTCGAGTCCTTCGAGCTGAGCAGGGCCGCGCTCTGTGTGCACAGGCGCCTCTCTTGGTTTTGCTGCGTTGGATTCGGGCACGACAGTCTTCGCCGCAGGCACGTCGTCGATGTAGTCGAGGTCCAGAAATACGAGACCCTCTTTCTTGTGCTGCCGCGGTGTTGAAGTTCTTTTCGGCGTGAAGCCCGGGTCGAGCGCCTGCATTCGCTCAACCGTGGCGGCGGCTTCAGTAGTCCTTCCCTCGGCTTCCAGTGTGTCGTACAACAGCTGCAGCTGCTCGAGCGCTTCCGGTTTTCGATCCGCCTTGACCAGCTGATCGGCAAGCATCAGCCGAACATCGTCCTGCCCCGGACACAGGTCCGCGAACTCCTTGAGAGCGCGGAACGCTTCATCGAGTTTGCCTCCCTTCTGCATCCGGTCCGCGTACTCGAGGAAATTCTGCTTCGCGTCGCTGTTGAAGCCCTTTTTCGCGCTTATGAGGCCGAGCTTGTAGTAGGCACTGCTCCGGTTAGGCGAGTACCGGAGGATCTTGTTGCATAGAGCGATCGCGTTGTTGAAAAAGCCGCCCTCGGCGTACAGATCGACGGCTTTCTCGTAGTAGTTGATCGCCTCGTCCGTGTTGCCGACACGAAAGTGAAGATCGCCTACGCGATTGTAGAGAGGAACGTCACGCTCCTCGTCAGTGGCGCGGGACGAATCCAGCACCTGCTGGTACAGCTCGAGCGCCTTTTCGTAGTGCTTTTTCTGCTCGAACTCCGCGGCCTTCTTCTTCAGCTTTGCGATATTCGACATCTAATCCGGTGAAAAACGTGAACCTAGTCGGAAGTTACCGGCTTACGCGCGAGCGTGACAAGGTTTTCCCCGGGCCCACGTCGCCTTACAACGACGATCACCATACCAATACGGTATCTCACGAAAGTCGGCGACATCGAAAATGGTGAGGTCCGCGGAGAAGCCGGGCGCAAGCTGACCAACCTTCTCCGCGAGTCCGAGAGCCGCCGCTCCGTTGACAGTAGCTGCTACGAGCGCCTCGCTGGCGCTCATCCGCAGCAGGCTCACCGCAAGCGTCAGGATCAACGGAAAGTTCACCGTTGGCGATGTGCCCGGATTGAAATCCGTTGCGAGAGCCACGGCTGCTCCAGCCTCTATGAGTGCGCGGGCCGGCGCCTGCTTCGCGCGGCCAAGAAAGAGCATCGTTCCCGGCAGAAGCGTCGCGACCGTATCGCTCGCGGCGATTGCCCTGATGCCCGAGGCCGAGATCGCGGCGAGATGGTCCGCGGATACGGCGCCGATATCGGCCGCAAGCTCGGCGCCGCCGGCAGGCTTGAGCTCATCGGCGTGCAGCTTGATACCGAGCCCCGCCGTACGGGACGCCTCGAGTATGGCTCTGGTTTCCTGAAGGGTGAAGACGCCCGGCTCACAGAACACGTCAGAGAACAACGCAAGCTTTTCTTCGGCAACCGCCGGTATGATCGTCTTGACGATGAGCTCGACGTACTCTGAACGCCCGTTCGGACGCTGCCTGTGCTCCAGCGGGATTTCGTGTGCAGCAAGAAGCGTCGCGATTATCCGGATGGGGGTCGATTCCGCCACTCGTCGAATGACACGAAGAGACTTGATCTCATCGTCGAGCGAAAGCCCGTAACCCGACTTGATCTCGATGGTCGTCGACCCGTAGCTGGCGAGCCGGCGGACGCGCTCCAGGGTCAATTGGTAGAGCTCGTCCTCCGTCCTCGCCCGGAGGTCGCCAACCGAAGCATGGATCCCGCCGCCTTTCTGCGCGATCTCCATGTAGCTGCTCCCCGCGGCTCGCAGCTCATGCTCCTCATACCGCGCGCGCCCGAACACGGCGTGCGTGTGGGAATCCACGAGACCAGGCGTTATCACTGTGTGGGAGCAATCCACCTGCTTCGCGTCCGGAAACTGCTCGAGGAGCTGTTCCTGCGGCCCGACTGCAGTGATCACATCTCCCTCGATTGCGACGGCGCCACCCGAGATTGCCGCAACGTCGGCCATCTCCCCGCCGCGGCGGGCGCGGGCCGGGCCGGCACAGGTCACGACCTGCGCCGCGTTCAGAAAAAGCGTCGCGTTCACGACAGTCAGGCGAGGACGTCGCGGATGCGCGACAGCCTCAGCGGCGCCTGTGCTTCTCCGCGGCACGCGTAGTAGCATGCGTTGCACGCGATCGGCTCATACTTCCTGAATTCGGTCCAGTGAAAATCACTGGGAAAATCGGGACAGCGCTTCACGTGACCGGTAGGATCCACGTGAATCGTCCGCATTCCGGAGCGGCACGGCTCGTTCATCTCGCCCCGCACGTAGCGCGGAATGTTCTCCAGGTAGTAGTCGGAATTGCTGATGACGCCGCGGTGCCGCTTCTTGAATTCGAGCAGGGCGGCTGTCACTGCTTCCAGGTCGGCGATTCGATCGCCGTCGATTATTCCGGACCGATCGCCGTTCTTCGAGTCGCTGTACGAGCTGAAGTTCACTCCGCACCCCAACTCACGCGCGAAATGTGCGATTGGAAGAATCTGGTCCAGGTTGGATTCCTTGATGACGGTGTTGAATCTGACGCTGTCGATTCCCATCGCGCGCATCCGTGGAATCACGTCGAATATTCTGGCGCTCAGTCCGGGAATTCCACGGGCGCGATCATGGCGCTCATCGAGATAGTCGAGCGAGATGTTGAACTGATGAATGCCCGCATTCCAGAGCGACCGCGCGCGCTCCGCGGTCAGCATCCCACCGTGCGTGAGCAGGGTCGAGTACTGCACTGAAACCGCCGCGTTGACGCCCGCGACAATGTCCTCGAGGTCCCGCCTCAATGTCGGCTCGCCACCCGTATACGTGATCATCATCGGATTGAAGAATCGCGCTGCATCGGTGAAGCTCTTCACCTCGCCCGCGCGCGCCGACGGGCTGGTCTTCCAGTAGTCGCAGAAACCGCAGCACGCGTTGCATCGGAGCGTCACCTCGAAGTGCACGAGCACCGGCTTCCGGATCGCTGTCAGCCACGCGTACTTGCAGAGAAATACCGGGACGTGCCAGGGGCGGAATTTGCTCGAGAGCATCTACCGCCCGAGCGGTATGCGAATGCTGTGCTGCTCCGCGGTTTTGATTGCTTCCTCGTATCCCGCGTCGGCATGCCTCGCTACACCGAGGCCGGGATCGTTCGTGAGCACGCGCTCGAGTCGCTCGCGCATCTCTGGTGAGCCATCCGCGACGATCACCTGACCCGCATGAAGCGAGTTGCCGATCCCAACCCCTCCGCCGTGATGGAACGACACCCAAGAGGCACCACTCGCGACGTTGAGCATCGCGTTGAGAATTGCCCAGTCGGCAATTGCATCGCTTCCATCGCGCATCCCCTCGGTCTCGCGGAACGGCGACGCCACGCTCCCCGTATCGAGATGATCGCGTCCGATGACAATGGGCGCGGAGACCTCGCCCGAAGCGACGAGATCATTCAGCGCAACACCGAACCGCGCGCGCTCGCCCTGCCCCAGCCAGCAGATTCTCGCCGGCAGGCCCTGGAACGCGATCTTGTCACGGGCGAGCGTGATCCAGCGGCGAAGGTGCTCATCCCCGGGAAAGAGCTCCAGCACGAGCTCGTCAGTTCTCGCGATGTCACGCGGGTCTCCCGACAGTGCAACCCAGCGGAACGGACCCTTCCCCTCGCAGAAGAGCGGCCTGATGTACTCCGGCACGAAGCCCGGGATCTCGAACGCCCTGGCGACACCGGCATCGAACGCAACGGTTCGGATATTGTTCCCGTAATCAAAAGCGATCGCACCCATGCCTTGCAGCTCGAGCATCGCTTCGACGTGAACAACCGCCGAGGCCGTCGAGAGCTGCACGTACCTCGCGGGGTCCGCAGCGCGAAGCGCCAGCGCCTCGTTGTGCGGCATTCCGGCCGGCACGTATCCGTTCAGCATATCGTGCGCGCTCGTCTGGTCGGTGAGCACGTCAGGGACGATGCCGCGGCTAGCGAGCTGGGGAAGGACGTCAGCCGCGTTTCCTACCAGACCGATTGAAAGAGGCGCGGCACTTTTTCGCGCGGTTTCGACCCAGCCGAGCGCCTCGTCCAGGCTCGAGCTCTTCCGGTCGAGGTAGCCGGTAGCGAGACGCTTCTCGATCCTCGACTCATCAACCTCGATCGCGAGCATCACCGCCCCGCTCATCGTCGCCGCGAGTGGCTGCGCTCCGCCCATTCCACCGAGGCCGGCGGTCAGCACGAATCGGCCCGCCAGTGATCCGCCGAAATGCTTCCGCGCAACTGAGCCAAGAGTCTCGTAGGTGCCCTGCACGATTCCCTGCGATCCGATGTAGATCCAGGATCCGGCCGTCATCTGGCCGTACATGATGAGCCCTTTTCTTTCGAGCTCGCGGAAGTAGTCCCACGTCGCCCAGCGCCCGACGAGATTGCTGTTCGCAATCAGTACCCTCGGCGCGCTTCTATGAGTGCGAAACACTCCAACCGGCTTGCCGCTCTGAACGATCAGCGTCTCGTCGTCGGCAAGCTGCCGCAGCTCGTGGACTATGGAGTCGAAAGACTCCCAGTTGCGGGCGGCCTTGCCCGTGCCGCCGTAGACAACGAGATCCTGCGGCCGCTCGGCTACGTCGGGGTCGAGGTTGTTCATCAGCATCCGCAGCGCGGCTTCCTGCTGCCATCCCTTGCAGGAGATCGCGCTCCCGCGGGGGGCCCGGACCGTCGCTCGCTTCGTTCCTGCTCCGGAATTCACCGCGCTGCCTGCATCACTCGCCATCACATCAGTCATGAGCCGGCGCTCTCCCCGCGAACCAGCCAGAGGCGACTGCAACGGCGAGCGCCTCGATGTCGGGCGTGAGGACACGGTCGATACCCAGCGGCGCGACGCGAGACCTCACTGTCTCATGCGCCCGGATTACACCGCGGCCGGGCTTGAGAGGAGCGCGAAAATCGATAGCCTGTGCCGCGCACATGAGCTCGATGGCAAGAATCCGCTGCACATTGGCCACGACGCGGCGCGCCTTCCACGCCGCGCCCATCGCCATTGGGACGACATCCTCCCGATTGCCATCCGTTGGAATCGTATCCACGCTCGCGGGATGCGAAAGCACCTTGCACTCACTCGCGAGCGCGGCCGCTGTCACCTGTGCCATCATGAAACCGGAATGGACTCCGGGCTCTTTGCTGAGAAACGCAGGCAGGCCCTGATTGAAATCAGGATGCACGAGCCTGTCGATTCGTCGCTCCGACATGGTCGCGACGTTGGTCATGACGATCGCGAGAAAATCGAGCGCGCTTGCAACAGCAAGCCCGTGGAAGTTTCCCCCGCTCAATACGTCCCCGTTCTCGAAGACGAGCGGATTGTCGGTCGCTGCGTTCAGCTCGCGGCTCACGATTCCCTGTATCCACTCGAGAGCGTCCAGAACCGGCCCGTGAACCTGCGGCATGCAGCGCAGAGCGTACGCGTCCTGAACGCGTGGATCCCCCAGGCGATGGGATTCCCTGAGCTCGCTGTCCTCCAGCAGACTGAGGAGAAGCTCCGCAGACCGCGCCTGCCCGGTCTGGCCGCGCGCCTCCTGAATCCGCGGGTCGAACGGTACTGGCGTGCCGAGCAGGGCCTCGAGCGACATTGCGCCGGCGACGTGCGCGGTCTGCCAGATGACGCGAGCATCAGTAACCGCGAGCGCTGCAATGCCGGTGTGCGCCTGGGTTCCATTGATCAGCGTTATCCCTTCTTTTGGTCCAAGCACGACAGGCGCGAGTCCGAACCGCCTGAGAGTCTCCGCTGCGTTGCCACTCGAGCGCGGCGCCTCTGACGTGCCGAGCGAGTGCCAGCTGCGATGGTACAGCGTTCCTTCACCGATCATTGCGACACCGAGTGCCGCAAGCGGGGCAAGATCGCCGCTCGCTCCGACGCTGCCCTGCTCCGGTACCGGAGGATAGAGTCCGGCGTTGAGCATTCCGAGCAGCAGATCGACGAGGTCCGGTCTCGCGCCGGAATACCCTTTTGCGAGAACGTTCGAGCGAAGGAGCATCATCGCCCTTACTTCGCGCTCGGGAAGCAGCGGTCCGACGCCGGCCGAGTGGCTCCGCACGAGATTCACCTGGAGCTCGGACAGGCGATCGCGGGGAATCGCGACCTCCGACAGCTTGCCGAATCCGGTGGTCACGCCGTACACCACGTCACCGCGCTCGACGATCCCGGCAACGACATCGCGAGTGCGGAGCATGCGCGCGCGAGCACTGTTCGCCAGACTGACTTTCGCGGAATCCACCGCCACGGCGCGAACGTCGTCCAGCGTCAGACTCCCACCATCAAGCGTGACCATTTTCGTCGCGTGGTTCATGCAGCTCCAGTATCGGTCACGGCCGCGTTGACGATCACGCTGAAGCGGGTCACGCGCCGGCTGACTCGATCACTCGACGCGAGTCGCCGTCCCACCGCCAGCGTGCGTTGCTGCCATCCAGGTGAACTCCTCCGAGCCAGCGGTCTGTCCCACCCAGTTCGATCCAGTCCTGCTTGCCCGCCAACACTCCTCTCGCTGCGTCGGTTAGAACCAGCTCCGCATCGCGAAACTGACGCGCCTGAGCCTCGGTTTGGGGTGCGGTTACGCGTTCCCCCGAGGGATATACCACCAGCGGAGTGGCGCCGCGACTCAGCCGCTCGATGTACGACGCTGCGCTCGAGTCCCCGCAGTATATCCGCTCCTCGCGCTCCCCGGCGTAGCGGAATGTTTCCTCGAATCGGGAATTGCCTTCAGAGAGCCCCTCGAGCAGCTGTTGTTCCGACCGCGAGAGACCGTTGCGGGTCGACGGAAGCTCTTCGAGCAAACGCCACATGGCACCTTCGAGGAACTGAAGATCAGCCGTTCCCACTTCGAGGAGTGCGACAATGTCGGTTGGATCAGGCGAAGTGAATGCGCGCCACGCAGCCTGTCCGAGGCTGAGCATTTCCGGCATAACGGGTTTTCGCTCTTCGAGGAGCACGGGAAAACGCTCGACCAGAAGATTCCCCAGATATCCGGCGAACGATACGTGCTCGATCGGCGGCAGCTTCGCTGTTCCGAGACTCGCCGCGCGGTGACCGATGGTGTGCAGTACCTGAATCAGCTGAAGCTGGTCGTAGAGATCCCACTCGAACCAGAGAACAACCCGCTCGAATTCGGCGAATCGCTCGAACAGCGTGTCGCGGTCAACGAATGACTGCGCAAGGTCGCTGAACTCTTCCGCGCCGGCTGATGCGAGGTAGGCCGCACGGACGTGGCTCAGCTCGGCAAGCGAGAGATCCCGGGGGACCGGGCCGTCGTGAAGAACGTCACGCCACGACAGTATCTCGCCGTCGATACCCGCTTCCCGCATCAGCTCAGCGGCGCAATCGCCGTTGGTGACATGGAGCGCGCCGCTCAAACTGCTATTGTCCCGGCTGCCGGTATGTCGCCTTGTCGTAGTTGAACTTGATGTCCGGCTGGGCGTTCAACGCAATGAAGAAATTGAATGCGAAGTTTCCGTTGGGTCCCCGCGTGAACGCGAAGATCGATCGCCAGTCATGCAGCTGACGCTGCAGTGTCACCGACTGACTGGCGAACTGCCGCGCGTTGAAGTCGTATGTCGTGCCCCATTGCGCTGACCACTTCGGCGTGATGTTGAAGCTCATCTGCGAAGTCAGATATTCACGTGCCGGTTGTCTGATGAATGGTGCACCCGCCGTGATTCGCCCGATTGGAACCGCGCCTACGGGATTGGTCTGCTGCTGGAGCACGCACGTCTCGTATTGCAGCGGGCTGCCTGCGTAGATCGCGCAAAGCCTGCCAGGGTCCTCATCTACAACCTGTCCGCCAACGGGCGGGCGCTGCCTCACCTGCGAAAACGTAAATGAAGCCTGCCAGCCTTTCGTCTGCGGCAGAGCGTACTGCTGGTTGCGGACGGCGGATCCGGCCATCGGTGTCGAAGCGAGACGCTGCGTCATCGCATCGTCCTGACTGGGCTCGAGTCGCTCCACCTGCGGAGCGCCCTGCGGTACTGCCTTCCCGAAAATGCGGGTGAGCGCCGCAAAGATTCCCGACTGGTTGTTGACCGAGAAAGAGAAATTCATCCCTGTCCGGAATGGTTTGAAGAGGGCAGTATCGCTGAGCACGCTACCCTGGAAGAGCGAGTAGTCCACGCCGAGCCGGAATCCAGGCAACAGGTCCGAGGTTACGTCGTAGTTGAAGTAATCGTTAGCGAACCCTGACCTTCCCGTCTTTCGCTTGCGCTCGAAATCGTAGGTGAGAGGACTGAACCGGAGCGACATGAGCTTGACCTTGCGCGCATCGGCCGTTGAGCTCGTGTCGCTGGACTTCATCTTCGCTTCGAGATCCTGCGAGAGCGAGAGTGTGACCTGCTGCTGCGCGAGGCTGCCCACGTAGTCGCGAGGCGACATGTTGAGCGCCGCGAGATACTCGCGGCTGACTGTCGCCGCCGGAGAGTATTGAAACGTCAAGCCCGGAGTAACGGAGTGGCGGAACCGTGAGATCCCGCCAATACCGGGAAAGAGACCGAAAATGGTGGGCGCTGACGTCAGTGAATAGCTGACGCGCTTCGACTGATGGACGTATCTCCCGCCCGTCTGCTCGGTGCGCACCCAGAACCCGTGCGGATCCACGTTCGAGATGCCGATACTCGGCGAGATCTTGAAGGAGTTCCTGAACAGCGTCGGAAGGCCAAACGAAGAGTTCCAGTCGATCTCGGTGCTGAACGTTCGCGCGAAAACGCGATCGACCTTGATGGTCGGGTCGTCCTGATCGATGATCGGAATGCGAACCGGAGCGTTGTTCTCCTGGTCGGCGATGCGGAACGAATTCGTCAGCGTGAAGCCGAAGATTTTGATCGGCGATTCGATCGACATGTTCGTGACGCGGGCGTCGGTTTCCAGCTGGGCGCTGTCGCGGACGCCGTTGCGCTCGGAAAAGCGGAATCCGAATTCACCGATCTGAGGAACCTTGAACTGCTGTTGATTCGAGACGTTGAGCGACGGTGTCCATTCAAGCCAGCGGGTAACTCCGATGGTCGGCGTTGATATGCTGAAGTTCGGAAAATTCTGAGTGACTTCGTCGCGGCCCGGATACTGCCTGCGGTCTCCTCCAATCGAGAACGACGCTGGCCCGAATTGCTGCTGGTAGTTCACTCGACTCTGAATAGTAGCCAGAACCTGACGCGGATCGAACGTCGTCTGCCTCTGAATTACGGTATTGGTTGCGTAGTTCAGATCCATCGTCAGATGGGTCGTCTGCGAAAAATCCTGCTGGTGCCCCCATGAGTACTGCGTGTTTCCGGAGCCATCTCGCTGCGCCAGCTTCGACACCGCGAACCTGCCGGTGAGAAAGCGGTTGAGCCAGCGGTAGCGCCATTCGCCATTGACGCGAACCCACCCGGGGTCACCCGGCGACGAGTTCGAGCCGCTTCTCCAGTCGAGCGATACCTGAGCATCCGAGTAATCGCTGAACGCGAAATAGTAGCCGAGGTTCTCGAGGTGCCGCCGGTACGTCGGGCTGTTGCGGAAGATCTCGCTGACCCCGAAGCGCGGCGTGAGAATTCCGCTGCGGCGTCCCGAGCGAATGTCCTGGAAGATGAAGGGCAGCCACATCACGGGGACATCGCCGATGTAAAGCACAGCCGGACGCGCGACCATCAAGCTTCGGGAGATCATCTTGATCTGCTTCGACTTGAAATGATAATCGGGCAGCGAATCGTCGCAGCTCGTGATCGTACCGTTTCGGACGTAAAACGCCGTCTGCCGGCCGCGACTGGTATCCGCCACGAAAACCGCTCTGGGGGCTTTGACGATCCACTGCTCGCCGGATTCCAGCACGGTGCTGATATTCGTCACGCTGCCGCGGTGCGCCTCGATGTCGTATCTGAGCTCACCCCGGGAGACAACGTCCGCTGCATTCTGGGTCGGGTCGCGCAGAATCAGCGTGTCGCCGCGAGCGACGACAAGTTTGGTCGAATCGTTGTAGACAATCGTGTCGCCGACGAGCAGCGTCACCCCACGTCCCACCGCCGCCGGCTCTCCTTCGATGTAAAGAGTTCGCGCCTTCGCGTCGAACCGCACACGCACTCCCTGGTAGCGCGTTGAGGAGTGGCCCGGCCTTGCCATGAGCGCGGTGGCAGTCGAGTCGAGCTCGGTCCACTTGATGAGATCGCGAAGCTTCGTCGAATCGGCCTTCGTCGAATCAATACCCACTGCCGGGGTGACTCCCGGACGAGGTGCGGGCGCCGGTGGTGGCGGAGCGGGGCGAGGGACCTGGCCAACGGCGGGGACGGCCAAGCCGATCAGCACAACGCCCACAAGAGACAACGCGAAAACAAACTGCGTGCGGTCTAGCCTCATGCGTTCGCGCCCAGCCGCCGCGGCTCACGTCCGACTGTGTCGGCTGGTGGCTCTCGGCGCGCCCGAAGCAGCTCTTCACGCTCCTCGGCTTCCCTGCGTCGCCGCCGACGCGTGACCATGAACGACAGCCCGACGCCCAGCTCGTAGAGCAGATAAAGGGGGATCGCCAGCGCCAGCAGGGTCGTCGGACTGCCGTCGGGGGTGATGAACGCCGAGACGACCACCGTGCCGACAATTGCATGGCGACGGAATCGTGTCAGGAGCTGCGGCTGAATGATTCCGAGCGTTGACAGCATCAGAATCCCGATCGGCAGCTGAAACGCCACGCCGAACGCCAGCATCATGCTGAACGCGAAGCCGAAGTACTGCTTCGCCTCGATCATCGGCGTGAGTGACGCCGATTCGAACCCCATGAAGAACTTCAGCGTGAACGGCATGACGATGAAGTAGCAGAGCGCAACGCCGCACAGAAAGAGGAAGATCATTCCAAGAAGCACTGGAACGATGATCCGCTTCTCGTGCGCGTGAAGCGCCGGAGCGAAGAAACCCCACAGCTGGTATCCGATCACCGGCGTTGCAAACAGGATCCCGAGGATAAACGATGCGGTCAACACGATCGAGAACGACGTGCCGGGGTGAGTGAAGACCAGCTGGCTCCCTCGCAGATATGGCTCGATCGGCCGCGCCAGCAGAGCCACGACGTCGAAGCCGCCCTGAGACAGCACCGTGAACGAGAGAACGATGCCGACAACGATTGTCCCGACTATCCAGAACAAACGATGCCTCAGCTCCTCGAGGTGATCGAGGAAGGGCATCTCGGTGTCGGCAGCCGTTCGCGGCACCTTCGTGCGTCCCCTTATGACATCCCGCGCAGGCGTTCCCGCGCCAGTGCGGCCTCGTCCGACTCCGGAAACAGTCGGATGACTTCGTTGAAGGTCCGCCGCGCGGTAGTCGTCCTTCCCGCCTTCTGCTGAGCCACACCACGCTTGTAGAGCGCTGTCGCAGCCCGCAGCGAGGTTGGGTACTTCCTCACGACTGTCGCGTACGCCGAATCGGCGGCCGCTGCTTTTCCTTCCCCGGCCAGCGCCTCGGCCAGAAAGAACTGGGCGTCCGCGGCAAGCTCGGAGTCGGGATGCTTGCTGATCAGATCGGCGAACGCCGCCCGTGCAGCACTGAATCCGCCGCGGGCGAGCTGATCGCGGCCCAGCTGAAACAGCTCGTTGGGACCCGGCTCGTCTACAACCGGCGGAGTGGAATCCGGAGCGGACGGAGTGGCTTGTGGCGAGGCGTTTGTGACCGGCGGCGCCGTTCGGTTCCGCTGCTCGAGCGCCGCGCGCATCTCCCGCACGCTCTGTTGACTTTGTCCGCTTGCTTCCTGCACCTGCAACACGCGATTGCCGAGATCCCGCAGGCCGCTCTGTGATTCCGCGCGCACGCGCGTCAGACGCGTGTTGATTTCGGCGAGTGTATCCGTGACTGCCCGCAACGTGCTCAGCAGCTGCACCATCTGCATCGCGCGAACCGAATCGACCGTGGCCGTTTCGGCTCGCACCGTGGCGATCTCGTCGCGAAGCTGATCGATATCAGACCTCGAGGCGAAGCAGCCGGCTGTTGCCAGGGAACAGAAAAGCACAATCGGCGCGAACGCGGCCGATCTCCAACGGTACATCGCTACCCCCCGCTGAGTATCTCGAATTCCGCGCGCCGGTTGAGTGCGTAGGCTTCCTGCGTCTGCCCCTGCACCGCCGGGCGCTCTTCGCCGAATGTCACAATCTCCATTCTCCCCTCGTCCACGCCCAGCGCCGCGAGATATCGCTTGGTTTCCGCCGCGCGTCGGAGGCCCAGAGCGAGGTTGTACTCGTCGGAGCCCTGCGAATCGGTATGACCGACGATTCTGATACGCATGTCGGGATGCCGCAGGATAACCGGCGCCTTCGCTTCCACCGCCGCCCGCCCATCGTCCGTCAGAACCGACTCGTCGAGATCGAAGTATATAGTAGCGGCGAGAGCCGTTCGCTCGCGCTCATTCACGGGCGCGCTGGTCGCCGGCCCCGCTGCCGCCGCCGCTGCCGCCGCGGCGGCTGCGGCCGCCCGGGCTGCCTCCACCCGTGCAAGGGAGTCCAGCCTGGCTTGCTCACGCAAGAGGCTGTCGGTGTTGATGCGACGCGGAGCCGGCCGCTCGGGAGTCCTGCGGCGGCATCCGCCGATAGCGATTGCAAAGACGACTGCGACGATTGCGATTCGGGTGAGAGTTGGCATTGGTATGGGATTGGGTGAGTTGCGCATGATTCCTGACATCACTAACGATTCAACATCGCTGACCATGCCGCGAGTCGTGCACCCGCATTATACGTCAGCTGACGGAACCGGCCGGACTCCGTATCCAACACCCAGATCTGCTTCGACCCACCGCGAGTCGATGACAGTACGAGATGACGGCCGTCTGGCGCCCACGAAGGGCCTTCGTTTTCACCTTCGCTCGTGAGACGCCGCGGCTCCTTGTCGCGGATGTTTATCACCCACACCTGAAAGTCGCCATTTTGCTGCTCGAACGCGACGGTCCTGCCGTCCGGCGACCAGTCCGGGGCCGTGCGGTACGTTCGCACTCCCGGTATGAAAGGAGTGAGCAGCTGCAGGTTTGTCCCGTCGGCGTCCATCGTGTATACCTCGGGGAATCGCGAGCGTGCGGAGATGAAAGCGATCTGACGGCCGTCAGGGCTGAAGGTCGGCGACTGATTGTCGCTGCCGCGCCCGAAGGTCAGCCGCTGCGGGGACATTGATCCGTTCGCGGCGTCTGCGCTAACCATCAGCAGGTCGGTGCCCGACTCGTTGCCACTGGAGTAGACGATGTATCTGCCGTCCTGCGAGTAAACCGGGGTGATGTTGAGCCCGGTGGGACTCATTGCGCGCGTCAAGCCCGTCTCGAGGTCGAGCTGCTCAATCTGAGTTCCCGCATTGCTCATTCGCGAGTACACGATTCTCCGGCCGCTGTTATGCCATGCCGGCGACATTGCGGTCCCGCGTCCGGTTACCGCCTTGTCGTTCGCACCATCGCTGTCGACGATCCGGATCATGCCATTGTGCACGTAGGCAATTCGAGTGGCCGCAATTCCGCGCTTGCCGGTGATCCAGCTCTCTACCTCGTCGCTGACGCGATGAATGCTCATGCGTTCGTTGTCCGCCGCGGCTATGCGCGCCTGGGCATCGGCGCGAATGAGCCGCTCGGCACCGCTCGACATCGCCAGCGCAACCGAGTCGCGACGGTCATTTTCCCAGCGAGCCTGGCCGCGCCTGGTGTACGCGGTCGCCGCAGAATCTCGACGCAGAGAATCGCGCACGACGAAGCGCCGCGGACGCGGATCCTTTCTCACGGGCGGGCGGCGCATGATCGCCGCGCGCGTCCGCAACACTCTCGTCACCGAGTCTCGCAGCGCCTTCTCCCGTTGCGTCGTCTCGGCGGTGACGGAGTCCCGAATGGCGTCATCGCGGACAGGCGGTACGACGGCCACGGGAAAATCGCGCGCTTCGACCCGGCGTTTGCCCGCGACGTCGTACAATGCCACTCGCAGCCCGCCGCTAGCCGTTCGTCGCGGATGGATAATCGCGGCCGCGCCCAGCGTACTGAACAGCTCGTAGTTCGGCTCCTGCCCCGCCGCGGGCGTTATCCCTGCCAGGGTCATCGCGTCGAGTGGAATCGGCGAGACGCGGTCGCTGTAGTCGAGATCGCGCTGGATGATTGCCCTGACTGAATCACCCGGAGTACTGTCGACGGGCAGCACGATCACGCGTGGAATCGTGCCGCGTGGATAGCTCAACCCGAGGCGAACGCCGGGCGCGGTGGCAGTGGTATCCTGGGCACGAAGGTTTTCGGGACTGGCGAGCGCGGCGAGACACGCGCAGATCGCGGCGAAGTAGAAGCGTGAACTCATCTCAACACACGGGGGTCAAAGCTGAAAACAACGGGGAGCACATCGTCGGGGAAGCCGTCGGGGAGTCGTCCAAAGTTCGGCCCCGCTGATTCGATCGCGCCCTGGGCCTCGAGATCGAACGCGTAGGCTCCCGAGCGCTTCACGAAGCGCACGATCTTCACCGAGCCATCACGATATATCAGAAACATCACTTCTGCGCGTAGCGCGGAGTTCGTGTCACTCGGCTTGAAGTTGAGCGCGATTTGCCGGACGATGTTGTTTAGGTACCCTGGGAAGGGGAAATCGATTCCCTCGGTTTGAACCGTCGCGACGTCGGTGCCCTTCCCGCCAATCGGCCCGCCGCCGGCCTTTGGCGCGGCCGTCTTCGGCACTGGCGTCGCCGCGGGAGGCACCGGAGTCGATCGCGCAGCGGTTTTTTTCGCGACTCGCTTGGTGAGCGGTATCGCGCGCTCTGTTGGTTTCGGAGGCGCAACCGGCGCAGCGGCCGGTGGCGGCGTGACCGGTGCGGGCTCGGGCGTCACCTCTCCAATCGCACGCTCACCGGGAGGCGCGGCGACGATGTCCACCTTGTAGATCGGCGGTAATGCCTCCATCGGCTGCCCGCGCGACGCGATGAACGCGAGCGCGACCGCCGAGAGGTGAAGCACGACGGACATTCCGAGCGGGCCGCCGAACTGAACAGGCTGTCTCCGCGCCCGCACTATCTCTCCACCTCAGGCTCGGCTACGAGGCCGACGTCGGCAATGCCGCTGGCACGCATCACTGCAAGCACCTGCACAACCGAGCCATATGGCACTCCAGCATCCGCTCGCAAATAAATCCCTTCTCGTCCGCGCTCCGAGGCGAGCGCTTTGAAGCTCGCCCGGAATTCCGCAAAGCTCAGGTTCGCATCTTCGATGTGAATCCGTCCGCCCCTGTCCACTGTCACGACCAGGCCACTCTTCGGCTCGAGCGGACGCGCCTCCGCTTTCGGCAGCGTCACGTCGACGCCGCCCTGCATGATTGGAGCGGTGATCATGAAAATCACCATCAGAAGCATCATCACGTCAATTAGACTCACGACGTTTATCTCAGCGTTCAGTTGCATTCGCTCGCGCCGCCTTGCCATCTAGATCCGGCCCTCCCGAACCATCAGGGCAATCAGCTCCGATCCGAAACCATCCAGCTCGCCATCGAACCGGTTCAACCGATGTGCAAAGATGTTGTACCCGAAGACCGCCGGAATGGCGACGGAAAGCGCGGCTGCAGTTGCGATGAGCGCTTCGGCAATTCCGGGGGCCACGGCTCCGATGTTACCTGATCCCTCCGTGGCAATTCCCACGAACGCGTCGATGATTCCGAGGACGGTTCCGAGCAAGCCGATGAGCGGACTGGCAGAGCCGATCGTCGCTAGCGAAGGGACGAACCTTCCCATCTGATCGCGGACTGCACCGCTCTCGGAATCGAGTACGAGCCGGAGTGCCTCGACCTGCGATGCGCTCAGCCGTGCTCCCCGCTCCGGCGTTGCGCCGAGCGCGGGTGTGGTCTCGTGAAGAAACCGCAGCGCCCGGAGCATCACGCTCCGCTGCGGGCTGGGCGGCGATCTTCGAGCGAGGTCCGCGGCAACATCGAGTGACGGCGCCTCCTCGAACGAATCCATGAATCTCCGGCCCGCGGAAGCCGCGCGGCGGAATTCGACGGTCTTCGCAATCATGATCGTCCAGCTGATGAGCGACAGAACGACGAGGATTGCGAGCACCACCTTTGTCGAGCCGGTCGAGCTGGTGATCAGCTCCATGGGCGAGGAGGGAACGGCCGCCCCAACCTGCAGCATCAACCCGATGCTCACGATTTCTGCAATCCGCTCGTCGCCTCCGCCCACGCGAATGTCTCCGCGAGTCCGGCGGCAAGAGAAACTTGCGGTTGCCAGCCGAGTACCGCTCGCGCCTTGTCGACGTTGAGAAACGATTCCTGCTGCTCACCCGGTCTGCGCGGCGCGAACTGTATCTCTACATTGCTGCCCGCTGCCTCCTGTAGGCTGCGCGCCAGCTCGAGCACGGACGTCCCCAATCCGGTGCCGATATTGAAGCTGCGCTCGTCAACCGTGCCGGCCGGCGGAAGGGCGAAAGTGGCGCCGAGCCAGACAGCATTAGCAACGTCGCCGACATAGACGTAGTCACGCGTCTGCTCGCCGTCGCCGAAAACGGTGAGCGGCTTACCCTCGAGAATGCGGTTGCAGAAAATCGCCACCACACCGGCCTCGCCGTGCGGATCCTGCCTCGGTCCGTACACGTTTCCGAAGCGCACCGAAACGTGCTCGAGGCCATGAATTCTGCCGTAGTAGGCGAGATAGTATTCGGAGGAGAGCTTTGAGATTGCATACGGCGAATCCGGCTCTTTCGCGTACGTCTCGAAGTTCGGAGGCTGGTTGAAGTCGCCGTAGATAGCGCCCCCAGTGGACGTGAACACGACCCGCGTCTTGTTTCCGCTCTGCCTCACCGCTTCGAGAAGATTGACGATGCCAATGATGTTCGTCGTCGCGTCGAACACCGGATCGGCAACGCTCCGGCGGACGTCCATCTGCGCCGCGAGGTGCACGAGAACGTCGAATCGCCCCTCGCGTACAACCCGCGCGGACTCGGGGGACGTTACGCTGATCCGGTGGAGAGCCGCACTCTCCGGGACGTTTGTGGCTTTTCCGCTCGAAAGGTCGTCGATGATGTCGACTTCGTAGCCGTTGCCCAGGAAGAGGTCGGCGACATGCGATCCAATGAACCCTGCCCCGCCTGTAATGAGTGCGCGCGCCGTCATTCGCCGGGTTGAGGGTCCCGGGCGCGAAGCTGCGGAGAGATAGGGGCGATCAATGTCATTGTCGCCCCTAATCTAATCCTTACCTACCTCTGAGGCACCGATATTTTTGCCGCGGACGGCCTCGCGCTAGCGCATTCTCGCAGTGAGTCGCGCCGGCATGCCCGCGCGAACTGTCGGCTGATCGTGATCCACGACGAGAGCTGTGATCGCGTATGGCGTCACACGGACGACCTGCGCGACAGCGGCGGGCACGGCCGGCGCGGGATGACTCGCGTCGACTGTGGCATCCATCAGTGTGAATTGATCACCGACCGCTACATCGTTGCCCGCTTCCCTGCTGAGAACCACATAACTCTGAAGAGTTGGGAGAACGGGATCGTTGTGAACCCATAGCACGTGCGCGGAGCGCCCGTTGGAGACGGGAATGCGGGCGGCGGTAGCTGAGGGAACAGCGCTTTCGACCGCGACGAGCATCTGATCCAGGCGAATGTCGCCGAATTGCCTCACCACTCGAGCGAGCGCCGGCTGACCCGCTTCGATGCTCTCGACACGAACGATTCCCGTCGGGATCATCAGCTGCGATTCCTCGCCGATCGAGGCACCCGGGACGACGATGAGATATTTGTCACCGACGCGCGCCGCACGGCCTGACGGCACCTCTACGAAAACGGGATCCTGAAGCTGGAAACGCGCATCGCTCGCTCTCGCCGCGATGCCAGGTCGGTCATACGCTGCAGCCAGCCGTCCCGCGCCGCGCGGACCGCCTTCTCTATCCACGAACGGCGCAGCTTCGACTTCTCCTACGCGCACGGCACCGGGACGCTCACGACCAATGACTTCGCCGGTCCCGGGGACTCGACTACTCACCAGGGCTGGCAATGTCGAGAATACGGTGCGCTCGAGATTTGGCGCCGGCTTAGGCGCCGGCTTCGTCATCACGCGGGCGAGAACTTCCGGTCTGACCTCGCTGCCCGGGATCCGGATTACCTCGTCAGGATAGATCCAATGCGGGTTCTCGACGACATCGGTGTTTCGCTGGAAGACTTCCGGCCAGCGGAACGGGTCCTTGAGGTAGGCTTTGGCAATGTCCCACAGAGTGTCGCCTCTCTTTACGACGTGGACGACCTCGCCCTCGACTGGGGCGGACACGGGTGCGACCGTCGGCGCGGGCTTCTTCGGCGTGCCCGCAGGAGGAACCGGCGTCTGCGCTGACAGCATTCCGGCCGCAACGAGTGTCATCCCGACAACGAGAGACGTGAGAATGCTCGTCGAGAGCCGCTCGTCGTTGAGCGCGACTGCACGGACGGTGATCGGCTGCATGAATTATCTCCGCGAAGGATCTGCCGCCGGCGCAACGAGGCGCTCGGCGAAGGGGCTAACCTGCCGATTAGTAGACTATCCGGCTCTGCTCCGCGTCACTGACGCCGTCGAGGGAAAATCTGCCACAGAGACACAGAGAACACAGAGAACGGCACTTTTAGGGGGGACAGCGCTGCAGCTCCGTCTCCCGATCGCCAGGGTGAGTTCGCCCTGAAGACGAGTCGAGCAATCGAAATCCGGTACGGCGGAAGTAATCCTCTGTGTTCTCTGTGTCTCTGTGGCGGCAATCCCTCAGAAGGGCAGATCGTCGTCCTGATCTTCCAGCGCCGCCGGGAAATCGTCGAAGTTGGTATCGCTCGCTGCCGCGCCTGCTCGACTGCCGCTCCTGGCGGGTGTCCGCGCGCGAGAGTCCGAATCGGAGTCGTAATCGGCGCCCCGTCCACCGCCGGCACCGCCGCCGAGCATCAGGAGATCGCGAACGTTGATCTCCGTCGTGTAGCGGGTCTGGTTCTCCTTGTCCTGCCACTGGCGGTACTCGATGCGCCCCTCGACGTACAGACGGTCGCCCTTCTTGCAGTATTTCTCGACGACGTCGGCTAGACCGGTGCCTTTCGCGTTCCACACCACGCAGCGGTGCCACTCGGTTTTTTCCTGTTTCTCTCCACTGGCGCTGTTCCACTGCCGGCTCGTGGCCAGCGAAAACGTCGCCACCTTCGCGCCGCCTGTCGTTGTGCGAATTTCCGGATCGCTTCCGAGATTTCCGATCAGACTGGCCTTGTTAAGACTCCGACTCACGTTGCCTCCCGGCGAGGGTTTCTATGCTCGCCCACTATGGTAAACACGCCTTCGAGAAGGCGCACATCCTTAAGTCCTCCGCAATAATCCTTCAACCGCGCGCCGGAGAACGAGCGCGTCTTCGACAGGGTTCCGATAATACTTCGCGCGGCGCGTGAGACTGGCGAATCCACGCGACGAGTAGAGCGCGAGAGCGGCGATGTTCGATTCGCGCACCTCGAGAAAAACTTCCCGCGCGCCTCGCTCTCCCACGATTCCAAGTCCAGCGTCGAGGAGTCTCCCTCCCAGCCCACGCCCCCGCGACTGAGGCGCCACCGCCAGATTCAATACCTCGGCTTCGCCCGCCACGACCGCGGCGATCACGTATCCGCAAACCGATGCCGCGCGACCTTCAGTCGCGACGAGAAAGATAGCGTGGCGCAAACTGAGCAGGTCCCGAAACGTAGCCTCGGACCATGGGTCGCCGAACGAGATGCGCTCTATCTCGACAATCGCAGGCACGTCCGCCAGCGTCGCCGATCGGAAATTCGCATCAACCGTCGTCGCCGGCGTCACGCACTAGCCCCCAACGCCTTTCCGTGAGCCAGCTCCCAGCGCACCTGCGCCTCTGCCAGACGCCCGTAATGCGGCTCCCAGGTCTCGATCGGCACGGGGCCGGTCGACAGTATACCGTCGAGGAGAGCTGCCACCCCTCGAGCGTGTGGGCGGGAGTCAACCTCCTGCCCGGGCCCGAGCAAAATTGCTCCCTCCGCAGCCGCCGCGCGCGCGAGCCCGGTCTCCGCGACGATGGCGACGTCTCCGCGCTGCGCGATCGAATCCGGATTCTCATATTCGACGAGCATCGCGAACCACTCGTCGCGCATCGCGGGCAGCACCGACAAATAGAATCCCTTTTCCAGCGCGCCCGGAGACGACGAGACCGAAAGGAGCAGCGACGAGACCGCGTACATCGGACAGCCTGTGCCTACTGCGACTCCTTTCGCGATTGACGCGGCGATGCGCAGGCTCGTGAAGCTGCCGGGGCCGGAGCCGCACACGACGCGGCTGATTTCGTTGACACGAACGCGCGCTTCGTCGAGACACTCCGCAACTGATGGCAGCACTCTTTCTTCGCGGCCATCGCGAGACGGAATGGCTGTGTCGGACAGTGTTGTTTCGGCGATCACGGTGCGTCCGCGCAGAAGCGCGACGCTGCCGGCGTAGGTCGCGCCTTCGAGAGCGAGAGTGTAATCGGTCATCAGCCGGCGAGGAGCAGCCGCCGATCCGGATCCTCGGCGGAATAGTCGATATCGATCGGCAGATGATCTACGGGAATCCGCGCCCCCGCGCGCTCCGGCCACTCGACGAGAATCATCGCGTGCTCGGCCACGAGATCGTCCCAGCCGATATTCGTGAGCTGCGACGGATTGTCGAGTCGGTACAGATCGACATGATACACGGGCGAGCGAGGCGCTGAATAGCGGTGCACGAGAGCATAGGATGGACTCGTGACCGGCTCCTCGACGCCATATCCGTCGCAGATCGCCTGTGCGAGGGTCGTTTTTCCTGCGCCCAGGTCGCCGGTAAGTGTGATCATCAGTGGAGGAGAGCTCGCGCGCCCCAGCTCCTTGCCCCATTCACGGAGCTCTTCCTCGTCGAGCACCAGCCGACTCCGCTCCGCGAGAGGCGGTACGACGTGGCGGTGCGCCTGCACTACCGTCGCACCTGAATGCCGGCGAACGCACCGCGAGACCGGGCGCGCGTGCAGTCCGCCTTAGCCTTGATCTCGAACAGCTGATCGCGAAGCCGCGCCGCCGTTTCGAAATCCAGCGCCGCAGCCGCCTGCTTCATTTCCTGCTCGAGCTGCGCGATGAGCTCCGCCGGATTCATCGCACCGTACGCCGTCGCAGATTCCGCGACGCGACGCGCCTGTTCCCCTTCGCGCGCCTCTCTTGCCTCGCGCGCATCCGCTACGCGCGTGATGAAGCGAACCTGTTCCGTGCTCTTGGTAACGCTTATCGGCGTGACGCCGTGCTCGATGTTGTACGCCCGCTGCATCTCGCGGCGGCGTCCAGTCTCGCTGATCGCGCGCTCCATCGAGCCTGTCATTCTGTCGGCGTAGAAGATGGCTCGGCCGTTGATGTGGCGCGCCGCGCGTCCGACCGTCTGGATCAGAGACCTGTCACTCCGCAGAAAGCCCTCCTGATCCGCGTCGAGAATCGCGACGAGCGAGACCTCGGGCATGTCGAGCCCCTCGCGCAGCAGATTGATGCCGACGAGAACGTCGAACTCGCCGAGCCGAAGGCCGCGTACGATCTCCATCCTCTCGATGGCGTCGATGTCGGAGTGCATGTAGCGCACGCGAACGCCCATCTGCTGCAGATAATCGGTGAGATCCTCCGCCATTCGCTTCGTGAGTGTGGTGACGAGCACCCGCTCGCCTTTTCGCTCTCGGAGGCGGATCTCGTTGAGCAGGTCATCGACCTGGCCCCGCACGGGGCGGACGTCGATCTCGGGGTCGACGAGCCCTGTCGGACGAATGATCTGCTCGACTACTGCGCCCTCGGAGAGCCTGAGCTCGATGTCGCCGGGCGTTGCGGACACGTTGAGCGCTCGTGGTGTCAGCGAAAGGAACTCATCGAACATGAGCGGGCGATTGTCGAGCGCGCTGGGGAGGCGGAACCCGTACTCGACCAGCGTCAGCTTTCGTGCGCGATCCCCGTTGAACATGCCTCCGACCTGCGGAAGAGTAACGTGCGACTCGTCCACAACGAGCAGAAAATCCTCAGGGAAGTAATCGAACAGGCACGCCGGCCGCTCGCCCGCCGCGCGGCCGGAGAGATGACGCGAGTAGTTCTCGATTCCCGCGCACGTTCCGATCTCGAGCATCATCTCGATGTCGAAGTTAGTGCGTGATTCCAGGCGCTGGGCCTCGAGGAGCTTACCTGTCGTGCGGAGCTCATTGAGCCGCTCGACCAGCTCGGCGCGGATGAGCTCGACTGCTTTCTGAATGGTCGGCCTTGTTGTCACAAAGTGCTTTGCGGGATAAATCGCTGCCTTCTCCAGATTAGCGATGACTTCCCCACTGAGCGGGTCGATCTTTGATATTCGCTCGATCTCATCCCCCCACATTTCGACGCGAACGCCCTGCTCTTCGTAGGCCGGGAGAATCTCGACTGTGTCGCCTCGTACCCGGAATGTGGCGCGCTCGAAGGCAATGTCGTTCCGCGAGTATTGGATCTTTACCAGCGATCTGAGAATCTCGTCGCGCGGGATTCGCTGTCCTTTCGCGAGGGTCACCATCTGCTCGCGATAAGTGACCGGGTCGCCGAGTCCGTAAATCGCCGACACGGTGGCGACGATGATCACGTCTTCGCGCTCCATGAGGCTCGACGTTGCGCGAAGCCGAAGACGATCGATGTCCTCGTTGATCGACGCGTCCTTCTCGATGTACGTGTCGGTGGTCGGGACGTACGCTTCCGGCTGGTAGTAATCGTAGTACGAGATGAAGTACTCGACGGCGTTGTGCGGGAAGAAGCTCTTGAGCTCGCCGTACAGCTGGGCGGCGAGCGTCTTGTTGTGGGACAGAACCAGTGTTGGCCGGCCGAAGTTCTTAATCACGTTGGCGACTGTCATCGTCTTCCCGGACCCGGTCACTCCGAGGAGCGTCTGAAACCGGTCGCCGCGCTCGAGCCCCCGGCTCAGCTCCGCGATGGCGTGCGGCTGATCACCGGCTGGCTTAAAGGGGGCTAGCAGATCGAATTCGACCTTTGGCATCCTTACAATATAAGCCCAGCTACCGGTTTTTGTTCGGTTCTGCGCGAGGTCTGCTGATCCGCCTGCATCCCGGGGGTTCCAGTATCGGGGCCGATCAGCAGACTGCGAAGAGACACGAAGAACGGCGGGCGCTGGGATTCCTCGCTTTGGTCGCTCGCAGCATGTCGTAACGATTCGACCCACAGCTTACGAAGGCAGCCGGAGCGCTATTGCCGCAACGTACTCTTTGGCCGCCTTCAGCGTCCTCGAGAATTCCCCTGAACCGATGAGCTGAACAACAGGGTCGTACTCCGCTTGGCAATAAGTGGAGAATCTCGCACCGACGTTCTGTAGTGATCGCTTTGAATCAGTTTCGAGTACTTCCTTGTATGCTTTCATGCGCGCGGTCAGCACGTTTCCGCTTGGTGCCTGCGCTTTCATTGCTGAGATGACGCGATGTTTCCGCGGGTCTTTTGTGCGAGGTTGATCAAGCACCGAGTCAAGCATTCCGTATAGGTGCAGATTCACGACTAGCTCGCGTGGGTCCGCAGATTTCGTCGCTTCGATTCCGCCGACCAAAAATGTGTGAAACAAATAGGCGGTGCCTGAGACTGCAGCCTGCATTGCACTCGGCCCTTGCAACGCGAAGAAGGAGCCAAGCTCAATGGCGAGAAGCGGAGCGCAAGCAACTCGCCGCGAAGCGCAGAGTCCGATAAGGAACTGTGGCTACGAATTGACGACAGTGTCTCCTGGTTTTCAGCGGTCCATGCGAGTAACGCAAGCGCGAGGCCGGCTTCATCAGTCGATAGTTCAGGTTTTTTGACGATGCGGAATCGATCCAGAAGCCCCAATGTGCTCCGGCGCTTGCGTCTGGCTACTGCAAGCTTCTACGCGACGACTCGAATCAGTGAATGCAGGAATTCCGGGGCGAAATCAGCGCCGTTAGGCCAGACAATTGTCCGAACCTCCGGATCGAGTCTGACCTGGGCGAAGAACTTGCGCTCGCGCAACGGCTCAAAAATCTCGCCTTCCAGCTCAGGCGCCAGGTCAACTTCGCCCTCGAGCCCATCGTTGAAACGGAGCCAGACGACATGGTCGTGCAAATACCGCGCTTCGATAACATTCAACAATCTGTCGCTCCTCCTACTCAAGTGGCGCAATCTGCTTCAGTGGTCGCCGCTCTCTGGCAAGCTGCCAATTCTCCATCAGTCCGGTTTCGTGCAGTTCCCGCCATTCCAAGACGTGTTTCAAAGCCCGTGTTGGAAACCGTCCGACCACGGATCCGTCTCGGATCCCAACTGTAATTTCATGGCCGCCATAGCTCGCATGAAAGTGCGGCGGGCCATGGTCCCGATACAAGATCGAAATCACGATTCCGAGGAAGCGGCTGACTGCCGGCATCACCTAAGGTTGCCAGCGAAGCCGCCGATGACTCATCAGCGAATACACCGCGACATCGAATCGCGGCATTCGCAGGGTCAGTTATCGCTTGCCAATCTCTCCTTACGCGTGACCTCGGTAACCCCCTTCACGCGTCGCGCCGCTTTAAGAATCCTCTGCAAGTGAGCAAGATTCTCCACTTCGACGGCTAGCGCTCCGGTGACATGCCCATCGGAGCTCTGAAGCTCGAAGCTCCGGATATCGGTGTCGGTAGCTGAGACCGCCTTGGCCAAATCGGCGTATAGCCCGCGCCGGTCCGTCGCGTCGAGAACCAGCCGCACCATAAACCGCTCACCCTCGAGCTCCTTCCAGTCGATGTCGAGGCGTCGCTCCGGCTCGAGCACCAGCATCAAGAGATTCGGGCAATCCGCTCGATGGATGCTCACACCGCGCCCGCGCGTGACGTAGCCAACCACAGGATCGCCGGGCACCGGCTGGCAGCACTGCGCGTAACGCACCATCAGCCCGTCGACGCCCTGGATGCGGACACCCTTCGGGCTTCCCCGCATCTTGTCCACGAGCCAGTCGAGCGGCCCCGTCTTGGCGGGCGCATCGGTCATCTCCGAATCGGGATAGAGATTCTTCAGCACCTGCACGATCCCGAGATCCCCCTGACCGATCGACTTGATCAGGTGATCCGCGTCGTTCAGCTTCAGCGACTTTGCCACCGCCTCCAGCTGCTCTTCGGCCGGCTTGGGCAGACGGCGCCGCTTCACCTCGCGATTGAGTATCTCGCGGCCGAGCTTCTCCGAGGTGTTCTGCTCCTCGATGCGGAGCCGTTGTCTGATCTTGTGCCGCGCACGACCCGTGCGTACGTGGGAAAGCCAGTCGCGACTGGGTCTCGCGGAAGGTGACGTGACGATCTCGACTGTGTCGGAGTTCCGCAGCTCGCGGGCAAGCGTCGCCTGCCGCCCGTTGATCCGCGCGCCGCATGCGTGCAGACCAACCTCCGTGTGCACCGCGAACGCGAAATCGATTGGCGTCGCACCTTTGGGCAGCTGAATCACGTCGCCCGTTGGAGTGAACACGAAGATCTCGTCCTGATAGAGATCGAGCTTCAGGAACTCGAGAAATTCGTCCGGCGTCTTCGCATCGAGCTGGAGCTCCAGCACCTGGCGGAACCAGTGCAGCGCGCGGTCGAGCTCGTCGGCGCTCTTCGCATCCTCCTTGAACCGCCAGTGCGCGGCGATTCCATACTCCGCCGTGCGATGCATCTCTCGCGTTCGTATCTGTATCTCGAACAGCTGCTTGCCAGGGCCGAAGATCGTCGTATGCAGCGACTGATAGCCGTTCGATTTTGGCTGGCCGACGTAATCCTTGATTCTCTCCTGCAGCGGAGTGAACCGCTCGTGAATGACGCCGAGCGCATGGTAGCAGTCGGGCACTGAGTCGACGAGCACGCGGATCGCCAGAAGATCGTAGATCTCCTCGTATGGCTTGTCCCACTTGGTCATCTTTTTATAGATGGACCAGAGGTGCTTCGGCCGTCCCGTCACATCGACGTTTGGAATCCCGGAGTCATTCAACAGCTTGAGCAGTGGATCGCGGACCTGCTCGATCGTCACCTCGCGCTCGGCCCGCCGCTGTGCAACGAGCTTTGCCAGCGCCTTGTACTCCGAGGACTCGAGGTGCTTGAAGGCGAGATCCTCGAGCTCCCATCGCATGCGCGCCATTCCGAAGCGATGCGCGAGCGGGGCATACAGATCCCGCGTCTCCTGGGCGATCCGCCGCCGCTTCTCTGCCGGCAGATACTCGAGTGTCCGCATGTTGTGCAGCCGGTCGGCGAGCTTGATGAGAATGACGCGGGCATCGCGGGCAATCGACAGCAGCAGCTTCCGATAGTTCTCTACCTGTCGGTCCTGCGAAGAGTTGATCGGGAGATGACCGATCTTCGTCAGGCCGTCGACGATCTCCGCAATCTCCTTCCCGAACTCAGTCTCGATCTCGGCGACGTCTACCGCCGTGTCCTCGACCACATCGTGAATGAGACCACTGGCGACTGTAACGGTGTCGAGCTGCAGTTCGGCGAGGATCTTCGCGACCTCGACGCAGTGGGAGACGAAGTTCTCACCGGACAGGCGCTTCTGGCCGAGGTGGGCGGCTTCGCTGAAGCGGTAGGCGCGGGCGAGCAATTCCTGGTCGAGCCGCTCGGGGAGCGGCGTGCCGTTGTCGTTCCAGCCAGGAATGATCGCCTGCGTTTGAATCGTCTGCGTAGCCGTCACAACAGTCCCGCCTCCGCGAAGCTCAGATAACGCCCTCTTCCAATAATAATGTGGTCCTGCACCGGGATGTCGAGTACGCGTCCCGCCTGCACGAGCTGCTCGGTAACGACGCGATCGTCGCTCGACGGTGTCGGGTCGCCGCTCGGGTGATTGTGAATGAGAATTATCGCGGCTGCGTTCTCGGCGATCGCCTCTCGAAATACTTCGCGCGGGTGGACGAGCGACGAGTTGAGGAGCCCGCGAGTCACGGCGATGTCGCGCTCGAGGCGGTGCTGCGAGTCGAGCACGGCGACGTGGAACTCCTCGACGGGCAGATCCTGGAGACGCTGCCCGAAAATCTCATGGACATCTCGCGGACATCGGACCGGTATGCCTTCGTCGCGCTCCTCGGCCGCCATGCGCCGGCCGAGCTCGAGTGCAGCATGAACGGCGACGGCACGCGCTGTACCGACGCCGGCGAGGCTCGTCAGTGCGGCGACCGGCTGCGAGGAAAGCCGCCGCAGGGAGCCGTGCGCGCTTGCGAGGATCTCATGTCCAATGCCGATTGCGGAGTTCTTCTCGGATCCGGTGCCGAGAAGTATCGCGAGGAGCTCGGCCGAGCTGAGCGCCCGCGCGCCGTGGGATTTGAGCCGCTCGCGCGGACGCTCACAGCTTGGCAGCTCTCGTATGCTTGAGGACATTCACTGCTCCGGGAAAGGGATCCGAAGCGCTACTCAATCCTCCGCTTCTCGGCACCACCGGAGCGACGCCGCCACAATCACACTGCCGCTTGTTGCGAGCAAGCATGAAAACGGATCTAACGGATCGAACGGATCAGAAGCTGATAAAAAGGTGAAAACTATTCGTCCTTCCGTCCCTGATCCGTTCGAATCCGTCGAATCCGTTGAATCCGTTCAAAGATTTGCGCCGTGGCACTTCTTGAACTTCTTGCCAGAGCCGCACGGGCAGGGATCGTTTCGCCCGACGTTCGTCCAGTCAGCTGACGCACCCCCGCCTGAAACGCCGGGCACGCCCGCCTGGGCGACCGGATTCAGCGAGCGCACTCGGCCAGCTCCGGTCACGATGGGCTCCGGACGCGCGGCGCGCTTCTTTGTGGGCGGCTCGGCCGGCCCGACGTCAACCACTTCCTCGACTTCCGTCTCCTCACCGTTGACTGCCAGCTCCAGCTCCGGAACATCCTCGAGCACGCCGAACTCGTTGTACCGCTGAGTCGGACGCGACGCTTGTGAAGCCACAGCGCGGCCTTGCCCGTCGCCCTCCCCCGGCTCGCTATCGGTCTCGAAAACCGGAGGCGCGTTGAAGCTGATCTGCGCCCGAAGGAAGCGCTCCGTGAACGTGTGATACACGTCGTTCATCAGGTCCACGAACATCGTGTACGCTTCGTGCTTGTACTCGATGAGCGGGTCCTTCTGTCCCCACGACCTGTAGTGAATCGCGTTCCGGAGCTGATCGAGATCGTAGAGGTGATCCTTCCACTTCTCGTCCAGCACGTTCAGCATCACCAGCGACAACAGGCGATCGCCGAACTCCGCCAGTCCCGTGAGCTTGTCGTTGAACGCCTTCTTCGCGGCTTCGACTGCGTGCTCCTGCGCCTCAGTGATCGACGTCGGACGGTCGACACCTTCCTCGAACGACGGCACCGTCAGCAGGTAGTGCATCAGCAGGTCCTGACGGAGGAGGCTGAAGTCCCAGTCCTCCTGGGAGTCGAGATCGGCGAGCGCAGTCTCCACGCGCCTCGAGATTCCCTTCTCGATCATCTTCTCGGCTTCGCCCTTCAGCTCCTCGCCGCCGTCGAGCGCGAACGACCGCAGCGAATAGATGACCTCACGCTGCTGGTTCATGACGTCGTCGTACTCGAGCAGCCGCTTGCGCGACTGGAAGTTCTGCAGCTCGACCCGCTTCTGGGCCTGCTCGATCGACCGCGTGATGAGCGGATGCGTGAGCATCTCGCCTTCCTCGGCGCCCATGCGATCCATGAGCTTTGCGATTCGGTCGCTGCCGAACAGACGCATCAGATCGTCTTCGAGCGAGAGGAAGAATTGCGACGTGCCGGGATCACCCTGACGCCCGGAACGCCCGCGTAGCTGGCGGTCGATGCGGCGTGACTCGTGACGCTCCGAGCCGATGATGTGGAGACCGCCGATCTCCACGACGTCGACGATGTTTGCCTCGGGATCCTTGATCTGCGACGGCTTCGACACCGTGACGCCTTCGCCGAGTTTGATGTCGGTCCCGCGACCGGCCATGTTCGTCGCGATTGTCACCGCTTCGGGCTGGCCGGCGCCGGCAACGATCTCCGCCTCACGCTGGTGATACTTCGCGTTGAGAACGTTGTGAACGATCCCCGCGCGCTTGAACGTGCGCGAGAGAGTCTCTGAAACGTCGACGCTCACCGTTCCAACGAGCACCGGGTAGCCGAGCTTATGGAGCCGCTCCGTTTCCTCGAGCATCGCGTTGTATTTCTCGCGCCGCGTCTTGTAGACGAGGTCCTGCCTGTCGTCGCGGATCACCGGCTGATTCGTCGGAATCACCGAGACCTCGAGCCCGTAGATCTGATGGAATTCAGTCTCCTCGGTCTCCGCCGTTCCCGTCATGCCGGCAAGCTTGCTGTACATGCGGAAGTAGTTCTGGATGGTGATCGTGGCGAGCGTTTGTGTCTCGCCCTTCACCTGGACTCCTTCCTTCGCCTCGACTGCCTGGTGGAGCCCTTCGGACCAGCGGCGCCCCGGCATGGTGCGTCCCGTGAACTCGTCCACGATCAGAACCTGTCCGTCCTGCACCACGTAGTTCACGTCCTTCTCGTAGAGCGCGTGCGCGCGAAGAAGCTGGTGCACGATGTTCAGGCGCTCGCTCTTCGCGGCATAGTCGACGTTGATCGCCTGCCGCATCGAAAGCTTCTCTTCCGGCGTGAGGTCGGGATCGTGATCGATGCGGTGGACCTCCTGCGAGATATCGGGCAGTACGAACGCCTCAGGATCCGAGGGTGACATGTACTCCACGCCCTGATCGGTCAGATGTACGGAGTGCCCTTTCTCATCCAGGACATAGAGCAGGCTTTCCTCGACGTCCCGGAACTGCTGCTTGCTCGCGGGAAGCTTTCTGTCGGCGATATGCTCGAGCTCCATCTTCTGGACGAGCTGCTTCACGCCCGTTTCCTGAAGCGCTTTCAAAAGCCGCTTGTTCTTCGGTGCGCCGAGCCGCGCCTGGTAGAGCTTGAGGGCCGCAAGCTCCGTGTCGCCCGCCTCCAGCGCGCGCTCCCCTTCAGCCACGAGCGCATTGCCCAGGTCGCTCTGCCGCTTGACAAGCCGCGCGACCGCCGCGTTGTGCATCGCGTACTCGGCATCGGATTCGTTGCCGACAGGTCCGGAGATGATCAGCGGTGTTCTTGCTTCGTCGATGAGAACCGAATCCACCTCGTCGACGATCGCGTAGACGTGCGCGCGCTGAACGCGCTGGTTGTTCTCGACAACCATGTTGTCGCGGAGGTAGTCGAAGCCGAACTCGTTGTTCGTGCCGTAAGTGATGTCGCACTCGTAGGCGTTCTTGCGCTCCTGAGTGCCGGGGTCCGTGTCGTCGATGCAGCCGACGGTCAGCCCGAGATACTTGTACACATGCCCCATCCACTCCGAGTCGCGCCGTGCGAGATAGGAGTTGACCGTAATGAGGTGGGTGCCTTTTCCGGCGAGGGAATTCAGGTACAGCGGCAGAGTCGCGACGAGAGTCTTACCTTCACCGGTCGCCATCTCCGCGATCTTTCCCATGTGCAGCTCGATTCCGCCCATGAGCTGCACGTCGTACGGGATCATGTTCCACTCCTGGTCGTGACCCGTCACCCTCACGGTCGTGCCGATCAGGCGGCGACAGGCGTCACGCACAGTCGCGAACGATTCGGGGAGAATCTCGTCCAGGATTTCAGCAGTTGCCTCGCGGAGCTCGCCTTCCACTCCGCCGCGTCCATCGAGACCACTCAGCTCCGTGTCGATGCGCTCGCGTTCCGCCGAATCCGCAGTGTCATGCTTTTGCGCCTTGAGCTCCACGATGCGCGCCTCGAGCTCGCTCGTGGCCTCACGAATGCGCTCTCGAAAACGCTCGGTCTGCCCCCGAAGCTCTTCCTCGGATACGGACTGAAGCCGCTCGTACTCCTCGTTGATGCTGTCGACAATCGGCTGAACGCGTTTTCGCTCGCGATCGTGCCTGGTGCCGAACACTCCCTGCAATACTCCCTTGAGCATCCCCTTACCCCTCGACCGTTTCCCCGCTGCCGATCATCGGCTGCCGGGCTCCGGTCGGTATAAACCCGCGGTGGCGATGTAGTTCTCCACCGAATCAGCCACGAACCCTCGAATTGGCCGCCCGTCGCGGATACGCCCGCGAATCTCGGACGACGACACGTCGATTCGCCTCATGCCGATGAGGGTAACGCCGTGCATCGACCCGATCTCCGCCTCGCGACCTGTTTCTGCCCGCGAAAGCACCGCGATTGTTGCCAGCTCTTTGACGCGCCCCGGCGATTTCCATCGATCGAGCGTTCCGAAAGCATCCATCCCGAGAATCAGGAACAAGGTCGCTCCGGGCTGCTCCAGATTGAGCGCCTCCAGCGTGTCCACCGTGTAAGATAACCCGCCTCTTTCGATTTCCGCGGCGCTGACCTCGAATCGAGGATCATCGCCGATGGCGGAGCGAACCATTTCCAGCCTGTCCCGGGCAGGAGCGCTGGCCGGCGCGCTCGCCTTGAGCGGCTGCGATGCGACGGGCACGAATATCAGCTTGTCCAGCGAGAGCGCCTCGAAGGCATCTACCGCGGCGAGTAAGTGGCCGACGTGTGGAGGGTCGAACGTCCCGCCAAAGACGCCGAGTCGCAAAGGCTATTGCGATACGACCGGGGCGGCCGCCGCACCACAGAGCTGTCTGACTTCGCGATCCGTCGGGTAGTTCTTGCGGGCCGCTTCGCACGTGTCGCGTGCGTCGTCCTTGTAGTTGATCGCCGAGTATGCCTCGTGCAGACGCAGGTACGCTTCACGTGTCTTCGGTGCCGCCGGATGGAGCCTGATCACGTCCTTGAAGTAGATGATCGCAGAGTCGTACGCTTTGCGCTTGAGATAGTGCCGGCCGGTCTCGTAGTCCTTGGTGGCGAACCACTCGTCCAGCTTCGCGAGCTCCTTGTCGCCCTGCACTGTCACCGGCGAACTGGGATACAGCGCGTGCAGCGTCTGAAATTGCGTCAGCGCGTTCTCACCATACTGCGCATCGAGAACCGGCTTGCGCCACATTGCTTCGTACGCGAGCCCCGAATAATAGAGACCGTCATCCGCCAGCGTGTCCTCCGGAAACTGCTCGTAAATCCTGCTGTACGACTTGGCCGCGAGCAGGCGCTCGCCAATCTTGTCCTGTGATTTGCCGAGGTAGAAGTAGGCGACGGGCACGCGCGAATCCCTTGCCGGAAGCTCCACCGTGAGCCGCTCGAACGCCTTGGCGCTGTTGTCGAACCGCTTCGCGTTGAACTCGGTCAATGCCGCCTTGTACAACGCGTTCATGTCGGTATACTTGCCGGGATTGAACACCGGCCGGCATCCGCCTGCGGCGAGGGCAAGCAGCAGGGTTGCCGCAAATAGAATACGCCCAGGTCTCATGCGTATTCTCCTACCCTCACGGCAGCAGGTTGTTCGCGCACCACGCGCCCTATCGAGTAGTAGATGATCCCGAGCTCGCGCATTTTGACGGGATCGTAAAGGTTGCGGCCGTCGATCACCAGCGGCCGCCGCAGGGACTCTTTCACCCGCGAGAAGTCCGGATGACGGTACTCGTTCCAGTCCGTCACTACGACAAGCGCGTCAGCGCCGGGGAGGGCATCGTAGTTGGTCTCCGAGTATTGAATCGTATTACCAAGGCGGTGACGGGCCTCTTTCATCGCGGCGGGATCGTGCGCGCAGACGGTGGCGCCGGCGGCGAGCAGATCCTCGATGAGCGTGAGCGCCGGCGCATCGCGCATGTCGTCCGTCTGGGGCTTGAACGCCAGTCCCCACAACGCGATGTGCATGCCGCTCAGGTCGTCGCCGAGCGCCTCTCGTAGCTTCTCGGACAGCCTCAGCTTCTGACGCTCGTTCACTTCCTCGACGGCCGTCAGCACGTGCAGCTCCATGCCCATCTGCGCGCCAGTCCTCACCAGCGCCTTTACATCCTTTGGAAAGCACGATCCGCCGTAGCCCGGTCCCGGGAAGAGGAACGAAGGCCCGATTCTCGAATCGCTTCCGATTCCCTTCCTCACCATGTCGACGTTGGCGCCCACGCGCTCGCAGAGATTCGCGATCTCGTTCATGAATGAGATGCGGGTCGCGAGCATGCCATTCGCGGCGTACTTCGTCATCTCAGCGGACGCGATGTCCATGAAGATGATCGGATTGCCGGTTCTCACGAACGGTGCGTAGATCTCCGCCATCACCTCCCGTGCATGTGCGCTCGCTACGCCAAGGACGACGCGATCGGGCTTCATGAAGTCGTCCACAGCAGCTCCTTCCTTCAGGAACTCCGGATTGCTGCACATGTGAAACGGATACCGCGCAGTCTTGCGCACTTCCGCGGCGACCTTCCCCGCCGTTCCAACCGGAACCGTCGACTTCGTGACGATCACCATCTCGCGGGACATGTGCGTGCCGATCTCGCGGGCGACAACCAGCACGTGCTGCAGGTCCGCGGAGCCGTCCTCGTCGGGGGGAGTGCCCACGGCGACGAACAGGACATCGGCGGAAGCGATCGCCGCCGCGATGTCAGTCGTGAAGGTCAGTCGGCCGTCCTGCTGGTTTCGCTCGACCAGATCCTCGAGACCGGGCTCGTAGATGGGAAGAACATTGCGCTTGAGACCCTCGATCTTCGAGGCAACCACATCGGCGCACACGACGTCGTTGCCGGTCTCCGCGAGACAGGCACCCACGACGAGCCCCACGTATCCGGTTCCAATGACTGAGATGTTCATGAGTTCTGTTCGGGGGTTATACAGTCGCCATGTTCGGCGCTGGCTTGTCGGTGACCCTGGCGGCGCCTTTCCTTACCATGCCGGCAGTCGCATTTCGGGTGTCGACGACGACCGGCGCCATGTCCACGACCCGCTGATAGTCGATGCCGCTGTGATCAGTGATGATCACTACGGCGTCCGACTGCGAGAGCTCGTTGTCGCTGAGCTCGACGCCTGTGCGCTCGTACCCGTCCTCGCGGAACGACGGGATGTGCGGATCGTGATAGGCAACCTCTGCGCCCGATTCCTCGAGCAGTCGAATCACGTCGAGTGCGGGGCTTTCCCGCATGTCGTCGATGTCCCTCTTGTAAGCCACCCCAAGCACGAGGATGCGGCTTCCCTTCACCGGTTTTCTCTGGTCGTTCAGCGCCTGCGCCACCTTCTCCACGACGAGGGCCGGCATCTCGCTGTTGATCTCGCTCGCCAGGTCGATGAACCGCGTCTTGTAGTTGAGCGTTCGCATCTTCCACGCGAGGTAATGCGGGTCGAGTGGAATGCAATGTCCGCCGATCCCGGGCCCGGGCGTGAACTTCATGAAGCCGAATGGCTTGGTAGCCGCGGCCTCTATCACCTCCCACACATTCACTCCGAGCTTCTCGCAGACAATCTGCATCTCGTTGACGAGTCCGATGTTAACAGAGCGAAAAGTATTTTCGAGCAGCTTCACGAGCTCCGCAGTCTCCGTGCTCGACACGGGTACAATCGTTTCGAGGCACGACGCGTACAGTGCGGACGCAACTTCAGTGCACGCGGCCGTAATTCCGCCCACCACCTTCGGCGTGTTTTTTATGCTCCACTTCGCGTTGCCCGGGTCGACGCGCTCCGGGCTGAAAGCGAGAAACACATCCTCGCCTACGGTGAGTCCCGCCGCCTCGAGCATGGGTTGCATCAGGTCACGCGTCGTGCCCGGATAGGTCGTGCTCTCGAGCACGATCAACATCCCGGGCCGGCAATTGGCGGCAATAGCGTCCGCTGCCGCCATGACGTAGGTCATGTCGGGATCACGGGTCTTTGCAAGCGGGGTCGGAACGGCAATCGAGACCGCATCCATCTCGCGGAGACGCGCTTCATCGGTCGTCGCCTCGAGCCTTCCCGCCCGCACGACTTCGGCGACGGCGGCAGCAGGGATGTCCTGGATATGCGATTCGCCGCGCATCAGCTCGGCCACTACATCCTCGCTGACGTCGTAGCCGATCACGTGGAACCCGGCCTTCGCAAACTCTATTGCGAGCGGCAGCCCCACGTATCCAAGGCCAACCACGCCGATGCAGGCGCTGCGATCGGCCAGCTTCTCGAGGAGGCGGTCCTTCATCGTCGTGTCGGCGCTCTTTTCAGTCGCCATAGAATTCCCTGACGGCGGCCACGACTGCATCGAGCTGAGATTCGGTCAGCTCCGGATAGATCGGAAGCGACAGCACCTCCTTCGACGCGCGCTCGCTCTCGGGGAACGCGCCCTCCGCGTACTGGAGGTAGGCGAAGCATGGCTGGAGGTGAAGCGGAAGAGGATAATAGATCGAATGACCTATGCCCTTCGCCTTGAGATGGGCGGCAAGCTCATCGCGGCGCGCCACCCGTAGCGTGTACTGGTTGTAGATCGACACGTTCCGGGGCTCGACAACCGGCGTGCACACTTCCGCGAGCCGCGCGAACGCGGCGTCGTAGTAGGCAGCGTTCCGGCGGCGGGCGGCACTCCAGCCTTCGAGATGCGGGAGCTTCGCCAGAAGCACGGCCGCCTGGAGCGAGTCGAGCCGGCTGTTGTAACCGACCTCGTCGTGAAAATACGTTTTGAGACCGCCGTGAACGCGCAGCCGGCGCAGGCGCGTCGCGAGCGCCTCGTCCTGCGTAACGATCATGCCTCCATCGCCGTATCCGCCGAGATTCTTCGAGGGGAAGAAGCTGAAAGTCCCGATCGTCGCTGCTTCGCCCGCTTGAGTTTTCCGCCCACCGATCTCGCGAGTTGCACCGATGGATTGGGCTGCGTCCTCGATCATCGGCAGATCGGGTATCGCCGCGGTGATCGCGTCCAGCGGCGCGAGCTGCCCGAAGAGATCCACCGGCATCACGGCTTTCGTGCGCGACGTGACCGCTGCGGCAGCTGCCTGAGGCGAGATGTTGAACGTTCCCGGTTCTATGTCGGCAAACACGGGGCGCGCGCCGACGTTGTGAATCGTTCCCGCGGTCGCGAAAAACGTAAAGGGGGTCGTGACAACCTCGTCGCCCGGACCGATGTCGAGCGCGCGCAGTGCGAGGAGCAGCGCATCCGTTCCGCTGGCGCATCCGATCGCGAAGCGCGTTGCGGACAGCTCGGCCACCGCAGTCTCGAGCTGCTCGACGGGCGGGCCGAGAATGAATGTCTGATCGTCCACAACGCGCATCATCGCGGCGACGACCTCGTCGCGGATGGTCGCGTACTGGGCGCGCAGATCGAGCAGCGGGACTACCATGTCCTTTCGCTCCGAAGTCCGACTCCCTCGCGGATCCGCAGTCCGATTCCTCTGCCGTTCCGCAGTCCGCAGTTTTTGTTCATAGCCTCGAAAGATCGCCGGTTCAGACGCGCAACGGGAGCGGTACGTCGCGTCCCGTTTTCGCCGATTCGTATATCCCGAGGATGAGCTCCAGCGATTTTCGCCCCGCCCGCCCGTCGGTGTCAGGCCTGGCCTCGCCTCGAAGCACTGCAAGCACATTTCTATAGTAGCCCTCGTGGCCGAACCCGTAGACGTTCGGGGGATTCGTGTCGAGGTTGTGAATCAGCTCGTCATCGGGATCACTGTCGGCAAAAGCCCAGTGCTCGACCTTGTTCACCGCCGTTCCCCCGATCTTGACGGTCCCTTTCTCCCCGAGAACAGTCAGCGACCCCTCCATGTTCTGCGGGTAGGTGAGCATGGTCACCTCGATCACACCAAGTGCCCCCGACCTGAAGCGCAGAATCGCAACTCCCGTGTCCTCGGTCTCGATCTTCCGGCCGAGTGTCGCCGTTTTTGCCATCACGTTCTCCACCGGACCGACGATCCACTGGATGAGATCGACGTAATGCGACGCCTGATTCATGAATGCCCCACCATCGAACTCCCACGTGCCGCGCCAGGGGGCCTGCTCGTAGTACTCCTGAGGCCGCGTCCATCTCACGGTGCAGTTGGCGAGGTAGAGCCGGCCAAAACGGCCTCGGTCAACGGCCCGCTTGAGCATCTGCACCGGGGCATTCAGCCGGTTCTGCTTGACGACGAAGAGATGAACTCCGGCTGCATCACATGCCTGCACCAGCTCGTCGGCGCCCTTGAGCGATATCGCCATCGGCTTTTCCGTCACAACGTGCCGGCCTGCCTTGGCCGCGAGCACACCCTGCGCCGGATGATACCCCGAGGGCGTTGCGATCGCGACGATGTGCGAGGGCACTTCGGCAAGCATCTTTTCGTACGACGTATGCCACGGAATCCCTCGCGGCTCGGCCACGGCGCGCGCGCGATCCTCGCTCGCGTCGCACGCCGCGACGAGCGCGAGACCGTCGACCCGCTCGATCGCTTCGATGTGATTCCTGGAGATGCGCCCGCAACCCACGAGCGCGATCCGGAAGACCTTCGAGGAATCAGCCATTACTCTGCGACCCGCTCGATCGAGTTGCCGTGTGAGCGGTAAGTCTCCCCGCATGCCTTGCACTTCCCCTCCCCGCTGTCGGGGAGTCTCACGCCACACTTGCACATCCAGCCCACACGACGCGCGGGAACCCCAACCATCAGTCCATACGCCGGCACGTCCTTCGTAACGACGGTTCCGGCGCCGATGAAGGAGTATTCGCCGAGCGTAGTGCCGCAGAGAATCGTTGCGTTGGCGCCTATCGTCGAGCCTCGCCGCACCAGAGTCTTCTGGTACTCGTTCCGCCGAGAGACGTGACTGCGCGGATTGATGACGTTCGTGAACACCATCGACGGCCCGCAGAAAACGTCGTCTTCCAGCTCAACCCCCTCGTAGACGGAAACGTTGTTCTGAATCTTGACGTTGTTGCCGATGCGAACGCCGTTCATCACGACGACGTTCTGTCCAAGCGAGCACCTGTCGCCGATGATTGCGCCGCCGAGTACGTGGCAGAAATGCCAGATGCGCGTGCCCGTTCCGATGGAGGCGCCTTCGTCTACGCAGGCAGATTCGTGCACGAGGCCTTGAGTCACGCAGGCACCTCGGACCGCAGACTCGCGTGCCACTCCTGGAGCGACCGGACGGAAGGTGCCCGCGACCTCATCGAGAGAATTGCGTCGCAGGCGGCACTCGCGGCCGAGAGAGTCGTCGTATAGGCGACGCCGTGGGCGATCGCGGCCTGCCTCAGGGTATAGTCGTCCTGCTGAGCGTGCTTGCCGTAAGGCGTGTTGATGAGAAGCTGCACTTGGCCGTTGAGAATGAGATCGATTCCGTGCGGTCTTCCCTCGTGAACCTTGAACACGCGCTCAACCGGAATCCCCCGGCCGCGAAGATGCCGGGCCGTCCCCTGAGTCGCCAGCAGCGTGAAGCCCATCTCATGAAAGCGGCGGGCAATCGGCGTGACACTGTTCTTGTCGAAGTCGTTGACCGTCAGGAGAATCGTGCCCCCGTCGGGCAGAACGTTCTCGGCCGAGATCTGCGCTTTCGCGAAGGCACTGCCGAACGAAGTCGAGATTCCCATGACCTCACCGGTCGAGCGCATTTCAGGCCCGAGTATTGGATCGAACTCGCGGAACTTGGTGAATGGGAAGACTGCTTCCTTCACCGCCACGTAACTCGGCACGATCTCCTCGGTGAAACCAAGGTCGGCGAGTGTCTCACCGAGCATCACTCGCGCAGCGATCGCGGCCAGTGATACGCCAATCGCTTTCGACACGAAAGGTATGGTTCGGCTCGCGCGTGGATTCACCTCCAGCACGTAAACCTCGCCGTTCTTGATCGCGAACTGGACGTTGATCAGTCCCACGACCCCGAGCGCTTTCGCAAACGAGACTGTGTGCGCCCGCATCACGTCGAGGTCGGTCTCACCGATCAGGTACGGCGGCAGCACGCAGGCTGAATCGCCGGAGTGGATGCCAGCATCCTCGATGTGCTGCATGATGCCGCCGATCACCACGCGCTCGCCGTCGGCGATCGCATCGACGTCGGCCTCGAACGCGTCCTCGAGGAAACTGTCGATCAGCACTGGCCGCTCCTCCGACACTCGCACTGCGCGCTCAAAGTAGTCCATCAGCGATGCCGAGTCGTAGACGATCTCCATCGCCCGGCCCCCGAGAACGTAAGAGGGGCGCACCAGGACCGGATAGCCAATGCTTTCGGCGACTGCAAGCGCCTCGGTGATGCTCGTCGCCGTACCGTTGTCGGGCTGGCGCACTCCGAGCTCGCGGGCGATCGCGTCGAACCGCCGCCTGTCCTCCGCAATGTCGATCGCGTCCGGAGACGTGCCGAGAATCTTCACGCCCGCCGCTTCAAGTCCGCGTGTCAGCTTCAGCGGCGTCTGGCCGCCGAGCTGGACGATTACACCGACCGGCTTTTCCCGATCGACGACCTCGAGAACATCCTCGAGAGTCAGCGGCTCGAAGAAGAGCTTGTCCGAGATGTCGAAATCGGTCGAGACGGTCTCCGGGTTCGAGTTGATCATGATCGTCTCGTATCCGGCCTCGCGGAGCGCGAGCGCGGCGCGTACGCAACAGTAATCGAACTCGACGCCCTGCCCGATCCGGTTAGGGCCGCTGCCGAGGATCACCACCGAATGCCGACCGCTGCGCGGCGCCTCGTCCTCTTCGTCGTAGCTGCTGTAGAGATAGGGAGTGGCGGAAGGAAACTCGCCGGCGCAGGTGTCCACCATCTTGTAGGCCGGCCTGACGTCGAGCTGCCAGCGCCATTCGCGCACGGCCTTCTCGGTCGTCCCGCGAAGAACGGCGAGCTGCCTGTCGGAGAATCCCATCCGCTTCATTTTTCGGACGTCTTCGGCGTCCGGCTGATCGAGACTGGCGTAATCGGCTTCGGCCTCGACGAGCTCCTGCATCTGCGCCAGGAACCATGGGTCAATTCGGGTCAGATCGTAAAGCTCATTGACGTCGAGCCCCGCTTCGAGCCCGCGTTTGATCTGGAAGATGCGCTCAGGCGTCGGCTGCCTCAGGGCGCCGCGCAGCGATTCCAGCGTCTCGTCAGTCAGACGGTCGTCGGAAATCCTCGGCGCTGTTGCCCAGCCCGGTCGTCCGGTCTCGAGAGCGCGCAGGCCTTTCTGGAGCGCTTCCTTGAACGTGCGCCCGATGGCCATCGATTCGCCCACCGACTTCATCTGCGTCGTAAGCTGGGGATTTGCAGCCGTGAATTTCTCGAACGCGAATCTCGGGCATTTGACGACGACATAATCGAGCACCGGCTCGAACGATGCCGGAGTGGTCTTCGTGATGTCGTTCGGGATCTCGTCGAGGCGGTAGCCGACGGCGAGCTTGGTGCCGATGCGCGCGATCGGGAACCCGGTCGCCTTCGAAGCCAGTGCCGAGGACCGCGACACGCGCGGATTCATCTCGATCACGAGCATCTCACCGTTGTCAGGATTGACAGCGAACTGGATGTTGCAGCCGCCCGCTTCGACCCCGATCTCCCTGATCACAGCGACTGCCGCGTCTCGCATCTTCTGGTACTCGCGATCAGTGAGCGTCATGGCGGGCGCGACGGTGATCGAGTCGCCCGTGTGCACGCCCATCGGGTCGACGTTCTCTATCGAGCACACGATGACGACGTTGTCGGCGCAGTCGCGCATCACCTCGAGCTCGAACTCCTTCCACCCGATCACGCTGCGCTCGATCAGCACCTGGCTGACCGGCGACAGCTCCAGTCCGCGACGGACGATCCCCTCGTATTCGTCGCGGTTGTATGCGATGCCGCCGCCGGTGCCGCCGAGGGTAAACGCGGGGCGGATGATTGCCGGGAATCCGACGAGGTCGACGAGGCCGAGCGCCTCGTCGAATGTAGTAGCGATTCCGCCAACGGGAACAGCGAGCCCGATACGTCGCATCGCGTCCGCGAACTCGCCGCGGTCCTCGGCCATTCGTATGGCGCGCGCGTCAGCACCGATCAGGTGGACGCCGTGCTTCGCGAGCACGCCCGAGTCGTACAGTTTCATCGCGACGTTGAGCGCGGTCTGGCCGCCCATCGTCGGAAGCAATGCGTCGGGCTTTTCCTTCTCGATCACGAGCTCGACAAATTCCGCGGTCACGGGCTCGATGTACGTTCGATCCGCGAACTCCGGGTCCGTCATGATCGTCGCCGGATTGGAGTTCACGAGGATGACCTCGTAGCCTTCCTCCTTGAGGGCCTTCGCGGCCTGAGTGCCGGAGTAGTCGAACTCCGCTCCTTGCCCTATGACTATCGGGCCTGAGCCGATTACGAGAATTCGATGAAGGTCGTTTCTTCTAGGCATCGTAGCTCGGCAGGATCCGAACTAACGCCACAGAGACACAGAGACACAGAGGAAGCACAGAGAACTGTCCCTTTCGTTTTGTGAACGGCAACTACAGAAGGACACCAATGCTGGCTGAAGCGAGCGCTGTTCCCCCTTCTGTTGCGGTTCTCTGTGCATTCTCTGTGTCTCTGTGTCTCTGTGGCGTTAGTTGTGGTTCATATACAAAAAGAGGGAGCCGATAACGCGCTCCCCTCTCTGTTCACCTCGGCCGGGCTCACCAACTTATGAGGCTGCAACGCCCCTCGGGGCCCGCTGGATCTTTCCGGCGTGCAGACAGCGCGTGCACACCTTGATCTTGGTGATCTTGCCATCGACGACCACCCGCGCGGCCTGCAGGTTGGGCTTCCACACCCGGCGGGTCCGGTTGTTGGCGTGCGAGACGTTATTCCCATGGGCGACACCCTTGTCGCACACAAAGCAGCGATTTCTTGCGATTGCCATTTAATCCACCAGCTCGATGCGGGCCATTTCGGCACCGTCGCCTTTGCGATGTCCGGTTTTCAGGATGCGTGTGTATCCACCGGCGCGCGAAGCGAACCTCGGCCCGATCTCAGCGAACAATTTATCGTTGATTGCGCGCTGGTGCACATGACGACCGGTGAGACGACGATCGTGCAGGGTGCCCGAGCGGGCCTTGGTGATCAGCTTCTCGACGAAAGGACGAAGCTCCTTCGCTCTCGCTTCAGTCGTCTCGATCGCGCCACGCTCGATCAAAGCCGTGGCGAGGCTGCGCATCAGCGCGAGCTTCTGCTCGGCCGTGCGCTTTAGAGAGCGACCAACTTTGCGGTGACGCATCTGACTATTGCTCCTCGTCCTCGTCGGCTGCTACCGTCGCGACGTTTCGATTAGGCGGCGTGCCGCGATCGGTGAAGCGTACGCCGTCCGGCGAATCCTCGTACTTCATGCCGAAGTTGAGAGCGTGCTTCTCCAGCAGATCGGCGATCTCGTTGAGGGATTTCTTGCCGAAGTTCTTGACCTGAAGAATCTGGCTCTCGGTCATCTTCACCAGATCACCCAGCGTGCGGATATTGGAATTCTTCAGGGAGTTTACCGAGCGGACGGACAGCTCGAAATCGTCGATCGGCGTTCTGAGCAGGTCGGCCATCCGCTGGCCGTCGCCGGCCGCGATGTCGCTTCCCGGCACGAGCGGCGCCGAAGCGTGCGAGCCGAAGCCGACGAAGTACTGGAAGTGTGTCTGCGCCAGCGCCGCTGCGTAGCTCACTGCCTCTTCAGGAGAGATCGTTCCGTTCGTCTCGACGTTCAGCGTCAGACGATCGTAGTCCGTTCTCTGCCCAACGCGCGTTTCTGCGACCGAGAAGTTCGCGCGGCGAACGGGATTGTAAATGGAGTCGATTCTGACGACGTCCACGGGAAGCGCGCGATCGACCGTATGCTGGTCCGCTTCGACATAGCCGCGGCCCTTGTTGACGTAGAGCTCGACGTTGATGTCGCGATCGTCCTGCATCGTGAACAGGTGATGCGACGGGTCGAGCACGGCGACGCCCGGTGCAGCCTGGACATCGGCGGCAGTGACCGGTCCGGACTCTCCCTTGGTGATGCGGAGAATCACTTCCTCGACGCCCTCGTCGAGAATCAGTGTCAGCATCTTGAGATTGCCGATGATCTGATGGACGTCCTCCACGACTCCCGGAATCGTCTGATGCTCGTGCAGCACGCCGTCGATCCGGATGCCCCAGACGGCGGAGCCTCTAAGCGATGACAGCAGCATTCGCCGCATCGCGTTGCCAAGGGTGTGACCGAAACCCCGCTCCAGCGGCTGAAGTCGGAATTCGGCGGTATTGGGATTGTCCTCGCGCTTTGTCATCTCGACGAGCTGCGGACGGACGAGACCTCTCAATTCAATTGCCTGTGCCATTTTCTCTTTATTTCCTCACGTCCCACCCCGCCCCTAACGCGCGGTGAGCCCGTACGGGAGTTAGGGTCCCGAACTAGCATCGTTGTTAATGCTGATCCTGTCTCAACTGCACTGCGGATTGCGGTACTGCACTGCGGACTGCGGACTAAACTGCGAACTGCGGACTAACCGCGGATTGCGGACAACTGCGAGCGGGTACCGGCCAACAGGTACGGTCAGCGGGTAACGGGTCCGTTGTTACTTGGAGTACAGCTCTACGACGAGCTGCTCCTGCGCCGCGATCGGAATGTTCGGCCTCGTCGGACGCTCCAGCATCCGGCCGCTGAACGTGTCGCGGTCGACCGCTATCCACGAAAGCGGCGCGCCACGCGTCGACTGATCCATCGCTGCCATCACCGACACCTGCTCGCGCGACTTCATTCGAACTCGAACCTCTTCACCGGGCGACACGAGGTAGCTCGGGATGTCGACGGGCTTCTGCGCGATCTCCACGTGACGGTGACGGATGAGCTGCCTCGCCGCCTTTCGGCTCGACGCGAATCCCATTCGGTACACGACGTTGTCCAGCCGGCTCTCGAGGGCGGCGAGAAGATTGTGGCCCGTAATTCCAGGCATCGTGGCGACTCGCTCGAACGTGTTTCGGAACTGCTTCTCGCTCACACCATAGATGCGCTTGATCTTCTGCTTCTCACGAAGCTGCTTCGAGTACTCCGACATCTTGCGACGGCGGGCTGTGCTCGATCCGTGCTGGCCGGGCGGAGTAGGCCGGCGCTCGACGGGGCACTTCTCCGTGAAGCACTTCGTTCCCTTGAGAAAAAGCTTCGTACCTTCTCTGCGGCACTGCCTGCAGCTTGGTCCGGTATAGCGCATCGGTCAGACTCTCCGGCGCTTCGGCGGACGACAGCCGTTGTGCGGAATCGGCGTCACGTCGCGGATCGATTTCACCTGAAGCCCGGCGGCGACGAGCGCCTGGATCGCCGACTCGCGACCCGAGCCAGGCCCCTGCACGCGCACGTGAACTCGGCGAACGCCAAGCGTAACCGCTTCGCGTCCGGCCTGTTCTCCCGCGACAGTCGCGGCAAACGGAGTGGACTTCTTGGAGCCCTTGAATCCTGCCTTGCCCGACGATCCCCACGAGATCGTGTTGCCGTGCGAATCCGTGATGGTGATTGTCGTGTTGTTGAACGTCGCGCTGACGTGGGCGATTCCTTCGGCCTCGATGATGCGCTTTGTCTTCTTTCCAGTAGCCATGGATTACTTCGTCACCTTTTTCTTTCCGGCGATTGCTCGGCGGGGCCCCTTTTTCGTGCGGGCATTCGTATGTGTGCGCTGGCCGCGGACGGGAAGTCCCCGGCGGTGGCGGTTGCCGCGATAGGATCCGATGTCCATCAGTCGCTTGATGTTCATCGCGACTTCGGTACGAAGCGCGCCTTCCACGCGAAGATCTTTTTCGATCGTCTGGCGCAGGCGGTTGGTGTCGTTGTCATTGAGGTCGCGCACCCGCTGCTCCGGATTCACTCCCGCGTCCTCGAGGATCTTTCGCGCGGTAGCGCGTCCGATGCCGTAGATGTACGTCAGCCCGATCTCGAGCTTCTTCTCGCGTGGCAGATCCACGCCGGCGATACGTGCCATTATCAGCCCTGCCGCTGCTTGTGCTTGGGGTTGCGCTTGCAGATGATGCGCACGACGCCCTGGCGCTTGATCACCTTGCAGTGCTCACAGATTGGTTTGACGCTGCTGCGAACTTTCACGGAGACTCCGATGTACGTGCAAAGCTCCCCGCTTGTCGCGGGGAGGATTTTCTTAGTTAGCCTTTGAAATTACAGGGTCTAGCAGCCGAAATCAAGCCGAACTGGCCTTAAAGTGTAGCATTGAAATAGAAATGTCCGCTTTCGTTGAAATAGAAATGAACCCGCTGGCCTCATCGTCCCCATCACAGTGGAGCTGCAGTATGCGTTTCCGTGTAACTCTTGCCCTGCTGGTGTTTGGTGCCGGCAGCATCGAGGCGCAGCCACGAATGGCCTCCGCCGATTCGGCGATGTCGCGCGCAATCCTGACCGAGCTCATCGGAATCCAGTCGATCTCTTCGACGCGTGCGACAGTCGACGCAGCCAATGCGATCGTTCGGCGGTTGCGAGCGGCGGGGTTCAGCGAGCAGGACGCCTTCGTCACCGGGAGCTCGGACAGTGTCGGGAACGTGGTTGCTCGTCTCCGTGGGCACGGAACAGTGAAGCCGATCCTGCTGATGGCGCACCTCGATGTGGTTCCGGCCCTGCGGGAAGACTGGACTACCGATCCCTTCGTGATGACCGAGAAGGACGGATGGTGGTATGGCCGCGGAACGATCGACAACAAAGAGGGCGTCGCCACGATTGTGGCGAATCTGATTCGATGGAAGAGATCGGGGTTCGTTCCCCATGCTGACATCGTGGCGGTGATGACCGGAGACGAGGAGACGACTTCCGAGCAGATCGAGTGGTTTTCCAGTGGGGCTGGGCGCAGGCACATCGGTGACCCGAGGATCGCCCTGAATTTTGATGCTGGGCGCGGCACTATCTACGGCGGGCGCGAGGCCGAGCTGGGAGTTCAGGTGAGCGAGAAGGTTTACGTCACTTATCGCATGACGGTTCGGAATGCGGGAGGACACTCGTCACAGCCGCGGGCCGACAATGCGATCTATTCATTGTCGCGCGCTCTTGGCCGTCTCGCCGAGCATCGCTTTCCAATAGAGGTGAGTGCGACGACGCGGCTGGCGCTGGAGCGCTCTGCGGCATTCGAGACCGACAGCATCGCGCGATTGATGCGACTCGTTGCGCGGCAGCCAATGAATAGCGCCGCCGCGAGGCGCCTCACACGGATCACACGATTCAATGCGCAGCTGCGTACCACATGTGTTGCCACGCGCCTAACGGGAGGGCATGCGGACAATGCGCTACCGCAAATGGCGCAGGCAACTGTGAACTGCAGAATGCTGCCGGGGACCGACACGGCAATGGTGGTGCGGGCGCTTCGCGCGGCAGTGGCAGATACCGCGGTCGAAGTCGTAGAGGCTCAGCCGGCGACCGTGTCTCCGCCGTCTCCTCTACCCCCTGATCTTTTGTCTTCAATCGAGACCGTCGCAAAGCGTTTCTGGCCCGGAGTGGTTGTGGTGCCGGTCATGTCGTCGGGTGCGACTGACGGAAGCTATGTGCGCAACGCTGGAATTCCGGTGTACGGAGTCGCAGGCATGTTCTCCACACCGGATGAGGCGCGAGCGCATGGGCGGGATGAGCGAATCGAAGCGCGGAGATATTACGAGGGCATCGAGTTCGCGAGGGCACTCATCGAGCGCCTTACGACAACAACTTCGAGATCAAAATGAAAGTGGTCCCACGCCATATGCCGATTGAGCGGCCTGTTCTTTCCAATATCCCGCCGTTTTCTCTGTCATCTGTGTTCCATCTGTGTCATCTGTGCTCCCCAGGCTCCACGGCGCCGAGGTTCTCGTAAAACAGAGTCGTTGGCGGCAGCCCGCGGCTGGTCGAGCGCCTGGCTCGCGGACCAGAATGACCCTCAGATCCGCAGTCGGTCGCGAACCGACTGCATCGCGGCTCGCGGGTCAGGAGCAGCAGTCACGGTACGCCCGAGGACGAGATAGTCCGCACCGGCTGCTGCGGCGGCTTCAGGCGTGACGATGCGCGATTGATCGCCGGCTGCGTCGCCGGGCAATCGTACACCGGGCACCAACAGCTCGAGATTTGGTCCGAACTGAGCGCGCACTTGCCGCGCTTCTTCACCGCTGCATACCACACCTCGCGCCCCACTGGCTGCCGCAAGCGCCGCGAGTCGGATGACCGACTTTGCCACGTCCCCGCTCTCGGCACCGATGACCTCCCCGAGTGAGCTGCTGTCGAGAGAAGTCAGGACTGTCACTGCGAGAATACCGCACTCCGCTTCCGCGGCTTCGACAGCCGCTTCTATCATCGCCCTCCCGCCAGAGGCATGCACTGTCGTAAGCTTCACGCCCATTTCCCGAATGCGCCGAGTTGCCCCCGCGACAGTGTTCGGGATGTCATGAAGCTTGAGATCGAGGAACACGTCGCAGCCGGTACGACGAACTGCTTCCACGATGGATGGCCCCGACGCCGTGAAGAGCTCGCTGCCAATCTTGTAGAACCGGCAGCTCTCGCCGAGCAGCGACACGAGCTCGAGTGCGCTGTCGGAATCGGGATAGTCGAGTGCAACGATCGGCACAACCGTCGATCGTCCGCCGCGAACGGCAGGCGCGGAAGCGCCTACGCCGGCCATTCAAGCGTGCCGATGATGTCCGTCAGCGAATTCACGTTGTGCGACCGGCGCCAGGAGTCGAGCTCTTTCAAAATACGCGTGGGAGCCCGAGGATCCTTCATTGCCGCCGTGCCCATCCCGACGAGCGTCGCACCCGCGAGCATGTACTGCACGACGTGCGTGCCGTTGCTCACTCCACCGACGCCGATGAGCGGCACGCTCACCGCTCGTCTGACTTTCCACACCGCAAGCACTCCGACCGGTAGGAGGCCCGGGCCGCTCACGCCTCCGGACCCAAAGCCGAGCACCGGCCTCCGGGTCTCGACATCGATGACAAGACCTGGAATTGTGTTTACCAGTGTCAGCGCATCGGCACCTGCATCGACGGCAACGCTGGCCGTGCGCGCGATATCCGGAAGCGTCGGCGAGAGCTTCACCGTCAGCGGGCGCTTCGTGGCCGCACGCGCAAGGCGTACGAGCTGCGCCAGTGTCTCATCATCGGCTCCGAATTCCATTCCGCCGGATTTCACGTTGGGGCAGCTCACGTTGAGCTCGAACGCCGAAACCCCGGGGACCTCATCGAGCTCGGTCACCACTGCGGCAAAGTCCTCGACCGTGTCGCCCACGACGTTCACGATCGCGCGCGCGCGCCGCAGCTTGGCGGCGAGCCACGGCAGCTCCTGGTCGCGAACGGTCTCCACTCCGGGATTCGCGAGACCAACTGCGTTGATCATCCCACCTTCGAAATCCGCGACTCTTGGCGCAGGAGCGCCACGCCGCGGCGCGGGACTCACGGCCTTTGTTACGATCCCGCCCAGCGAGTCGAGGTCGATGACGCCGGCAATCTCACGGCCGAATGCCGCAGTGCCCGATGCGAGAATCAGCGGGTTCTGAAACTCCAGCGAGGCAAACGAAACCGCGAGCGGCCGCGCAGCTCCCGACGCGGGTCGGTTCACCTCGTCCATGGGTGCGTGGTCACCTGGCGAACTGCACGGGAGAGATTGCCGTCTCACCAAACGCGCCGAGCACCTTCGCATCCGAGGTCACCAGCGACACTCCAAGCTCCCTGGCGAGCGCTACGAACTCACAATCGTAGGCAGAACAAGCCGATCCCGCGACGAGACGCATGATTGGTTCGGAGGGGAGCGAATATTCGCGACCGCGCAACAGTGTTTCGGCGTCGGTCATTATCTCGAGCGCGTGATCGAGCGAGAGAGCACTTCGCCGGAGATGGAAGGCAAGGACGCTCCTGAACTCAGTCCGCCAGAGAAGGGGCGCAACCCATTCCGAATCCCTTCGGAAAACTGATTCGGCTTCCGCGCTCCGCTCTCCAGGGATAAGGAAATACGCAACCAGGTTTGTGTCGGCTACGATCACGGCCGTCCTTGGCGTTTCGCTTCGTCGATATCCGCGTCGGTGACGAAAATACCCTCGAGCCGGGCTCGGCGGGCGCGAATCCGCGATAACAGCCGTCGCGTGTCGATCGGCGTGCTCTGAACGGCCCGCTCGAGGCAGAGAATTGCCTGACTGTTCAAGCTTCTCCTGTTAGCAGCCGCGGTCTCCTTCAGCGCGGCATAGAGATCGTCGGGCATGTTCTTGATCGTCATGGTCGCCATCTTCCCTCCCGGATGGTTCCATTATGGTTCCATAATGGAACCTACAATCAAGGGGCGTCCCCGTCAATACGGACAACGGGCTCCGGTTCGACGCTCGTTACTTCGTTCCACCTCCTACCCGCGCCTCGTAATGACTCAGATAGTCGAGCACCGAGCGCGCGATGCTGACCGCGATCTCCCGCTGGCTGGTGTAATCGCGCAGATAGTCCGCCTCGTCGGGATTCGTCCCGAAACCTATCTCGACGAGAACCGCCGGCATGTACGATCCTCGCAGAACCGCAAAGTTCGCCTGCTGCACGCCACGATTCGGCCCTGGGTGGAAAGTCCCCATACCCTGCTGGATCGTTTCGGCAAGATCGTTCGATTCTCGCAGGTGCTCGTTCTGCGCCATGTCGTTGATGATGAAGCTGAGAGGATCGCCCTTTGGTGCGTTTGCGCCCGTCTCGAACCGGACGGCTTCGTTTTCCATACGCTCCACTCTGAGCGCGTCTTCGCTCTTTGCTTCGGCGAGGAAGTACGTCTCGTAACCGCGTTGCCGCGCTCCCGACGCGCCGCGTGAGCCGCTCGCGTTCACATGGATGGAGACGAACACATCACCCTTGTTGCGGTTTGCAATTCTGCCGCGATCCGAGAGCGCGATCAGCGTGTCTGTTGTTCGCGTCATCAGCACATCCACTCCGCTGCCGCGAAGCTCCTGCGCAACGATCCGCGAAACGGCCAGCGTGATTTCCTTCTCTATCAGTGTGGGACCTCCGCCTATTGGCCCGGTCATGCCGGGGTCCACGCCCCCATGCCCGGCGTCGACAACGACGAGATATCGCCCTCCTCCCCGTTTCAAGCCGCGCGGGCGAGACGAGCCTGGCAGCCTGGCGCTGCCCGCACCAACCGTCGGTGGGAAATTCGTAGTGGCTGCGGGCGCGGGCGGAGGATAGTTCCGCGTGATCGTCGTAAAGATTCTCAGCTCCCGCGACCCGGCGTCGTAGAAGAAGCCGCTTGCGTAGCGCGGAATCACCGCCGATACGACCTGGTAAGGGAGGAGGAACGTCGCCCCGCTGCGCAATGCGGGAAGCATCATTGGAACCATTACAGTCCCGGCTCGCAGGAACGGCACTCCTTCGACCAGCTCGATTTTGGTTTCGCCCAGCGTCACGCGATAATGACCATTGGGCGCATTCGCCACGGAGCCGCCGAGCGCGGCGGCGAGTAGATCGGCCCGGATGTATGAGCCTTGAGTCGTCCCGGTGACCGCTACAACCTTCAGCACGTCGCCCTGCCGGATCACGAGGTTCGGAGGCGTCGTGATGGCCGTCTGCAGAAACAGGAGGAGCGCGATCATCTGGTTCTCACTGCGCGCTGCATGTCCCGCTCGTCGTCGCGTCGCTTCTCATCGGCGCGTTTGTCGTAAAGCTTTTTCCCGCGGCCCAGCCCCAGGGCGACTTTTGCCTTTCCGCGCCTGAAGTAGAGCTCCAGAGCAACGAGCGTCAGGCCCTGCCGCTCGACTGCCCCAATCATCTTCCTGATCTCACGCTTGTGAAGCAGGAGCTTCCGCGTTCTCGTCGGCTCGTGGTTGAAGTAGCTGGCCTGCTCGTATGGGGAGATGTGCAGATTGAGGAGATGAACCTCCCCGTCCTTCACTATGCCATAAGCGTCCGAGATGTTCGCCTTGCCGTCGCGGAGCGACTTGACTTCACTGCCCGTCAACACGATTCCAGCCTCCCAGGTGTCAAGGATCTGATAGTCGTGTCTCGCCCGTCTGTTCCGCGCGATCGATTGTCTGTCCGGCTTTTCCGCTGTCTCGGCCATCACTCTTGGGGCAAGTATAGGACGGTTCTATATAGGGAGAAAGGGCGAAATCGTGCTGCGGTCCGTCGCTGGTTTCGTTGACTTCACTGTGGGGTATCTCTAGTTTCAAAAACTGGACGCCGAAGTGGTGGAACTGGTAGACGCGCTGGCTTCAGGAGCCAGTGGGTGCAAGCCCGTGGGGGTTCGAGTCCCCCCTTCGGCACTCTCGTGGGTTGACGATGAAAGACCATACTCAATAACAACGGCGCGTGAGCATTTGCTCGCGCGCCGTTTTCGTTTGCCGGCACCGGCTGCGGCTACCGCTTACCGGTCAGACGTGCTCCAGAATCGGCAGGCCGACCCGCTCTCGCACCGCCGGCTCGTCCTGAAGCAGGTCGGCCAGACACACGCTCTCCAGTACATCGTCGATCCTGGTCTGCAGCAGCACCCACACCGGGCGTATGCTGCAGTTGTGCGAAGCCGAGCACCGATCTTCCTCGACAGGGTGGCTGAGACAGTGCAGGTCGAATGTCTCCAGCTCGGAGGCGTGGATCACCGCCCGAATCGATATCTCTTCCGCCGGTCGGGACAGCGTGTAACCGCCCCGCGCGCCCCGCGTGCTGGTGATCACTCCCGCCCTTCTGAGCCTGAGCAGGATCTGCTCAACGTAGTCGGCGGGGAGTCGCTCCTGCGCGGCAATCTCGCGGCCGGTGACCGGACCTTTCTCGGTGCGCTTCGCCAGATGAAGCGCGCAGATGACACCGTACTCGGCCCAGGTGGTGATGCGCATGATTTACGATACGGGTGAGACGCTGAAACTACAAGTGTGTTATCCCGCCGGCAGTGGTACAGTTTGCTTTGAGACCGGAGAGTTTTTGGATCTCATTGCCAGTCTTGGCATAAAGCTGAGTTTGAGCGTCTGGGGCAGTAATAGGCCTGAATGCCAAGACTGGCAATAGGATCCAAAAACTCTCCGGTCTCAAAGCAAACTGTACCAGTACTAGCCCGTCGACGCTCCGCCGTGCGCTCCGCCGGGAACGCCGATTTCGGTCATCTTCCGCAGGTCGAGCACTTCATCGATCTGATCCTCGGGAAGAACTTTCTCCCGCTTCACGAGATCACGAATCAATACGTTCTCTTTCACGGACTGCTTGCTGAGCTCGGCCGCGCGGGCGTAGCCGATCTGAGGAGCGAGCGCCGTGGCGAGCGCCGCTGAGCGCTCCACCCAGTACGCGGCCTGCTCGCGATTGGCTTCTATCCCGCGCACGCATTTGCTGTCGAGCACACTGGCCGTGTTCGTGAGAATCTGCATGGATAACAGCACGTTGTACGCGATCACCGGCATCATCACGTTCAGCTCCAGCTGACCGTGCTCGGCCGATGTGCTCACGCAGACATCGTTTCCGATCACCTGGAAGCACACCTGATTGACCATCTCGGGTATGGACGGATTCACCTTCCCGGGCATGATGGAAGATCCGGGTTGCACAGCGGGCAGTCGGACCTCGTCGAATCCGGTCCGGGGCCCGCTGGCGAGGATGCGGAGATCACTTGCGATCTTGCTGAGGTCGACCGCCAGAACCTTCAACTGCGAGCTGAACGCAGCAACATCGCCCATGCTCTGCATCAGCTGAATGCGATCGGCCCCCTCGCGGAGATCGAGGTGGGTCGTCTCGTTGAGAAACCGGACTATCAGCGCGGGATACTCCGGCTCGACGTTGACTCCGGTTCCGACAGCGCTTCCTCCGATGCCCAGCTCGCGCAGGTAGTTCGCGGCCTGGACGACTCGCTGAACACCGCGGCGCAGGCTGCCCGCATACGCCGTGAACTCCTGGCCGAGCCTGATCGGCATCGCATCCTGGAGATGGGTGCGGCCCGACTTGATGACGTCGTCGAACTCGCGCCCTTTTTCCTCGAATGCCTCGGCAAGCTTGTCGAACGCGTTCACGACCTTCGGCAGCTCGGTGACGCACGCGAGACGAATCGCCGTCGGTATGACGTCGTTCGTCGACTGTGCCATGTTCACGTGATCGTTCGGATGTACTGGAGAATACTCACCTCGCTTCCCGCCCAGGACCTCGTTCGCGCGGTTGGCGAGAACTTCGTTGACGTTCATGTTGTGCGACGTGCCGGCGCCTGCCTGGTAGACGTCAACGACGAACTGATCCCTGTGCTGCCCCGCGAGGACCTCATCGGCCGCCTTGACGATAGCATCCGCAAGCCTGGCCTCGAGACGTCCCGTCTGCCGATGTGTGAGAGCTGCCGCGCGTTTGATGCGAACCGTCGCGTCCACAAAAGCGGGGAGAGGCTTTATGCCGCTGATCGGAAAGTTCTGGACCGCCCTCAAGGTCTGCACGCCATACAGGGCCGACGCCGGTACGGCGAGCTCGCCGAGTGGGTCCTTCTCCATGCGCGTATTCTCGGTCATCGCGAAAGGCTCCGTATCATGTCGAGGCGGTGCGAACAAGTCGCGCCGTGCCATTGAGGAACGGATTCGAGATCCGCTCCTCGCCAATGGTCGAGCTGTCGCCGTGTCCGGGGTGGATGGTCGTGTCGGCGGGGAGTGCGGCAATTCGCGCCAGAGAAGCTTCCAGATGCGCGGCGTTCGAGAACGGAAGATCCGTGCGCCCGACCGAGCCGGCGAAGAGGCAGTCACCGACGAGAGCGTGACCCTCAGCGTGGAGCACCACGTGGCCGGGCGAATGACCGGGAGCATGCATCACGTTGACCTGCGTTGCGCCTAGCGAGACTTCCTCCCCCTCGCTGAATTCCCTGTCCGGCGGCGGAGGCTCCTCGTATGGGATCCCATATAATTGAGCCTGCCGGCCGCCAACGCGATACAACGGCTGATCCAGAGGATGCAGGTAAACAGGCACGTTCCACCGCCGCTTCACGGCTGCAATCGCGCCGATATGATCCACGTGTGCGTGTGTTACCCAGATCGCGACGACATCCTGGCTCATCTGCTCGATCTCGGCCACGAGCCGGTCGCCGTCACTGCCCGGATCGACTATCGCCGTTGCACCGCTCGCTGAATCGGTTACGACGTAGCAGTTCTCCTGAAACGGACCGAGAACAAACGGGACGACTATCACGCCGAGTATCCCCCGGTGCCGATGATCATCGGCTCGGCGGCACCGCTGCGGAGCGATGTCAGATACTTCTCGACGGCGATCGCGGCCGTTGTCGCATCGCCTGCGGCCGTCGTGACCTGGCGCGTCAGCTGCGCGCGCAGGTCCCCTGCGGCAAACAGGCCGGGTATCGACGTCTGCATGTTCGTATCGGTGCGGATGTATCCCATGTCATCGTGATCGACGTGACCAGCAATGATGCCTGTATTCGGCCTGAATCCGATGAACACGAACAGCGCCGTCGCCGCGAGCGATGACTCCAGATGCGTTTCCGTATCGCGCAGCGCGATGTTGTTCACCAGCCCCTGCTCATCAGCCTCGATTCGCTCGACGACCTTGTTCCAGATCACTTCTATCTTCGGATTGTCGAACAGCCGTTTCTGAAGGATTTTCGACGCGCGCAGCTCGTCCCGCCGGTGAATGAGGTAAACCTTCTCTCCGTAACGCGTCAGAAAATCCGCTTCCTCGACAGCAGCGTCCCCACCGCCGACTACCGCGATCGTATGGCCGCGAAAGAAGGCGCCGTCACACACCGCACAGTAGCTCACGCCTTTCCCGGCATACTCGAGCTCGCCGGGTACGCCGAGCTTTATGGGTGTCCCGCCGGCTGTAAGGATGGCAGTCGGAGCGCGATATGTATTGCCGCTCTCCGTGGTCGCGAGAAAATTCCCGTCCGCAAGCTTCTCCAGACTGAGCACGGTCTCCTGTACGAACTCTGCCCCGAACTTCTTTGCGTGACTCTCGAACTTCTGGGCCAGGTCCCACCCTTCGATGTGCTCGAAACCCGGGTAATCCTCGATGATCTCCGTGTTTAGGAGCTCGCCCCCCGAGATTCCGCGCTCGAGAACGATCGTCCGCAGCATGGACCGGCCGGCGTACAACGCAGCGGTCATGCCGGCTGGACCGGCTCCAACGATGATTACGTCGTATTCAGGAGTTTTCGACAAGGTCGATCGAATGGATGTTGATGGGAGGCTGCCAGGCAAATGCGCCCGAGGCCACCCAGACGAAAGTTATTCACTCGTGCAACATGCCGCGTGACGCCCGACCGGACTATTTCCTGATGTGTCTCCCGCCGTCCACGATAAGAGTCTCACCCGTCACATAGTCAGACCGGAGGAGGTAGAGCATCGCCTCGACCACGTCGTCCGGACTCCCGAGCCGCTTGAGAGGAGTCGTCGAGGCAAGGCGATCGCCCGCCTCGGCGTTCCAGTCGGCCGGAAGCAAAACTGCGCCCGGCGCGATCGCGTTCACGCGGATCTCGGGGGCGAGCGCACGCGCAAGCGAAGAGGTCATCTTCACTACCCCGGCCTTGCTGATCGAATGCGGGACGTACGCCGGCCAGTTCTCGAATGCCGCAAGATCGGCGATGTTCACGATCGCACCGCCGTCGGATTTCATGAGCGGCGCGGCCGCCTGCGAGACAAGAAACGGCGCGCGCAGATTCAGGGCGAAGATGTCGTCCCACACCTGCGAAGTGACCGTTCCGATCGGCGTCCTCTCCATCACCGCGGCGGAATTCACGACCACCGCGAGCGACCCGAACGCAGCCGCCACTTTCCTGACGAGCTCGGCCGGCTCGCGCGGCGAAGTGAGATCGGATTGAAAAATTGTCGCTTTTCCCCCGGCCGCTTCGATCATCTCCTGCGTCTCGCGTGCCCCGTCCGCCGAGGAGTTGTAATGCACAGCCACCTGCATTCGCTCTTTGCCCAGCGCTAGAGCCAGCACGCGGCCCACTCGCTGGCCCGCACCAGTGACGAGGGCTACGCGTCCGGCAAGATTCACGACTGCCCCGCCGGCTGCATGCGCGAGGCAACGAGAGCGTCCTGCTTCTCGAGCCAGCTGTGCGGGATCATCATCGCTCCGATCATTCGCGGTCCTTCCGCCGTGCCATGCCAGTCGGATCCGCCGCTCGGGACGAGCTTGAAGAAATCGGACAAAGCGGCCAGTCGGTTCATGTCCTCGAGCAAGTGACTGGGGTGCCGGATCTCGACGCCGTCCATTCCCATTTCGACGTACGGCTCGAGCCGCGCTCGCCGTCCATCACCTCCGGGGTGCGCCCAGATTGCGAGGCCGCCCGCTTCGTGCACAATCGCGATTGCTTCGCTTACCTTCAGGCGTGGCTTGGCCACGAATGCCGGACGTCCCGACCCAAGATAGCGATCGAAGGCTTCGCGGAAATCACGCGCGGCACCGGCGCGAATCATCGCCCTTGCAACGTGCGGACGACCAACCGCGGCGTCTCCCGCTTCCTGCAATACCATCTCGAGCGTCACATCCATGCCCAGCGCGCGCAGGCGCTCGACGATTCTGGCGGCGCGGAGATGGCGCTCCTCGCGGAATTTCTCGAGGCGCGACTCGATCAGTCCGAGTCGCGTCACGTGCAGCGCGAGAATGTGTATCTCGGAGTCCCCGTCGTGCGCGCTGAGCTCGACGCCAGCCACCACGCGAACGCCGAGGGATCTGCCCGCTTCAACGGCGCGCGGCACGCCGGCAAGCGTGTCGTGATCCGTAAGGGCGAGCGCTTCGATTCCCGCCGCGTGTGCTGCCGCCACCACGCTTTCCGGGGGCAGCGTTCCGTCAGAGGCGGTCGAGTGAGTGTGAAGATCGACGAATCTGGACGGAGTCGCGGCGGCGCCGCCTTCAGTCACCGCGCGTAGCCGGCTTCCGGCGAAGTGAAGCTCGGCTGCGACTCGGCGAAATACTGACGGAGCTGGTCGTCTGTGAGCTCACGAAACGATTGCTCCCGCGACCTCGACCCCTGCGGCGAATAGCGAGTTACCCTGACCTCCTTCTCTTTGCCGGATTGGCGCATGAAGATCAGGCCGAACTCATCCTGGTCATAGGCCGTCACGAATCCCGACGGCGCCACCTCCCACTCGTTCCCGTCGACAGTGATTCTTCTAACGGGCATTCAGCCAATCTCCATTTCTGTATATATGCGCGACGGGTCCATCGGGCGGTGCGGCGCGGCTGCGTGTGCGCTCACGAGGGCGGCTTCGTCATCGGCTTCCGTGAATTCCACGAACGCCCCGGGCAGGGACGATTCCTCGAAAACCCAGAACCGGCAATTCGCTGCGGCGTAATGGGCCTTGCTCGCCCTGAGTCTCTCGAAATAACGCTCCCTGTCCGAGGAGGGAACCGTCATCCTCTGAATTGTCAGCAGGCGCGGCATCCTAAACTCCGCCTTCGGGGAACTCCTCGATCGATTTCTTCACGAACGCGAGGAACTGGTCGGCCACGGCACCGTCAATGACCCGGTGGTCGAATGAGATCGAGAAATAGGCGCATGTGCGGATGGCGATCGTATCCTCACCATCCGCGCCCGGCATGATCTTCGGACGCTTCTCGATCGCCCCGACGCCGAGGATCGCGACCTGAGGCTGGTTGATGATCGGAGTGCCCATCAGCGACCCGAATACCCCGGGGTTGGTGATGGTGAAAGTTCCGTCCTGCACTTCTTCGGGGAAGAGCTTTTTCGTCCGCGCGCGGCTCGCGAGGTCGTTGAGCGCGCGCGTAATCCCGGCGAGCGAAAGATTTTCGGCGTTCTTGATCACCGGCACGATGAGTCCCCAGTCGAGCGCCACCGCAACACCGATGTTGACAGGCTTTCTATAGATGACGTTCCTGCCGGCCACAGATGAGTTGACGATTGGAAAAGCCTTCAGGCCCTGCACGACCGATGCGATGATGAACGGCATGAAGGTGAGCTTCTGTCCGGTAGTCGTCTCGAACTCGGCACGTTTGCGAGAGCGAATGCGGGCGATGCGCGTGAGATCCATCTCCATGAACGACGTGACGTGGGCGGACGTGCGGCGCGAAGCCACCATGTGGTCGCTGATGAGTCCGCGCATCTTGGACATCGGCTCGACTGCATCGCCGGGCCACGGCTCAGGTAGGGGGAAATGACCGCCATCACCCTGAATTCCGCCCGGCGCGTGCATCGATCCTGCGCGCGCTCCTGCGGGGATTCCTTCACTGATGAAGCCCATCAGATCCTTTTTCGTCACTCGACCGGCGATGCCGCTACCGTGGAGCGCACTGATGTCGACTCCGTGCTCGGCAGCCATCTTCCTGACGAGCGGGGAGGATTTCGTGCGGATGCGCTCCTCGAACGAATTGCCATTATGCCCGGGCGCTGAAACGGTTCTCGGAGCAGTGGACTGGTGAGGAGACGCAGCCGCGCCCGCGCTAGATTCTCTTTTCGGGGGGGGGCCCCCGCTCTGAGCATCCGCTTGTGGCTGCTCAGTCGCCGCCGGAGCGGCAACTGCTTCGGCAGGCGCCGGCGCCGGCACGGTAGCTTCGACCGTCGCGCCTTTCTCGGTCTCCAGGCGCGCAACTACGGTTTGCACCGCAACCGTTTCGCCTTCCTTCACCAGAACTTCAGCGAGCACGCCGGCAGCCGGAGCGGGGATCTCCGCGTCCACCTTGTCCGTCGAAATCTCGAATATGGGCTCGTCACGCTTCACGTCGTCGCCGACCTTCTTCAGCCACTTCGACAAGGTGCCCTCGGCGATTGATTCACCCATCTGGGGCATGATGATGTCTACTCGTGCCACCCTGATCCCCTCACTCTCGAGTTTCGTTCTTCGCGTCGCTGCTCCTCAGGCGAACGAGCGCCAGCACCGGCAGCGTCACCGCACCAATCAACATACCGACGCCTGCGTACACGTGCCAATCACATGCCGGAAGGCCTGTCAGCGGCTCGCAGTTGCGCGCACTGCCGACGATCTTTGCAATCAGCACGCCGATCATTCCGCCACTGAACAGGCCGGCAACGAGCGTCAGACAGCCGACGCACCCGTACCTCGTGACATTCGACTCGCCCGTGGTCGGTATCTGCTCCGACATCAGTACGCCGCGAGGCGGCGGACGGCACCGGCCATTTTCTTCATCGTCGGGGCCGTGCCCACGCTACTGACTAGTAGGCCGCTTCCAGTTTGTGTGCCGGGTCAGCAACGCGATGGAGCTTGACGAAAAAACGCTTTGCGTTCCGGTCGAGCCGGCTTTCGCCAATCTGGTCGGTCTGAACCTGCACGAAGGTGTAGTGCCCGCCCTCTTTCCTTACGGAAAGATTCAGGGTCCCGAGAAGCCCGGAATAGGTGCGCGAGCGGGCAGTGTGCGCTGTTCGGTCGAGCGGAAGCGTGGGGAAGAACTCATCCGCTACGCGAAGCACAACCGCAGGCGTGAGCTGCGTTCTGAAAAAATGCTTCATGACGCTATGAGCCCGGGCCCGTCGCGTTGTTGACGCTCTGCGTCCAGTCGACACGCTCGAGCTTCGCGGTAGAATCGCGCCGGAATTGTAGAGCAATTGCCCAGTCACCGGTGGTCGGATAAAAGAGCCTGCCGTAATAAGTGCCGACCTCTTTCCCCTTCACGAGACCATCGTCGGTATTCGCGCCGTCTCTGCTCGTCGCGAAGATTCGGCCCTGCCCCGTCTCGATTGGCTCGCCCGTTTTCTTGTCCTGCACGACGATCTTGTAGTTGGCGTCCTCGATCGCGCGAGGCGGCATCGGGTCGACCGTAATGCGGAACGCGAAGCTGTCCGACCACTGTCGATTCTCGAGTGAGCGCTCGGGATTGCCGCACGCCGCAGCACCACAGATCAAGACTGCCGCGAGCAACGATCGCATGCGCTCCCTCCGCCTCATCACGCGTAGTACTCCAGCCCAAGGTGGGTTATCTGATCCTCGCCCATGAGATGTCTCAATGTGTTCTTGAGCTTCGTCTGCTGGATGAACAAATCATGTTCCGGCTGTAATCCGGGTGCCGCCATCGGGCTTTTATAGTAGAAGGAAAGCCATTCCTGAATGCCCTTCATTCCAGCGCGATGGGCAAAATCGGAGAAGAGCGCCAGATCGAGAACAATCGGTGCCGCCAGAATCGAATCGCGGCAGAGGAAGTTCACCTTGATCTGCATCGGATAGTTCATCCACCCGACAATGTCGATGTTGTCCCACCCTTCCTTGTTGTCTCCGCGAGGAGGGTAATAGTTGATGCGCACTACGTGACAGAAATCCTTGTACAGATCAGGATACATCTCGGGCTGCAGAATCGTGTGCAGCACGCTGAGCTTCGATTCCTCTTTCGTCTTGAACGACGCGGGATCGTCGAGCACCTCGCCATCCCGGTTGCCAAGGATGTTCGTGCTGTACCAGCCGGCCAGCCCGAGCATTCTCGCTTTCAGGGCAGGCGCGATTACCGTTTTCATCCACGTCTGGCCGGTCTTGAAATCCTTCCCGGAGATAGGTACGCCGCGATCGATCGCCAGCTGCTGCAGTGCAAGGGTGTCCACGCAGAGATTCGGCGCGCCGTTGCAGAATGGCACGCCCTCCATCAGTGCAGCATACGCATAGAGCATCGACGGGGCGATGGCCTCGTGGTTTCGCTCCATTGCCTTCTCGAACTGCTCGATCGTGGCGTGCTGCGCTCCCGGCCGGATGAAAATCTCGGTGGACGCGCACCAGACGATCACCAGCCGGTCCAGCTTCTTACGCGACTTGAAGTCGCGAATGTCCTGGCGCAGCTGCTCGGCCAGGTCTCGCTTGGTCTTCCCCTTCTTGACGTTCGTGCCGTTGATTCGAGTCACGTACTTGTTGTCGAACACAGCCCGCATCGGCTTGATTGCCTTGAGAAAGTCCGCGACTCTCTCCAGATCGCGGTCCTCCAGGACGCCGGCTTTCCTGGCCGCGGTGTAAGCGTCGTCGGGAATCGGATCCCAGGCGCCGAACACGATGTCGTCGAGATTGGCGAGCGAGACGAAGTCCTTGATCAGCGGCGAGCGATTTTCCGTTCGCTTGCCGAGGCGTATGGTCGCCATCTGGGTGAGCGAGCCAATCGGCTTCGAGAATCCGCGCCGGACGCTCTCCACTCCGGCCATGAACGTCGTGGCTACCGCGCCCAGCCCCGGAGTGAGGATTCCGAGCTTGCCGGTTGCCGGCGCCGGCGGCACGGAGGAGGAAGCGGAAGATTTGGAGGCTGCTTTTGCGCGCGATTCGCCGGGCGCGGAGGATTGTCTCGACTTCATCTAGGATTGCGCGCGCCGTGACGCAAAGCGCGCGGACAACTTCTTCTTTTCATTGATTACGCGGATTGTGGCGGGCGCAGTGGTCTCGGTTGCGCGCCGGACGTAGAGGATTCGCTGGACGGCCGTGATCCATGAGGAGACTGCGAGGATGCAAACGACCGCGATCAGAATTCCGCCGTTGAACGCCAATCCTCCGAACGCCGCCGGCACGGAGATCAGAACTACGCGCTCGGGACGCTGCAGAAAGCCGACCTTGGCGTCGATCCCGAGTGCCTCGGCGCGCGCGCGGGTGTACGAGATGATGAATGTGCCGATGAGCGCGAGCAGAGTTATGACGACCATCACGCGGCTGCCGTAGACCGCGTGCGTTGCGTAGAAGTAGAGCATGCCGCCGAGCAGCGCGCCGTCGGCTACGCGGTCGAGCGTCGAATCGTAGAACGCACCGAAAACCGTTGCCTGGTTCGTCCGACGCGCCACCACTCCGTCGAGGACGTCGAATATCGCGCAGACACCCACGATGAATCCGGCAACCCGTACACTGCCCAGCCCGAAGGCGATGCCGCTGGCCACCGACGCCGCTGTGCCGATGGTGGTCAGCACGTTTGGATGCACCCGCAACCTGACCATCAGCGTCACCACAGGCTCGATGAGCCTGAGGAATCCATTGATGATCGACTGCCAGGTTGCGCTCATGTAAGACCGGCCAAAGAAAATGCTACCGCTCCCGGCGGCGCAGGAACGAATAGCAAAACGGGTCGAAGCGGTGAGGCGTTTCGACCCGTAAAGCTATTCTGACGGGCCGGGCATTGCCAGCAGACCCCGACACCCGCCCTCTAAGGGACGCGCCAGTCGTAGTTAGTCGCGAGCTGGACGTTGTCTCGCGTGTACGTTCGCGTTCCGTCCACGGTTCGCGCCTTCAGGGTGACCGTCGTTCCAGCCGGTATTCCCGCCACTGGCAGCACCTCGACGCTGTTTGCAGATACCTGCTTCAGAAATACGTCCGTGCCTCCCGTCGTGACGTAAACATTCACGGCCTGGCTCAGATTATTTGTAAAACGCACGGAAACATCCGCAGCGGGCTGCGGTCCGGTGGTGACTTCAACCTGGCGGCCGGCGCATCCCGTCGCGGCGACGGTTACGGCCATCGCCAGCGACGTTACAAAAGCTCGCATCGCGCCTCCCTGATGTCCTGCGTAAGTGAGTCGAGGTGGAGGCTTGCAAGAGCCATGCTTAGTAACCTGGCTCCGATTGGAGTTTCACCACGTAAACGGCGAACTGAGAACCACACGCTACCCGCTAATCGCTTGGCGCTCATCGCTACGCGCTAACGACAGCGAAGGTTTCGCTGAATCATCGATTTGATCCCTTCGTGCGCTCAGGGTTTCCGCCTTAGCGCGCAGCGGTCAGCGCCAAGCGATCAGCGGGTAGCGTGTATTTCTCAGTTCCGCGTTTGCAATACGTGGTGCCCTGTCAGCTACGGGTATAAGAGGTATCTTCTCGTCCGCTCTCGAAAAGCGAACGCCGACCGATACTCCCGGTCGATGACACCGTCCGGATCCTCACCCCGAAGGAGCGCTTCGCGAACGCGCGCCGAGCCGAATCGAAGATCGAACGCACGATCGTTGAGGCGGAGTGAATCGGCAGACGTTTTTCCAATCGCCCAGAGCAGCGCCGCACCAACTCGCGCCGGCTGCAGCGAGCTTCGATTGGTGACGATCATCCTGATTCCCGGAATCGTCCTGCCCGCGTATTTGCCGTCACCCGGTGAAAGCGGCGCGTACGATTGCTCGACGAATCGAACGCCCGTCAGCTCCCGGTCCTGAAGCAGCTTGAGCGTCTCGCGCGCTTTCAGCCACGGCGCGCCGATGAACTGAAACGGCGTCGGCGTTCCGCGTCCGACCGAGAGATTGCTTCCCTCGAAGGCCACCAGACCCGGATACATGATCGCGCTTTGAAGCGTCGGCAGGTTGGGCGAGGGACGAACCCAGGGAAGCCCCGTTCGATCGAACCACAAGTCGCGCCGCCAGCCATGCATCGGGATCACCTTGAGGTTCGCCCGGATGCCGAGCACATCGTTGAAAAAAAGAGCCAGCTCCCCCATCGTCATCCCGTGCCGGAGCGGCATCGGGTAGAGCGCGTATGCCTGCCCCGCGCGCGTGGGGGTTGGATCTTCCGCATTTGCCAGCGCACTGTCGAGCATCGGCCCCTCCACGAAAAAGCCGGTGATCGGGTTGGGGCGGTCGAGCACGATGATCTGCTTGCCTGTTCGCGCCGCGGCCCGCATCGAGTAGATCATCGCTCCCACGTAAGTCCACGTCCTCGTACCGATGTCCTGCAGATCGAACACGAGAGCGTCGAGCTGCCGCACGAGACTGTCCGGCGGTCCTATGGTCTGGTTCGTGTACAGCGAGTAGATCGGCAGACCCGTACGACGGTCTACCTCGTTCGAGATGTTCTCCGTGTCCTCCGTACCGTGGATCCCATGCTCGGGCGAGAAAAGCATCGTCAGGGTCACATTCGCTTTTCGGACCCTCGGCTCGCGCAAAACATCGATATCCGATTGGCGGTTTTCGTTGATCCCGGTCTGGTTCGTGACGAGCCCGATCTTCTTTCCGCTGATGACCCCGAGGCTGTCTCCCGCGAGAACCGTGATGCCCGGCTTCACTATCGCTTCCGGAAGCTCGTCGGGCGGATCCATACGGTTGCTCGTAACGGTGCAGCCGCCTGCTACAGCGGCAAGTGACAACAGTAAGAAGCGACGATGTCGCGCCATTGCGTGGATTCTCGTAAGTTGGACTTTGTAGGGACTGGGTACCTAATGATACGAACCGGCGTTCCATCCTGCTGGCCCGTGCTCTGTCTCGGCAAGGTGCAGCGAAGATGCACGCCGGTCGGCCTCCGACACTTTCCTCCCGACGCCGATGAATCTTACCGCGATCGACTGGGCCATCGTCGCCGCCTACTTCCTGCTGTCAACCGTGATCGGGTTGATGTTCACCAAACGGGGCGGCGAGAGTCTCAATGAATACTTTCTCTCGGGGCGAAACGTCCCCTGGTGGCTGGCCGGCGCATCGATGGTCGCCACGACATTCGCCGCCGATACACCGCTCGTCGTCACCGGACTCGTAGTCGCGCACGGCGTCGCCGGAAACTGGCTGTGGTGGAACATGGTGATGAGCGGAATGCTCACAGTGTTCTTCTTCGCCCGGCTCTGGCGGCGCGCCAACGTGATGACCGACGTGGAATTCGCCGAGATCCGGTATAGCGGCCCGCCAGCGCGTTTTTTGCGCGGATTCCGCGCACTCTACCTCGCCATTCCGATCAACCTCATCATCCTCGGCTGGGTAACGCGGGCGATGATAAAGATCCTCACGATCTCCCTCGGCGTCTCGCCCATCCTCGCCGTCGGAATCTGCTTCGTCATCACGGTGATCTACTCCGTCGCTGCGGGGCTCTGGGCGGTGCTGTGGACCGATCTCATTCAGTTCGTGATCAAGATGGCGGCTGTGATAATCCTCGCGGTCTACGTCGTGGACGCGGTCGGTGGAATCGATGCACTTCGCACTGGGCTCGTCGCGCATTTCGGGTCGGAGGCTGCCGCCCTCTCGGTGCTGCCCGTGTCGGTGACGCCGGATGGCCTCGTCGCCTACGCCTGGATGCCGATCCTTGCGCTCACCGTTTTCCTCTCGGTGCAGTGGTGGGCGGCGTGGTATCCCGGTGCGGAGCCCGGCGGTGGCGGCTACATCGCGCAGCGCATTTTCTCCGCGCGCACTGAGCGCGACGGCGTGCTGGCGACGCTCTTCTTTCAGGTTGCGCACTACGCCATCAGGCCTTGGCCGTGGATCGTCACCGGGCTGGCCACGGTCATCCTCTATCCGAATCTCGTGGACAAGGAAGCCGGGTACGTTCACGCTTTTGTCGATTACCTGCCGACTCCGTGGCGCGGAGTGATGATGGCGGGCTTCGCGGCGGCATACATGTCCACGGTTGGCACACAGCTTAACTGGGGAGCGTCGTATCTCGTCAACGATTTCTACAAGCGCTTCCTCAAGCCAAACGAGACGGAGCATCACTACGTCACAGTGGCGCGGATCGCGACAGTGTTCCTGTTCATCGCTTCGATCGGCGTCACCTCGCAGCTCGAATCGATCGAGCGGGCGTGGAGATTCCTCCTCGCGCTCGGTGCCGGCACGGGGCTCGTCCTCATCCTCCGCTGGTACTGGTGGCGCATCAACGCCTGGTCCGAGATAAGCGCGATGGTCACCTCGTTCGTCGTCTCGACCATCGCGTTTCGCACCGTGCCCGGCAGGTTCCCCGCAGGTGACCCGAATGCCGACGCCGTCATCATGCTCCTGACGGTTGCGGTCAGCACGGTGGTCTGGGTCAGTGTGACATTCCTCACGAGTCCTGAGCCGGACAGCGTCCTCGAATCGTTCTACCGACGGGTACGTCCGGGCGGACCCGGATGGCGCAGGATCCAGGAGCAGGCCGGATTCGGCCGCGAGGGGATTCCCGGCGGAGCGCTGGCGTGGACGAACTGGATCGCCGGAATCATCGCGGTGTACGCAACACTGTTCGGAATCGGCAAGCTGATCTTTGGCGAGATGATGCAGGCAGTGATAATGCTTACCGTGGCGTTGGCGGCGTTTCTCTGGATTGCGCGATCATTCCGGCAGGAGGAAGGTCCAGGCGGAGCGGCCGAGACTGCAACTTCGACGGGGCCGCGCTCTCCGGTGATGGCCGCCGCCTCTTCGGAATAGATTGCGTCGTACGCAACTTGCTCTACCAGAAATGACGGGTTCGCCCTAACTTTCGGGGTCAAACGGAGGATTGTAAATGTCGACTTCGACTTCAACTGATATCGAGCTCACCCTGACGCCCACAGCGGCGGTAGAGGTGAAGAAGTTCATGGTAGCCGAGGGCGTCACCGGTGAGGAGGGCGGACTCCGCGTCGCCGTCCAGCCCGGCGGCTGCAGCGGCTTCAAGTACAGCCTTGTCATCGAGGACAAGAGCGCCGAGGACGACTTCGTCATCGACAACGAGGGGTTCAAGGTGTTCATCGATCCATTTTCCGCGCAGTACATCTCGGGCGTGACCATCGACTACGTCACCTCCATGCAGGGATCTGGATTCACCTTCAAGAATCCGAATTCTACCGGCGGGTGCGGCTGCGGTAGCTCATTCACAGCGTAATCCGATCGTCGCCGGTGCAAGCGCCACGAGGGCGGTGAGATGACATCCCATTTCACCGCCCTCGATTATTTGGTGCTGGTTGTCTATCTCGTCGGGACTACGGTACTCGGCATATGGCTCGGCCGCGGCCAGGAGACGGGCCGGGAATATTTCGTCGCCGGCAAGAGAATTCCCTGGTGGGCAATTCTTTTCTCCGTGGTCGCCACCGAGACGAGTGCGCTGACGTTCATCAGCATTCCGGGCCTGGCATACACCACGAACCTTGGCTTTCTGCAGATCGCGGCGGGCTACATTCTCGGCCGGATCGTCGTCGCCTACACACTTCTGCCCCGGTACTTCCAGGGCGAGCTGGTAACTGCGTACGCGCTGCTCGAGCAGCGGTTTGGATTGCCGACGCGTCGCTTCGCGTCCGTGGTGTTCATGTTCACCCGCGCTTTCGGCGATTCGGTGCGTGTGTTTGCGACAGCGATTCCGATTGCGCTGATCATCGGGCCGGCCGTTCCGCAGCAGTACCTGATGCCGCTCTCCATTCTGATACTGGGCGTGCTGACTCTTCTCTACACGTATCACGGTGGAATGCGCGCGGTAGTCTGGACGGACGTGATTCAGACGGGCGTCTACATCCTCGGCGGAATCGCCGCGCTTTACCTGCTGGGACGTGGAGTTGCAGGCGGATGGGGCACGATCTTCGACGTTGCCAGCGCTTCGGACAAGCTTCGTGTGGTCGATACCTACACCGGCTTCGACAGAGCGCAGACGCTGCTTGCGGGTCTCATTGGCGGAGCGTTCCTGTCGATGGCATCGCATGGTGCTGATCAGCTCATCGTGCAGCGCCTGCTGGCATCGGGCAATCTTCGCGATGCGCGGCGTGCGCTGATCGGAAGCGGCATTGCGGTGTTTGCGCAATTCGTTCTGTTCCTGATGATCGGGATCGGGCTCTTCGCCTATTACGGCGGGCGGAAGTTCGCCGTCCCCGATTCCATTTTCCCGACGTTCGTCATCGACGTCATGCCACCGGGTCTCACCGGGCTGGTGGTTGCGGCAATTCTGGCCGCGGCAATGAGCACGCTTTCCGGATCCATCAATTCGCTCGCGGCAGCGACAACTCACGACATCTATCTGCCGCTCTCGAAGCGCGAGCCGACAGAGAAGAACACGTTCCGCATGGGACGGATCTTCTCTCTTGTCTGGGGAGCGATCCTGTTGATAGCCGCGCTCTTGTACAGACAACAGGGGACTCCGGTCGTCGTGGTTGCCCTGTCGATTGCATCGTTCACGTACGGCGCGCTGCTCGGCGGCTTCTTTCTCGGTTGGCTGTGGCGACGGGCAATCCAGCGAGACGCCATTCTTGGAATGGCCGTCGGCCTGCTGGTCATGTCGGTCGTGGTCTTTGCAAAGCAGCTCATCCCGGTGTTCCCGGGAATGACGGATACACTGACGACGCTGGGAAAGATTGCGTGGCCGTGGTACGTCCTCATCGGGACTACCGTTACGGTTGGAGTCGGTATTCTCTCCTCGCTCACGCACGCGCAGCTGACTACCGAGCAGGAAGCGGGGCGAACCTGGAAATGAGTTTGCGACTTCAACTGAGGACTACCCGCTACCCGCTTGACGCTCACCGCTTTCCGCTCGGCGCTAACGACCTGACGCTATTCCACGCATCGCGCGACGGAGACTCCGCTTCCGTTATCAGCGCGCAGCGCTCAGCGCTCAGCGGCCAGCGGGTCGCGTGTCGTTCTCAGTTGCCGTTGTGACGCCATGAGGGAGCTGGTCGCAGGGGTTGACGGCGGCGGATCTAAAACGACCCTCATCCTCGCGACGGAAACCGGAGAGGAGCTCGCCTCCGTTGAAGGCGGCAGATCCGCGATGCGTCCCGGTGCGGCAGAGAAATCAGGCGCCGTAGTTGCCGACCTCATGCGAGCGGCGCTCTCCCGCGCCGGCATCCTCGACGCGGTACCCGCGGTTCTTTACGCCGGCTTCGCGGGCGTCGGTCGCGACGAAGAGCGGCGCGATCTCGAAAACGAGCTGAATCGGCTCGGTGTCGCAGACGAGGTGGTGGTCGACAGTGACGCTGCCATTGCGCTGGTGGACGCGTTCGGCGACGGGCCTGGGATAATCATTCTCGCCGGAACGGGATCGATCGCCTACGCCCGGGGAGTCAACGGAGAACATGCGCGGTGCGGGGGGTGGGGCCCCGCCTTCGGCGACGAAGGCAGCGGCGGCTGGCTCGGCAAGCGGGCGCTTGGTGTCGTCGCCGCCGCGGCAGACGGCCGCGAACCGCCTACCGGATTGACCGGAAGCATCGTGACCGCCGCTCAAGTGAGCACTGTCGAGGAGCTGATTCCCTGGGCAATCGCCGCCAGCACCACGACTATCGCCGGCTTGGCGCCGGTCGTTATGGCCACCGCCGCAGCCGGTGATGCGCGCGCAAATGCGCTCGTCTCGCTCGCCGCCGAAGAGCTCGTCGTTCACGTGAGGGCTCTCGCGGTGCGGCTGTTCGGCGACGAGCGCGCTTCAATCAACGTGGCGTTCTCCGGTGGCCTCCTCCAGAAGGGTTCGCTGCTCCGAAAAAAAGTCGAGCGGCGGATCCGATCGGCGGTCCCCGGCGCTCAGCTCAACTCGTCCGAGATAGTCCCCGCCCGGGGGGCGGTTCGTGCAGCGATTCGCGCCCTCGGATCACAAATGTAGTGCCCGACCAAATAAAGCATCGCCATCCGTCAGGATTCTCATGTAAGGAAGCGAAGTGGACCGCGTTTTCGGGCTCCGCTCGTCACGCTCAAGCCAACGGCTCAAGCCAACGGCCGTTGACAGGGGGCAGGTCATTGCTATTCTATTAATATTAGGGCTTACCCGACCCCATGTGTTTATGCCGAGCATGAGCTGACGCGGGGTCGCGCGGTAAGTCGGGGGCAGCGCGGCTAGTCCCGAACCGGAGTTGGGTATGAGTGAGATCGAATCGGAGCGGCTGCGCCTGCGCAACCAACGCTCACGTGAGCGAGGCGGACGGTTGCCGAGCAACAGTCGCGGTGCTGTTCTGCCGCTGGTTGCTGTGTCGCTGGTCGGGGTCATGAGCGTCACGGCTCTAGCGATTGACGTGGGATCACTCCATCGCCAGAGGCGCACTGCCCAGACGGCGGCCGACGCCGGTGCGACCGCCGGTGCCCACGAGATCTACAGGGAGTTCCCGGATTCAGTGGAACTATCCGCAAAAACCGAGACGGCGAGGAACGGTTTTGCGCACGGTGTCAATGGCGTGACGGTGTCGGTCTACAACGGGCCGGTGACCGGATTCTACATCGGCGACGACCAGTTCGTCGAAGTGGTGATCTCCCGCCCCGCGACCACCATTTTTGGCGGCCTGCTCGGACGGAACTCGGTTACAATCAACGTACGCGGTGTTGCCGGAATCCCGGCCCCTTCTGAGAGTTGCATTTACGCTCTCGAGCCCTTTGACGAGAAGGCCCTCAACGTGAGCGGGTCGCAATCGCGATTGGACGTCAGCTGCGGGATCGTCGTGAACTCGTCGAACTCCAAGGCGGTCGTGATAGAGAGCAACGGAACGCTTACAGGCGACTCCTTTGCCGTCACCGGTGGGATAGACCAGTCGGGTGGCACTGTCGTGATCAGCGGAACCATGGAAACGGGAGTGGCGCCTTCGCCGGATCCGCTTGCATACCTGGAGCCTCCGTCCTTCGACCCCGCGCAGTGCGACTATACCAATACGAAAATCGCTTCCAGCACCACCGCCGTCCTGTCACCGGGGATCTACTGCGGGGGGATCGAGATCGACGGCACCGTCGCGTTCAATTCGGGCCTCTATATCCTGAGAGGGGGCGGCCTCAAGTCGGGCTCGGGCGTAATCACCGGCACAGGCGTGACCTTCTTCAACACCAACGCCACTGCCGCCAACGGTGGCGCCAGCGGCTTCAAGAAGTTCGAGCTGGGGAGCGGCTCGCGGGCGACTCTGTCGGCGATGACGACGGGGCCTCTGGCCGGCATCTTGTTCTTCCAGGATCCCGCGGCCGGAGAGCCGGGCGTTGTGTATGAGAACCTGATCGCCAGCGGCTCGAATGCGGTGTTCACCGGGACGCTTTACTTTCCGACTCAGCCGATCGAGCTGGGCGCCAGCACGAGCACGACGACAATCAACGGTGGTGTGGTCGCCACCAAAGTGACGGTGACGAGCAACAGCATAGTAAGCGTGGACATGACCGGCGGACTCACGGGTGAGCCACTGATCAGGCGCGTCTCTCTCGTCGAGTGACCGACGGGCCGCCGCCGGCGTCGCGCTTCTGGTGGCCGCAGGTAACAGATTCCCTACGCAGTCGTCTCTGGTGTATCTGGTGACGGGAAAACGGGTACTGCGTCATTTAAGTGCCGTTGTATCGCTCGGGATGACGCTTGCCTGCCGGCTGAGCATCTCACGCCGATATTACTGCCGAAGGTGACAGATTCCGTATGTCGTCGTCTTTGGTGTATCTGGCATGCGCTCCCCGGTGAAGTTAGCGTTAATCATCGGCATGGTCCTAAAACAGGGAATTGAGAATGGGTGAGATCGGATCCGGGCATCCAGCCCGCCGACACGCGCCGGCCGGGCGTGGACGGTTGCCGAGCACCAGGCGCGGTGCTGTTCTGCCGCTTGTTGCTGTGTCGCTGGTCGGAGTCATGAGCGTCTCGGCTCTGGCGATAGACGTGGGATCACTCCAGCGCCAGAGGCGCATCGCCCAGACGGCTGCCGATGCCGGGGCAACGGCCGGCGCCCACGAGATCTTCCGGGCACAACCCCAGGATTCGGTGTTCGCATCCGCGCGCGCCGAGACGACGAGGAACGGCTTCACTGACGCCACTGACGGCGTGACGGTGTCCGTTTACAACGGGCCGGCGAGCGGATTCTACATAAACAACCTCGAGTACGTCGAGGTGCTGGTTACCCGCCCGGCCACAACCATTTTTTCTACCCTGCTCGGACGGACCTCGGTTACAATCCACGTGCGCGCTGTTGCCGGTATGCCCGCCCCTTCTTTGAGCTGCATCTACACTCTCGATCCTAACGACGAGAAGTCACTCTACGTGAGTGGGAATCCATCGCGATTGGAGGCCAGTTGCGGTATCGTCGTGAACTCAAATAGAAACAACGCGGCTACGATAGAGAGCGGCGCGGTGCTTGTGGCCACCTCCCTTGCCGTCACTGGTGGGATTAACCAATCGGGTGGCACCGTCGTAGTCCCAGCCGGAAGCACGGCCACGGGACTGCCGCTTGCGACGGATCCGCTTGCGTACCTGAGCGTGCCGCCGTTCTGCTCGGCGTCACCGAACCCCAGTTGCGTTGAGGCGACGACCTGCGACTACACCAATATGAAGGTTGACAACGCCTCCCTCACGCTGTCGCCCGGGATTTATTGCGGGGGTATCAACATCACCGGTACCGGCACAGCTACCCTCAATCCGGGCCTCTACATCCTGAGAGGGGGAGGGCTCGAGATGGGTGGAGGTGTGATCACCGGCACCGGCGTGACCCTGGTCAACACCAACGGCATCGACCCCAATGGCCGCGACAAGTTTATGAAGATCAAGTTGGGAAGCGCCTCGTACGCGAATTTGTCGGCGCCGACGACGGGCGCTCTGGCTGGTATTCTGTTCTACCAGGATCCCGCGGGCGGACTGTCGGGCGCTGTGTATGAGAACGAGATCAGCAGCGGCTCGAATTCGGTGTTCAACGGCACCCTGTACTTCCCGACGCAGCCACTCGAGATCGCCAGCGGCAGCAGGACGACCGTCACCGGCGGTATTGTCGCAACCAACCTGGAGGTGACGAGTAACAGCCAGCTATACGTATCAAGCCCTACCGGCGGACTCCCGGGCGAGAGTCTGTTCAAGCGGGTCTCAC